>UQWD01000008.1 GCA_900544555.1 uncultured Eubacteriales bacterium
GATTCGGAATGCCTTGCGCAGCAAGGGTTTCTTTGCACGGAGCGCTGACCGCGCCAATGTAAAAGCGCTCCGTGTTAACTCGAAAAAAGTGGCGCAAGCCACTTTTTCGACACACTGGGACGGCCGGTAAAAACCGGCCGTCTCGTTGTATGGTCATGACCTCGATTACATTTATCTCATCATGTTGCCATTCATGTTATTTTGGGCATAAGCGATCATACGTTTAACCATCTCGCCGCCGATAGAGCCAGCCTCACGGGATGTAATATCACCGTTGTAACCCTGCTTGAGGTTAATATTCAGGGAATTAGCCGCTTCAGTTTTCAGACTGTTAAGCATCGCCTTGGCCTGAGTGCTGCTGTTGCTCGGATAACTGTCATTCCTTTGCATTTATTTCACCTCCTTGCATTCATGGTGAAGGATATTATGTTCCTCAGTTATTTAGGCATGTTGGTTTCAGCATAAGCTATCATACGCTTAACCATTTCGCCGCCGATAGAACCAGCTTCACGCGAGGTTAAATCACCGTTGTAACCCTGCTTCAGGTTGACATTCAGGGAGTTAGCAACTTCCATTTTGAATGAATCCATCGCATTCTTGGCTTCGGGAACCAATACGTTGTTACGCGCCATTTCTTTCACCTCCTTATTTAGATGTGTTAATAATTTGTCCCGTATTTTGATTTATATGAATGGAAATATATTGTTTTATTATTTTAATCAATGATACTAAAATGCTTTTCATATATATTGTAATCTGTAAATCAGGTCTTATTCAGTTTTGGTTCATCATTCGTATTACAAAAAAATTTTTTTTAACTGTTTAATTATGACGATACTTCTGCTTAATTTGGGGCGACGTTCTTGCTTAGCCGCGCCATTGCTAAACGCGCCTGCTCAGTTATTTCCTCAGCTTCGGCATGCCAATCCGGATCATTTATAAGCTGATTCGCCGCATCCTGCGCTTCCTTGAGCGTCGCCATATCCGAATTGAGGCGCGCGAAAGAAAACCCGTCAAGGCCGTGCTGCCTATGTCCAAGCAGTTCGCCGGGCCCGCGCAGCTCAAGATCCTTTTGGGCTATCTCAAATCCATCGCTTGATTGCGCTAAAACCCTCAGGCGTTCAATGCTGTTTTCGTTTTCCGTTTCGCTGATTAAAAAACAGAATGACTCTTGCGTACCGCGCCCAACGCGACCCCTGAGCTGGTGAAGCTGTGCAAGGCCAAACCTGTCCGCGTTTTCGATTATCATAATTGTAGCTAAAGGTACGTCTACTCCAACTTCAATAACGGTTGTGGATACCAACGCCATTATCTCACCATCCCTGAACGCGCTGATAACCTCATTCTTCCTCTGCCCGCTCATCCGCCCATGCACCAGGCCCACGGGGATGCTTAAATCACGTTTCAGCTGGTTATAAACGTCCGTTGCCGTTCTGCCCTCTGCCGCATCCGACCCGCTTATTAGAGGGCATACAATGTAAGACCGCCGGCCGAGAGCCGCCTGCCTTTCAACAAAGCCGTACATGTCGCTCCGCCTTGAAGCGGGTACGATATACGTTTTTATCGGTTTTCTCCCGGGCGGAAGTTGGTTGAGAACCGAAATGTCCAAATCGCCGTACAATAGCAGCGCCAGCGTTCTGGGAATGGGCGTGGCGGACATTAGGAATACGTCCGGCGTTTCCCCCTTTAAGCTGATTGCCGCTCTTTGTTTAACCCCGAACCTATGCTGTTCATCCGTAACCACAAGCCCCAGCTTTTGGAACCTTAACCCTTCCTGTAAAAGGGCGTGCGTCCCAACAACAGCCGTCGCGCGGCCGTCGTTAATGCGTTCATACACGCCCATACGCTCGCTTTTCTTCATGCCCCCGCATATCAGGCACGCTTTATCACCGAAAAACCGCTGAAGGGTTGCATAGTGCTGATGCGCCAATATCTCCGTAGGAGCCATAAGCACAGCCTGATAGCCGGAGCGCGCCGCCACATGCATAGCAAAGAGCGCCAAAATGGTCTTCCCCGAACCCACGTCACCCTGAATCAAGCGGTTGGCCGGCGTTTGAGCGCCCATATCCGCCAATATCTCATCCATTACGCGTAACTGAGCCACCGTAGGCGCAAACGGGAGCCGGCCGATAAATTCAGCCTTAGCGCCTTGAGTATGAAACTTAATCCCTTTCGCGCCCAACCTGTTAGACAATAATCTCCGCATTATGATTGAAAACAGTAGCATATCCTCAAAAGCCAGCCGCTTTTTTGCCAAACTGAGCGCCCGCATATCCGTCGGAAAATGTATGTTGTTAAGTGAAAAAATTAAATCCGCCAGGCCATAATACTCCCGAAAGCGCGTGGGCAGCGTTTCCGTTATTTCCTTTTCGAGGTCACTTAACGCCAGGCATACCGCTTCGCGCAGCTGCTTTTGACTCAGCCCGTGCGTAATCGGATATATGGGTAGAATCCCCGGAATACTATCAGAAAAAGCGGGATTAAGCATCTGTTTTCCACGGCTTAAGTCGATACGTCCATAAATATATGCGATTTTGCCGGCGGGAATTCGGTTTTTCACATAAGGCTGATTGTACCATTTAAGCTCAACCGCCCCGGTTTCGTCCTCCGCGCGCGCGGTAACGATGCTTAGCCCGCCTCTGACGCGGGCAGATCGCGTGCTTTCCGATATCCTAGCCATAATAACCGCGTTATCCCCATGACGCAATTGCGCGATAGGCAACGCTTTTGAATAATCAAGATAATCGCGCGGGTAATAGCGGATTAAATCAATTAAAGAAAACAGGCCCAACTTGCCGAACAATTCCGCCCGGCGCGGGCCTATGCCTTTTATGCTAATTAACGGTTTATCGTTCACCCGTTATTCCACCGATAAATAGTAATAATAAAGCGGCTGCGCGCCCTCCTGAACGATGAACTCCGCTTCGGGGAAATCATCCTCAAGGCTTTGGGCAAGCATATTCGCGTTGTCCTCATCCATATTCTCGCCGTAGAATATGGTAACGATACAATCCGCTTCCTTCCGCGCTATCATTGTGGACAGAAGCTCTTTTGAAACGCGCTCAACGCTTTCGCCAACCGTTACAATTTCGTTATCCATAAGGCCGATAATATCGCCCTCAGTTATGCGTGTGCCGTTGAACGACGTATTGCGTACCGCGTACGTTACGGCGCCCGAAACAACTGAAGCCGCCCCGTCCATCATGCGTTTCCTGTTCTCTTCTACGCTCATGTCGGGGTGGAAGCCCATTACCGCGGATATGCCCTGCATAATGGTTCTGGTGGGGATAACAACAACGTTGCGTTCGGAAAGCTGCGCGGCCTGATCCGCAGCTAAAATTATATTCGAATTGTTTGGGAAAACAAACACGTTCCTCGCGTTCGCGCGCTTAATCGCCTTAAGTATCGTGTCGATGCTCGGGTTCATCGTCTGCCCGCCCTGAATAAGTCCGTTAACGCCCAAGTCGGTAAACACGCTGTCTATCCCTTTTCCCGTACTCACCGCTATCATGGCGAATTCCTTCTCGTTTTTCCTGAGATTTTCCTGTATTTCACGGTTCTGTTCGCGCATATTCTCAATTTTTATATTATTAACCTCTCCAAGCCTGAGCGCAAGCTGAATGATTTTCCCCGGCGAATTGGAATGCACGTGAACCTTTATATAACCGGTGTCATGGGCGACGACCACGGAGTCCCCGAGGCGTACTAACTTTTCGCGGAACTTATCAAGCTCGGTTTCAGCAAACGACTCGTCAAGATGAATAATAAAAAATTCCGTACAATAGCCAAATCGAATATCGTTTAAATCGTCGTAACTGAAATTATCGTCCTCGATAACGGATTCCAGCGGTTCATCCAAATCAGTGATTTCCTCGCCGTCAATCGCCATCTTGAATCCGCGGAAAATGGTTAAAAGCCCTTTGCCGCCGGAGTCGATGACACCAGCCTCCTTTAACACGGGCAACAGTTCGGGGGTGAGCTTGAGCGCCGCTTCCCCGCTCTCAACCATGACGTCGATGAGCTTGTATATGTTGGCGCCCTCTGCCTGCGCCGCTTTAACGGCCTCGCCAATCATGCGCGAAACGGTTAGCATGGTGCCTTCTTTGGGCTTCATAACCGCCTTATAAGCAGCCTCCGTCCCCATCTGAAGCGCTGTGGACAGCAATTCAGGCGTCAGCTCGTCCGCATCCTTTAAAGCCCTGGCAAAGCCCCTGAAAATTTGGGACAGAATTACGCCGGAATTGCCGCGCGCGCCTTTGAGCGCGCCTAAGGACGCCGCCCCGGCCACGTCGGACGCCGTTATCAGTTCCGACTGCCTCAGCTCCTTTACGGCGCTTTGCATGGTCATGGACATATTCGTACCCGTATCCCCGTCCGGCACGGGAAACACGTTCAACGAATCAATAACGGACTTATTTTTTTCAAGCAACGCGGCGCCTGTCGTAAGCATCTCCTTAAACAAGGCGCCACTGATAGTCAGTTCATTCAATTCGGTATCCTCCTAAAGGCCAATCCTATTTAAACATTTCATTCTTATACGGATAGCCCCGCCTACACGCGGATCCCTTCCACGTGGATATTTACATTACGTACCTTCAAGCCGGTCATTTCTTCTACGCGGTAGCGTACGTTCTGCATCGCGTTCTGCGCAACGGCGGGCAAGGAAACCCCGTACATTAAAGTAACGAACAGCTCGATATCCACCTCGTTTTCATTCCCGTTTAAAACGGAAACCTTTACGCCGCGTTTTAGATTATCTCCGCCGATGAGCTGAATAAGCGTGTCCGTGGCCGTTTTAGAGCTCATCCCGACGATGCCGTAATTCTCTATCGCCGCGTATCCCGCAACGTTGGCAATTAAATCTTCCGTTATAACAATTTTGCCCAGCTCTGTTTGAACGATTCCAGGCATAAGCGCAACCTCCTTTTTTTAATTATACCCTCACAGATATACCTATACCGGTTGGTATTATTATATTTTAGCTCATTGTTTCCATTCCCGCAAGAAGAATACAGGTCATATACAAAAAACTTCCTGGGGTAACATTATATCCTTGCAGCAAGGCAAATTATTATACGATCCCTGTTTTTTACGGCGATTTTTAGTTTGATACCGAAATTTGCTCAATATCCTATGCGCAGTTTTTTAACAATTACACACAATAGCAACCATATATGATAAACTTGGATGATTCTTTCCTCGCTTTTGTTTATCTGGCCACAATCGCTATTTATAGCACAGCTTCCTTGATTTTACAAACAACCCCTAATTCTTTTAAAAATATCCATTGGCAACCGCAGGTTGCCGCAGTGTGTCGAAAACGTGGCGCAGCCACATTTTCGAGTTAACACGGAACGCTTTTTCATTGGCGCGGTCAGCGCCCCGTGCAAAGAAACCCTTGCTGCGCAAGGCATTGAGAACCTGACGCACATGTCGTCAGATTCGGTTGAAAGCTTATGGGGTTGCGGCTCCGACCCAACCCCGGGCTTTTTTGATAGGTTGGGGATACGGGCCGAGGCCCGTATCCTTTTTTTAGCGCTTTGATATGCGCCTGTCGTAAATGAGGTTATCAGGTATATCGGGTATTTGACCTATCCGTCGCGCGGTTATCCGAGCAAGAAAAATAAGTATATCCCACACGCGTCGCTTTATGATATAATAAATCAGAATATACATAAAACCGGGAGGATGAACACAGATGAGGAAGCGTTTCGCTGCTGTTTTTCTTGCGCTGTTGCTGCTGTTACCGTTGAGCGGCGGCGCGCGCGCAGCGCAAGTTGAGGCATATTCGGATCCGGCGCAGCTGGATAACGCGGGCGTTGTTACGCTGTACTTTAATATCGCCAATGATTCCGTATACGCGATGGAGCGCGTAACGCTGACCGGACACGGTATCAACCATACCGAGCAATCCCCTATTCCCGTAGGTTCCAGCCGCACGCTTTCGTTCCCGAAGTTCGGCGTATCGAAGGATATGATTGGACAAGTCCTTTCCTTCGAACTGAACTGGTATGAGAACGGCGTAAAGCAGACAAGGCCGGTAACGGTGACGGTACAAAAGGGCAAGCTGGTTTCCCTGTCCGCCACGCGAAAAACAGATAAAAAGCAGGTGCCTCCGGGTGAAGTGATTACGCTGACCTACACGCTTAAAAATACAGGCACCGTAACGTTAAAGTCCATCAAAATTATGGACAGGGAGATTAACAGAAACCCCATATTGGAAAACTATACCCTTCAGCCGGGGGAGGAACATACCGTAACTTACCAGTATAAAATGCGCGATGAGACGGTGGTTTCAGCGCCGGTTATAACCTATCTTCCCGAAGGCAGCGCCCAGCAGGAAACCGTTAACATTAAGGAAACCACGCTCGGCATGGTCAACTCACAGCTGGAAGTTGAGGTTAATCAGGATGAACCGACGCCTGACGGCGTGAAATTTACGCTTTACATTACCAATAACGGAAACCAATCCATACGCAATATAACCGTTAAGGATGATGCGGGCAAAGCGCTCAACTCTGAGCCGTTCAGCCTGGCGGTGGGCGAGAAAAAGGTATTGACGCATACGGTTCCGTCCAACGAAACGCGTTATGTCGTATTCGCTATAAACGGGATTGACGGAACGGGTGAAACGTTTGAGGATAAGACGTCCAGCTTTCTTGTGCGCAAATACATCGATCCCGCCCTGCTTGGAATTAAGATGGTAGCGACGGTTGTAGAGCCGCTTTCGGCTTCCGGCGCGATAAAGATAAGCTTTGATATTGAGAACACGGGCTCGCTGGATATGTCCAACGTCGTAATTACGGAGAGCGTTGCTGGCGAGATCGCCGCGTTAGGCGATATAGCCGCGGGCGCGAAGCAGACCGTTGAAAAAGTGGTTCAGGTCGGCGAGCCGAGGGAGCTTGTGTTTACGCTTACCTCCGAGGATCCTTCCGGAGCCCCGCATAACAGCTTTGTGAAGCTTAACGCGGAGTATCCGGGCGATATCCTGAACGCGTCGCCTACGCCGCCCGTAATCGAAGACCCAAACATGCCTTCTATGGGCGCAATCGGCTCGACGCTAAGCACAACGCTCACGACAAGCTTTATTATCCTGGCGTCGCTTATGGTTATTGCGGGCGCCGCGCTTATTACGTTACACGTGCTTGAGAAAAAGCAGCGGGCGGTGCTCGCGCACCAGCGCGCGTTGAGGGAAAGGCATATGGCGCAGCAGGGAGCGGGCGCGCCCTCTATGCCGCCGGGCGGGTATTTTCCACAATCGCCCGCGTCAAAAAGCCGCGCGCAGCGTCCGGGCAGCCGTATATCCGGTCAAGGAAGCGGCAGGCGCGAAGGCCGCGAAAAATCCGATACCTAAGGGATAAACTGTTCGTACATTTTAAAACCCGGTGAATTAAGGAAATGGCAGCATGATAAAATAAAGGCTGATACGGATATTTGTATCAGCCTTTATCATTATTAATACGACACAAAGGCTTTAAAAGAATGAAGATTGGGGCCGATTCAATCGCCTCGCTGATAATTTAATTCAACACCTTGCGGTTATTTTTATCCGCAAGGTTTTTTCATAGGAAAAAGATGATCTGCTCTTGTTTGACGCGTTTCATATAATAATGATCCTCAGGCAGGCGCCGAAGCCCATATATAAAAATAAGAGGCCGCCTCAATGATGCAGCCTCTTACGCACAAGTTAAATGTTGTAACGCTTCTTGAACCGATCCACGCGTCCGCCGGTATCAACCAACTTTTGCCTGCCGGTATAGAACGGATGACACTTCGAACAGATTTCAACTTTCAGCTCGCCTTTGACGGAGCCGGAATTAAACGTTTCGCCGCAAGCGCACCGGACAGTACACTCGCCATATGTCGGATGGATTTCCTTCTTCATTATTTTCACCCCTTATCAAATAGCTTGGCGCAGGGCGACGTTACGCCCTCCTGCTGCTACGGGTGAAAGCTCACCCGAACAGACGCTATTATATAACACGCGGTTTTGAAAAGCAAGCGGAATTTGCTCTTAAAACGCCTTGCTTCCATGAATTTTTCGGCTTAGCAAGCAAAAAAGGCTCTGTGAAATGGAGTATACTATGGTTGGCGCGCGCCTTTACTTGAACCGTTAAATCATATGGATAAATAAATTTTTAGCCTGTATTCTCAACGGTTAAGTCATTGCCGTTAGGCGTTAACTCCTCTTCCACATCGCCGGCCTGAACAGCATAATAATGGGGAATATTTCAAGGCGGCCCAAAAGCATATCAAAGCTGAGTATTATTTTTGAAAAATCAGAGAACATGCTGAAATTACCGATTGGCCCAACCGATTCAAGCCCTGGGCCGATATTGCCGATACAGGCGATAACAGCCGTAGTAGTGGTATCAAAGCTCTGCCCGTCTACGGAGATAAGGAGCATGGATGCGGCTGTAATGAGCATATAGAGGATAAAAAACGCGCATGTGCCGTGACAGGTGAAATCATCAACTGCTTTCCCATCGAGCTTGACCGCGCTCACGCTATGCGGGTGCATAAGCCGTTTGATTTCGCGGCCGGTGGTCTTTACCAATATGATCAGGCGGGCTACTTTGATACCGCCGCCTGTTGACCCGGCGCATGCGCCCACCACCATGAGCATCACGAGCACCAGCTTTGAAAGCTCCGGCCATAAATTAAAATCCGCCGTCGTATATCCGGTTGTAGTGATAATGGAGCTTACCTGGAAAAAAGCCTTTTCAAACGCCTCTCCCACATTTCCATAAATCTTTATGATATTCGCCGTTATCAAAAGCACGCTGACGGCGACGATACCTATATACCAGCGAACCTCCTCGTTACGCAGTATGGTTTTAAGCCTGCCCAGGATGAGGAGATAATAGAGGTTGAAATTAATACCGAACAGCAGCATGAAAACGGCTATAACCATATGGATATAAACGCTGTCGTACGCCGCGATGCTCGCGTTTTTAATGGACAGACCGCCCGTTCCCGCGGTACCGAAGGCGTGAACGAGCGAATCGAACAGCGGCATCCCGCCCGCTACAAGAAATATTATTTCCGCAACCGTTAGCAGTATATAGATGCCGTATAAAATCTTCGCCGTGTTTCTGGCCCTTGGCACAAGCTTTCCAACGGAAGGGCCGGGAACCTCCGCGCGCATGATATGCATGGATCGCCCCTCGGCAAGCGGGATTACGGCCATGATGAAAACCAGCACGCCCATACCGCCTATCCAGTGCGTGAAGCTACGCCAAAAGAGAACGCCGCGCTCAACCACCTCAATATCCTTTAATATGGTTGCGCCAGTGGTAGTAAAACCGGAGACGGTTTCAAATATCGCATCGATAAAATTCGGTATCGCGCCGCTGAATATGAAAGGGAGCGCGCCGAAGGCCGAAAGCATTATCCAGGATAGCGCTACGCTGATAAACCCTTCCCGCGCGTATATCACTTTTGTGCGCGGACGAAGCAGGTTCAGCAGAGCGGCTGCGCCCAATAAAATGCCGATGGTTATCAGAAAAGGAGCCGGGTTTTCCCCATAAATCACGGCGACAGCCGCCGGAAGAAGCATGAGAACCGCTTCGGCAAAAAGTGAGTTCCTGAGAATATACAGGATCATGCGGTAATTCATAGCGTCACCATATTAAGCGAGTATATCGTCAAGATCGTCCAATCCGTTGTTGGTTGTTACGACGACCACGCTGTCGCCCGCCAGTATGCTATCGTCGCCCCCCGGCACGATTATGCGCCCCTTGCGTATGATGCAGGCGATAAGCAATTCGCGGACAAGCGCAAGATCCTTGAGCGGAACGCCGATGCAGCGCGCCTTGTCCCGCGCGTGAAACTCCAGCGCCTCGACCTTTCCGTTTACGATTTGGTAAAGCGTTTCAACGTTGCTGCCAAGGGAGTTCTGCATAGCGCGGACGTAGCGGACAATCTGCGTCGCCGTGATTGATTTGGGTATGATGAACGTATCGAGCCCGGAGCCTGAAAGCATATCCGCAAAGTCCGTGCGGCTGACCTTTGTAATGACTTTTTTTACATGCTGGGCGGCGGCGTACATGGAGATGATGATGTTCTCCTCATCCATGCCCGTGAGCGTAACAAACGCATCTACCGACGCGATGCCTTCCTCGCTCAGGAGCTCCCTGTCTGTTCCGTCGCCGTGAATTATCATGGCTTTGGGCAGGTAGTCTGAAAGCTCCATGCATTTGGATTCATCCTGCTCAATTATCTTTACGCGAATGCCCGACTCAATTAGCCTGAGGGCGAGGTAAAACGTTATCCGCCCTCCGCCGATGATCATCACGTCTTTAACGCGCTGGCTGAATGCGCCGATGGCCTTGAAAAAACCTTCAATTTCTTTGGGCGTTGCGGTTATGGTAAGCTTATCCCCGGTGCGCAATATAAAATCGCCCGTGGGAATATATACGTCCGCCCCGCGCTGAACGGCGCATATAAGGATCTTAAAACGATACTTCTTCGATAAAGCGTACAGCGGAAGCCCGTCAAGGGGCGTGCCATCGCGCAGCTTAAACTCCACAAGCTCTACCCTGCCGCGCGCAAAGGTATCGACCTTGAGCGCGGAGGGGAAGCGTAAAATTCTGGATATTTCGGCGGCGGCGGCCTGCTCGGGATTAATGACAAGGGAAAGACCGAGCTCCTCCTTTAAAAATACCATCTGCATGGCGTATTCCGGGTTGCGGACGCGCGCTATGGTGTTTTTAGCGCCCAGCTTCTTTGCCACCATACAGCACAGCATATTAATTTCGTCCGCGCTTGTCGCCGCGATAAGCAGATCCGCCTTATCAACGCCGGCTTCTTTTTGGACCTGGTAGCTCACGCCGTTGCCGTGTATGCCGATTACGTCGAGCGCGTTGGTTGAATTGCTCAAAGCCTTCGTGCTATTGTCAATAACAACCATATCATGCCCTTCTCGGGAGAGCTGCTCAGTGAGCGTATAGCCGACCTTGCCATCCCCGACCACAACTATATTCATGTTTATCTCCCGCCGTTCGATAAAACGGACTTTCGCAAATATGACCGCCCCATTATAACACAGCCTGTTTATTATGAGAAGCGGCTTGATTTTTAACCCAAACATCCGGGCTGGAAGATACGAAGCGGGTTAAATACGGACGCCCCGCTTGCTTAGGACACATTATACTGGGTTTACGCGTAAATACCAATATCGCTTTTTAAGCATTTGATATGAGACGCTATTCTCACCAGCTTATTTTGGCTGTGCATATTCGCGAGGCCATGCGCTAAGGGAAAATAGTACGCGTAATATCAAAAATAGAAAATATTACAGCATCGATAAATTCTTTTTTCAATCGGAAAACCCCTTGAAATCAGCATTTTCGATGTGTGTGATACAATCCTGAAACGAGTAAATTGGTGCCCGAATGGTGCCAAAGTGAACAAGCAGGGTTATGAACAGTAGTATGAATAAATGAAACGAAATGGGCCGTATGACATTTCCACACGCAAATATTAGAATAAAAAAAGCGAGTTATGTGTTGTACGCCTTAAGCGGGGAAGGCGTACTCGACAAGCGGGAATTAGGAGGGAACAAAATGGAAAGACCTATTACAATATTATTTATGTTAATGTCTGTTGACGGAAAAATAAGCACTGGTGCAGCGGACAGTTTAGATGCAGATAAAGATTTTCCCCAAATTGCGGGGGTTAAGGAGGGTTTACATCAATATTATGAAATAAAGCGGACAACAGATTTATGGTCGCTTGATTCCGGTCGGGTGCAAGCAAAACTGGGCGTAAATGCAAAGGAAACGCCAGATAAGACACCTGTTTTATTCGTGACAATAGATAACCATCATTTGAACGAACATGGCGTTCGATATTTTTGTGCATTATCAAGGGAGTTTGTGTTGGTTACATCCAATGCAGACCACCCGGCTTTTCAGGTGGACAAGGGCAATCTTCATGTTATCTATGAAAGTGCATTGTCCTTGAAAGATTTTCTTATAAAACTCAAAACAGAATACGGTTGTGAGAAAATCACCATACAAACCGGCGGCACATTAAACGAATTGTTCCTTCGTGAAAAGTTGTTAGACTATATTGTTGTCGCTCCTATTTTAATTGGAGGTAAAGACACGTCTACCTTGATTGATGGGAAATCCTTATTGTCAGAAAACGAATTGTCCAAATTAGGGGTATTGAAATTGCAGGAATGTGTGATTTTTAAAGACTCATATCTCCGATTGCGCTATGAGGTAACTCGCTGATAATTTCTAATTTATCAAGCTGTTTAATGCGTCTTATAAGGCGTACACCGGCAAACTGGGATTGTATAGGGGGAACTGCATGAAAAAAATCAGTCTAATGTTGTATATAGCGGCGATCGGTTTCGGCACTCTGGGATTGACTGGACATTTCACTGCATGGGCGGCCTCCGCTTTGAGCTTTTTTTACGCAACTATGGTTATTACTGGACGGCAAAAGAAGAAGGGGACCAAGCATTAAACTTTTTTCTTTCCGTTTTCCGGTGTATTTTGACTGCTTCCTCCGCACGGGGGGCGGCAGCGCCAATGGTGCAAGCGCCCGTAAAAAATCATAAAGCATGGCATAGCCTATTTATTAAAACGCAGACGGGCGCGCTCCGGTTTTCCCGGCGCGCGCCCGGTTAATTTAAGCCCTTAGCATCCCCGGCAATTTGAACAGCAGCGGCGGCCGCAGCGGTTCGCGCACGGGCCGCAACCGTTGTTGCAGCATATGCTTCGACAGATTACCTCCCTCACCGCTCCGCATGGGCCGCAGCCGCACGAGCCGCAGCCGCACGAGCGACAGCCGCATGAGCCGAAGCCGCAGCCGCTGATTAAGCCCAAGGGGCCGAATCCCCTGCTGAAGCAGCAGCCACCCCGGCAGCTTGAATAGCCTCTTCCGTAGTTGTAATTTCTTAGGTTACACCATAAACACATGGTCTCACATCCTTTACGTATCATCAACCAGGCCGTTATGGGGAGGCTTCCCACAACTGGCTTGATGTTATATAATATGTATTATTGTATTTATAGGTACGGAGGTTTGGGGATGAGGGAGCGCCTGATCGAAAAGGCTGTGGGGCTGGGCTTTGCCGAGGCATGGTTTTTACCACCGGAGCCGCTTAGCTATGAACCCGGCGACGCTAAATACGCGGGATTCGGGCTTGAACGTCTGTTATGGAATGCGCCCTCGCTATACCCGTGGGCTCGGTGCGTGATCTTGCTGGCCTGGGCCTATACGCCCTACCCGGCCGGTGAACCGATTCCGGCTTACTACCTTGCGTCCAACCACGCATACAAAGCGGCTTGCGGCATGGCGGAAGGGATTCGGGGGATGGGCTTTTCAGCTCAGCTAGCTCCAATCCCGGCCCGCGCCCTTGCGCTTAAAAACGGTATCGGCGTCCAGGGCAGGAATGGGCTGCTGCGAATTGGCAGATACGGTTCGAGAACGGTGCTCTTTACCATTGTAACGGACGCGGCCGGGCCTTGCGTACCAGTACCGGCGTTTGATTCAGGCGAATGCGGGGGCTGCGCCTTGTGCGCCGCCGCTTGCCCTGCCAAGGCTATCGGGGAAGAGGGCCTCGAACCCCGCGCATGCTTGCGCGCGGGCATGCAGGTCGCCATGCATTGTCACAGGGTGAAGGAATTGACGCCCGGTTTTCTCGGCTGTGAACTGTGCCAAGCCGCATGCCCGCACAACCTCAGCGTGGGATTCTGCGAGCCGGACGATGAAGCGGTATCGGCGTTCAGCCTGGAGCGCCTTATCCGGGGCGACGCGTCAAAAGCGCGAAAGCTGGTCGGCCGTAATTATACGGGTAATGGCAAGCTGACTGCGGAGGCAATAGCGCTGTCCGCAAGAAAAGGGATCCATGCGGAACTGATAGCGGGCGCGGCGGATTCGCCGTTTCCCGCGGTTCGGGACGCTGTTGATTGGGCGCTGAACAGGAGGGAGGGACGACAAGACGATGCGATTGATTGATTTAATAAGAGATAAGCGTTCCGTATCCATTATCGGCATGTGCAAGAACGCGGGGAAAACGACAGCGCTCAACCGACTGATTGAGGAGCACCGGTATAATGAAGGCGTTTTGGCGCTCACGTCCATCGGCAGGGACGGGGAAAATGTGGATATTGTTACGCACACAAACAAACCGGGCATTTTTATTTATGAAAACACGCTTATCGCCACCGCTCAGGGGCTTTTGAGGTATTGCGACGCTACGCGCGAGATACTCGAAACTACTGGAATGAACACGCCCCTGGGCGAAGTCGTCATCCTGCGCGCTCTGAGCGACGGCAGCGTGCAAATAGCGGGGCCGTCCATGACGGAACAGCTAAAGCGGGCGGCCGATATGTTTTTTACACTGGGCGCGGACCGCGTGATTATCGACGGGGCGGTGAGCCGCAAATCGCTTTGCGCGCCCGCCGTGGCGGACGGTACTATTTTATGCACCGGCGCTTCCTACAGCAAAAGCATGATTGCGGTCGCGGAGGATACTGCGTTTGCCGCCGAGCTTTTAACGCTTCAACATACGGCGTTCGATTTAGGCTTTGAGACTCCGGCGCGTATAACCGTGACGACGGAGGATGGAGAATATATCCCGCTTACACAAAACGATACCCTGCCTGAAATTATGAAGAAGCTCCCTGGCGTATCGGGCGTATGGCTTCGCGGGGCGCTCACGGAATCCTCGCTCGCCGCGCTTTTGCGCGCGGGCGTGTCTATGGAAGGGGTTGAAATCATCGTTGAGGACGCGTCCAAGCTATTAATAACGAAGGAAACGTACCGAAAGCTTAGAGCGCGCGGAGGCCGTATCCGCGTGAGGGAAAGCGCCTCCCTATGCGCCGTGACCGTCAACCCGTTTTCAGCCTACGGCTATCATTTTGATAAGGATGCG
Organism: uncultured Eubacteriales bacterium; assembly: GCA_900544555.1. Taxonomy (GTDB): domain Bacteria; phylum Bacillota; class Clostridia; order Christensenellales; family CAG-138; genus UMGS693. The sequence goes on from UQWD01000008.1 coordinate 14,897, forward strand.
TTTATAGATGTTATGCGAAAGAGCGTACAGGTTCCGGTAATAAACGTGATGGAGGAGCTATGATTAAAATTGGTCACAGGCAGCGCGAAACGACGGGGTTTGATTTTATACTCGGAAAGCTTTCAGCCAATTCCCCGTACGGGAATGAAAGGATCCGGCGTATTCGCTTTTATTCCCCGCATGAGAAGCACGAGTTGGAGGAAGAGCTTTATAACGTAGGGCGCGCGGCTGATACGCTGGAAAGCTGCGCGCGAGAGTACGCGGCTGTCGAGCGGCAGATGATGGCGCTCAAGGACGTTAGAAGATCCATCGAACGATGCAGGGAGGGTGAGCTAGACGAGGTTGAGCTTTTTGAGATAAAGAGGTTCCTTCTTCAGCTCGAGATTATGGCGGAAGCGTATCGCCTCGTTCAGGAGCGCGCGGGATTTGCCGGGATAAACATTGAACCCGTCCCGGGGGCGCTGCGCGCGCTTGATCCGGACGGGCGGCGTACGGCTTCCTTCTACGTGAGCGACGCGAAGCTGCCTCGCCTTCGCGAGATAAGAAGAAGAAAGCGCGAGCTGGAAGAGAAGATGCGCCTCGAGAGGGACGGCGCGCGGCGTGAAAAGCTTGCGCAGGAAAGGCTAACCGCGGCGGTTGAGGAAGAGGACGCGCAGAGGGAGGCGCTTTTTATGATGTGCGCCGACTTAAGGCCTTACCTTGACGATATAATGAACGCGGTGAACGCCATTGGCAGGCTGGATTTTACCATATCGCGCGCAAAGCTGGCGGCGCGGTACGGGGCCTGCCTCCCAACTATGGATGGAGATAGACTGGCGCTTGAACGGGCCGTACATCCGCTGTTTGTGGATGCGCTCAATAAAAAGGGCCGCGCTTTTACACCAATTTCAATCGAGATAGCGCCGGGCTCAACCGTTATTACGGGGGCGAATATGGGGGGGAAAAGCGTTGCGCTCAAAACCATCGCCGTTAACGCGCTGATGCTTCATGCGGGCATGTTCGTATTTGCTCAAAGCGCGAATATCCCGCTGATGGAAGGCGTACACATCATATCGGAAGATTTAGAGAGCGCGCAGCGCGGCCTCTCCAGCTTCGGCGCGGAGATAATCCGGTTTAACCAGATACTAGAACAGGTTGAGAGGGAAGCCGGCTCCCTTATTTTGCTGGATGAGTTCGCGCGCGGTACTAACCCGCACGAGGGCGCGCAGATAGCCGGCGCGGTTACGCGTTATCTGAATAATCTGCCTGCCCTGAGCGTAATGACCACGCATTTCGACGGCGTTGCGGACAATGCCGGCGCGCACTATCAGGTTATCGGCCTGCGGGATATGGATTTGGCTGAGGCGGCCGCGCGGATATCTAAAGCGGAGCGCAGGGAGGAGGTCATCTCCCGCTATATGAATTACGGCCTTTACCGCGTAGCCGGCGAAAAAAGCTGCCCGCGGGACGCCTTAAATATCTGCCGCCTGCTCGATTTTAAGCCGGAAATACTGAAGATGCTGGAAAATATATATTGACAATAATAAGACGGTAACTTATAATGAAACATGGTGAGATTGATAATTTTATATCGTTTTCTAGATAGAGGCGCGGGAAGCTTGGTAGCCGCCGGATGCAAAGGATATGAGCGTCCAAGGGCGGCGGCGAATGGGCTTGCCGCCGAAAGCGGGCGGGCCGCTCACGCCCTCCGAGCTTGGGTACGGCGCTGAGCGCGCCGTAACTGTCATCGGTATGATGATGCGCTATTGACAGCGGGTTACCCTGCGTCAATAGCGTTTTATTTAGTCTGATGAGGCGCTATCACCTGTTTATCAACGGGTTGAGAGCGCCTTTTTTATCAATTGATTGAAAATAATGTTCAAGGAGGCAATCATGAAATCTGTTATCCGAATGCGCATGGGCGCGAACGACGCTCATTACGGCGGCAATCTGGTGGACGGGGCGAAGATGCTCCAGCTTTTTGGCGACATCGCTACGGAGCTTCTCATTATGAACGACGGCGACGAGGGTTTATTTAAGGCTTATGATATGGTGGAGTTTATGGCCCCCGTGTTTGCCGGGGATTATATTGAAGCGGCGGGCGAAATCGTTCACTGCGGCAATACCTCCCGAAAGATGGTGTTTGAGGCACGCAAGGTTATCGCGCCCAGGCCCGATATCAATGATACCGCGTGCGACGTGCTAAAGGATCCTATAATCGTTTGCCGCGCCTCCGGCACATGCGTAGTACCCGGGGATAAGCAGCGCGGGAAACAGACCGTTTAACCGCGGAAAGGGGATTGGTTATGGATAAGCTTATTATAACAGCCTGCATTTGCGGAGCGGAGGTCACCAAGGAACATAACCCGGCCGTACCGTATACCGTGACGGAGATAGCCGACGAGGCGTATAACGCGTATCAGGCGGGCGCTTCGATTATCCACCTGCACGTGAGAGAGGACGACGGTACCCCGACGCAGAGCGCGAGCCGATTTAAAGCATGCATGGAAGCGATTAAGGAGAAATGCCCGGATGTAATCATTCAGCCTTCCACCGGCGGCGCGGTCGGCATGTCGAATGATGAAAGGCTTCAGCCCATAACGCTGAACCCTGAAATGGCCACTCTCGACTGCGGAACGTGCAATTTTGGCGGAGACGATATTTTTGTAAACACGGAAAACATGATTATAGACTTTGCCCAAAAAATGACGGCCCGCGGTATCAAGCCCGAGGTCGAGGTTTTTGACAAGGGCATGATCGATATGGCCATCCGGCTCAATAAAAAGGGCTTTATCCCCTCGCCCATGCATTTTGACTTCGTGATGGGCGTTAACGGGGGCATCAGCGGGGATCCGCGGGATCTGGTGTTCATGCGCGGCAGCATTCCTGCCGATTGCACCTGGACGGTCGCCGGCGTAGGCCGGTTCGAGTTCCCAATGGCGGTCATGGGCATTATCATGGGCGGGCATGTACGCGTAGGCTTTGAGGATAACGTATACCTTGAGAAGGGCGTGCTGGCCAAGAGCAACGGCGAGCTGGTGGAGAAGGTGGTCCGCCTGGCGCGCGAGCTGGGCAGGCCCGTAGCTACGCCCGAAGAAGCCAGAGCCATACTCGGCCTGAACAAATGACGGATAACAAATAGTATTTAAATACAGGAGGATATGTACAATGGCTATTAAAGGAAACAGGTACGGCGTACACCGCGTAATTGAACCTCAGGGCGTATTAACCCAGGCCGCGTATAAGATCGACAACGACATGACCAAGCGTTATTCCAACGAGATCATATGCGACGTGATTTCGCTCAACATTGATTCGGCTTCGTTCACACAGATTGAGGAGGCCTGCGAAAAGGATACCGAAAGGATTAAGGCGATGATCCTTTCAATTGTAAACGAGCGCGGCAAAATGCAGAACCCCGTCACCGGCTCCGGCGGCATGTTCATCGGCAAAGTCGCCTATATCGGCGAGGATCTTAAGGACAGGGATCTCAAGGTGGGCGACAAAATCGCTTCGCTGGTGTCCCTTTCCATGACGCCGCTCAAGATTGTGGAAATTAAGGAAATTCATATGGATATCGACCGTGTGGACGTTGTCGCGCAGGCCGTATTGTTTGAGAGCGCCATTTACGCCAAGCTGCCGGACGATATGAGCGAGGCGCTTGCCCTGGCCGCCCTTGACGTTGCGGGCGCGCCGGCCCAGGCCGCCAAGCTGGTAAAGCCAGGGGACTCCGTGCTGGTGCTGGGCGCGAACGGTAAATCCGGCATACTGTGCTGCTACGAGGCCATGAAGCGCGTTGGGCCCACCGGCCGGGTCGTCGGCCTTGTCCGCCGTGAGAGCCAGATTGAAAAGCTGATGGAGCTGGGCGTATGCCACGAGGTCGTCGTTGCCTCCGCTACGGAGCCGGTAGCCGTGCTGGACAAAGCGCTCGCCGCCAACGCCGGGAAGGAATACGATCTTTCCATCTCCTGCGTAAACATTGAAAACACGGAGATGAGCTGCATACTGCCGGTCCGCGACGGCGGCACGGTGTACTTCTTCTCCATGGCGACAAGCTTTACCAAGGCCGCCCTTGGCGCGGAAGGCGTGGGCAAGGACGTGAACATGATAATCGGCAACGGCTATACCCGGGATCATGCCGAAATTACCCTGCACGAGCTGCGTGAGAGCGAAAAAATCCGCGATCTCTTCAACAGGATTTATGTTTGATTAAATCACGTGATAAAGGGCTTTACCTTGAAATACCGCAGGGGCTGTTATGGGGCGCGGAATAATGCGTCTGGTAACAGCCCCCGCGTATCGGCGCAAAACAAAGCCCCGCGTAAAAGACGCGCGTCCCCTATTATCCATGCTTTTGGGTTGGGGCCGGCGCGTGGAGTATTATTCCGAGACCGTACTGCGTTTCGGATGACAGCGAATATATGAGGAGGAGAGCGTATGATTACGAGCAGAATGAACGGCCTGTTCCGCGACGTTCCGGATGAACAGTGGAACGACTGGCAATGGCAGGTTCAAAACCGCATTGAAACATTGGACGACTTGAAAAAATACTTGGATTTGACGCCCGAGGAGGAGGACGGCGTTAAGCGCTGCCTGAATGCGTTGCGCATGGCGATAACGCCGTATTACCTTTCGCTAATTGATTTAAAGGATCCAAAGGATCCTATCCGCCGGCAGGCCATACCCACCGCGCTGGAGCTGCATCAGGCAAACGCCGATCTGCTGGATCCGCTGCATGAGGATACGGATTCGCCCGTTCCCGGCTTGACTCACCGTTATCCGGACAGGGTGCTGTTCCTCATCACCGACCAATGCTCCATGTATTGCCGCCATTGCACGCGCAGGCGCTTCGCCGGCCAAAACGACTGCGCCGTACCCAAATCACAGATTGACCGTTGCATCGGCTATATCAGAGAACACCCTGAGGTGCGCGACGTGCTTTTATCCGGCGGGGACTGCCTCATGCAGTCGGATGGAATGCTGGAATACATCATCTCCAGCCTGAGGGAAATACCCCATGTGGAAATCGTGCGCCTTGGGTCGCGTACGCCGGTAGTAATGCCCCAGCGAATAACGCCCGAGCTGTGCGATATGCTCAAAAAATATCATCCCATTTGGCTCAACACGCATTTCAACCATCCGGCCGAAATTACGCAGGAAGCGGCCGCCGCGTGCGCGCGGCTGGCGGACGCGGGGATACCGCTGGGCAATCAGAGCGTGCTGCTTGCCGGGGTTAACGATTGCGTTCACGTGATGAAAAAGCTGGTTCAGGATCTGGTTCGGATAAGGGTGCGCCCCTATTACATTTATCAGTGCGACCTTTCAATGGGCCTCGAGCACTTCCGCACCCCGGTTTCAAAAGGGATTGAAATCATCGAGGCGCTGCGCGGCCATACTTCGGGATACGCCGTGCCCACGTTCGTTGTGGACGCGCCCGGCGGCGGAGGTAAAACGCCCGTTATGCCCAATTACGTAATCAGCCAGTCGCCCCATAAGGTGATACTGCGCAACTTTGAGGGCGTTATCACAACGTATACCGAACCGGATCATTATGAGGAAACCTGCAACTGCGAGGTATGCAGGGGCGAGAAGAAGGCGGAGCTTATCGGCGTGGCCGGGCTTGAGCAGGGGCGGGCGATGTCCATGGAGCCTAAGGACCTCGAGAGGACCAAGCGCGGCAGGCATAGGCCGGAGTGAGCCGGATAGACGAAGGATTTGAGGTGGATAATGCAGAGCAAACTGAACTTAAATTTTAATTTGGTGGATAAAGCCAGGGAATCCGCCCGGCGTATAGCCGAGGATACGCAGTCGTTTATCGATATGCATACGACTGTAACGGTGGAGCGCGCCGTGTGCCGGCTGCTCGGCGTCGATAGCGTAAACGCGGTGGACGTTCCGCTGCCTAACGTGTTGGTGGACAGTCTTTTTGATAAAGGAGCGCTTGATTCCGGCGCGGCGTACCATATCGGCAACGCAATGCTGGAAACCGGCATGGATCCGCAGCGGATAGCCGAGGCGGTGGACGCGAACGAGCTGGATCTTACGCGCCTCAAACCGCGTGAACCACGGGAGATTTACAGCGCCGTCAGGCCTGTGGCTCAGGCCGCGGCTCAACGCATACGCGCCAACGCCGCGCAGAGGGACGCGTATTTAAGCGAATTTGGCGATAAAGAGGGCCCGTATCTGTACGTTATCGTGGCGACGGGCAACATCTATGAGGATATCACGCAGGCCAAGGCGGCGGCCAAGCAGGGAGCGGACATCATCGCGGTTATCAGAACGACGGGCCAGAGCCTATTGGATTACGTACCCTACGGCGCGACGACGGAGGGCTTCGGCGGCACGTACGCCACGCAGGAAAACTTCAGGCTGATGCGCGCGGCGCTCGACGAGGTTGGGCGGGAGGAAAAGCGCTACATCCGCCTGTGCAATTACTGCTCCGGCCTCTGCATGCCCGAAATCGCGGCTATGGGCGCGCTTGAACGGCTTGACGTTATGCTCAACGACGCGCTCTACGGAATACTGTTCCGAGACATTAATATGCAGCGCACCATTATCGACCAGTATTTTTCGCGCGTAATCAACTCCTATGCCGGGGTTATCATCAATACGGGCGAGGACAATTACCTTACCACCGCCGATGCGGTGGAGGAAGCGCATACCGTGCTTGCTTCCCAATTCCTTAACGAGCAGTTCGCGCTTAAGGCCGGGCTGCCGGAGGAGCAGATGGGGTTGGGACACGCTTTTGAAATATCCCCGGATGTGGAGAACGGCTTTTTATACGAGTTGGCGCAGGCCCAGATGGCTAGGGAGATTTTCCCCAAAGCGCCGCTCAAATACATGCCGCCCACGAAGTTTATGACCGGAAACATCTTCCGCGGCCATGTGCAGGACGCGCTGTTTAATATGGTGACCATCCTTACGGGGCAGAAGCTGCATCTTTTAGGCATGCTTACGGAAGCTATACACACCCCGTTTATGAGCGACAGGGCGCTTGCCATTGAAAACGCCAAGTATATTTTCAGAACCATGCGCAGCCTTGGCGATGAGCTGGTTTATAAGGAAGGCGGTATAATGCAGAGCCGCGCCGACGAGGTGCTGAACAAAGCGGCTCAACTGCTTGAGGAAATCGAGCATATGGGCCTGTTCGCCACCCTGGAGAAAGGGATTTTCGCCGACATTAAACGCATGCGTGACGGGGGCAAGGGGCTTTCCGGAGTTATACAAAAGAGCGCCGAATACTTTAACCCGTTCATCGAATTGATGAAAGGGGGTGCCAGCATATGAGTTCTGGCTTATATAATACATCCAAACAGGATTTTGATAAGAATTTGGATTTGAAGAAGCTGCGCGCCTACGGCGATACGATGAACGACGGAAAAATCCAGATGAGCTTTACCCTGCCTGTTAAGAACGATGAAAGAGGAGCGGAGGCGGCGCGGCAGCTCGCCAAGAAAATGGGCGTAACCGAGCCATCCGTCGCGTATAATGAAAGCCTGGACGCTCAGTTCACCTTTTACGTGGTTTACGGTTCATGCGCGCACAGCGTGGATTATACCGGGATACGCGTACAGGCAGTGGAGCAGGAAGTTATGGATATGGAGGAGATAAACGCGTATATCCGTGAGAACTTCGGCAGGAAAATCGTCGTTGTGGGCGCGTCGACGGGTACAGACGCGCATACGGTCGGTATTGACGCAATCATGAACAGAAAAGGTTTCGCGGGCCATTACGGGTTGGAGCGTTATGAGATGATCGACGCGTACAACCTTGGCGCGCAGGTTCCGAACGAGGAGTTCATGCAAAAGGCGCTGGAGCTCAACGCTGATGTGCTGCTTGTTTCGCAAACGGTAACGCAAAAGGACGTGCATATACAGAATATGACGGAATTGGTTGAGCTGCTCGAGGCTGAAGGCGTCCGCGGCAGATTCATACTGATATGCGGCGGCGCGCGCGTTTCACATGAGCTCGCCAAGGAGCTGGGCTTTGACGCGGGGTTCGGGCCGCAGAAATTCGCAGGGGACGTCGCTACCTTTGCCGTTACGGAAATGGCGCGGCGCGGCATGAAATAACGCGCCCGAGATTTAGGGTTTCCGCCTGTGTTAATTTCAGGGAGAGCGGTTTACGAAAAGCGTTAAAGCCGTTGTAAATTAGGGCTCTTTATCCGCAGCTTTTTTTCGGGCCCGGCGGATAAAGAGCTTGTATGGCAAGGCATTCCTATTGAACAGTACGGGCTGTTTTTTACGGCGCGTTAGAAGGAGGCAGATAAATGTATATTCAGCTGTTAAAACAGGGTCATATCGCGATTTTGACCGTAAGCCGGCCTGAGGCGCTTAACGCGTTGAACATGGCCGTGCTTGACGAGTTGGAGCTGACCGCTCGGGCGATAGGGCAGGACAGAACCATACGCGTGCTGGTCGTTACCGGCGCGGGTAAGGCGTTTGTGGCCGGGGCGGACATCAGCGAGATGAGCGGCTTGGACGAGGCCGGGGCGATGGATCTTGCGCGGCGGGGTCAGCGCGCGATAACGGCGATCGAGGAACTGGAAATCCCCGTGATTGCGGCTATAAACGGCTATGCCCTCGGCGGCGGCTGCGAGCTTGCCCTTGCGTGCGATATCCGCCTGGCGGGGGAGCGCGCGAAGATGGGCCAGCCTGAAACCGGCCTGGGTATCACTCCCGGGTTCGGCGGGACCCAGCGGCTGCCAAGGGTTATAGGCGTGAGCCGTGCGTTGGAAATGATTTATACCGGCAGGGTGATCGACGCGCAGGAGGCGCTCCGAATGGGACTTGTGAACCGGGTTTGCAGCCAGGATGAGCTGATGGATTGCGCTGTGAAGCTTGCTGAACAAATAGCTGCCAACGCGCCGCATGCCGTAAGGAGCGCAAAGCTCGCCGCGCGCAGGTTTACGAACGCGGCGCTGGCGGACGATCTTGCTTTTGAGGCGGAGGTTTTCGCCAAGTGTTTTAATACAGAGGATCAGAAGATGGCGATGCGCGCATTTGTGGATAAGCGCAAGCACGACGGATTTAAGGGGGAATAAGATGAAAAAGGTTTTTATATTAGGCGCGGGGACCATGGGGCTGGACATAGCGCAGGCTTTTGCCGCCAACGGCTACGACGTAACGGTGCGCGACGTGAATGCGCAAATTATCGACAAGGCTTCCGCCAGGCTCCAAAAGGGGCTGATGAAGCGGGTAGAGCGCGGCAAGCTCGCTAAAGAGGATATGGATGCTTTGATTTCATCCGTTCACTTTACTACCGAATTCGCGCCCGCAGCGGACGCGGAACTTGTGGTAGAGGCGATAATTGAAGACGTACAGGCCAAGCAAACGGTATTTAGCGAGCTGGACGGGATATGCGGCGGGCGTACGCTTTTTGCCACGAACACCTCATCCATTTCCGTAACGCAGATTGCCGCAGCCACAAAGCGGCCGGACAGGTTCATCGGCATGCATTTTTTCAATCCCGCTACCGTGATGAAGCTTGTTGAAGTGATACGCGGCGCGCATACGTCGGATGAAACGTTTAACGCGGTATGCTCGATGGCCAGGGAAATCGGGAAAGAGCCTGTTGAAATACAGGAGGCTCCCGGTTTTGTGGTGAATCGGATACTGATACCCATGATCAACGAAGCCATAGGCATCCATGCGGAGGGGATTGCTTCCGCGGAGGGGATCGACGCCGCGATGCGCCTTGGCTGCAACCATCCTATGGGTCCGCTGGCGCTTGGCGATTTGGTGGGGCTGGACGTTGTGCTGGCCATCATGGATACGCTTTACAAGGAGACGGGCGACGGTAAATACCGGGCGCACCCGAACCTGCGCAAAATGGTGCGCGGCGGGCTGCTCGGCAGAAAAACCGGCAAGGGGTTCTATACGTATTAAGCGGCGGTATTTGGCGGATTATGACGGCTCTACCGAGCGATTCGTTTAAACGCGGGGCCGTAATCGCTATTGTCAGGCGGCCAAAAGAGCCGCCTGAGACTGCCTAACACCCTTTTTGTTTGGGGTATGGCGGGGTTCCCTGAAGGCTTTAATCGTTTGCGGACGTAAGGTTTTTAGTTATAATGGCTTTCCCCGCATGGGGCGTCGCAAGCGCAAACAACGCAAGCGCCCCGTGAGACTCTCAAAAAAGTAATATGGACGCTTTTTTGATGACAGAGGCGGCCGGCGGCCGCCATAAACTGAGGAGGTTTTGTTATGGATTTCACACTGTCAAAGGAGCATGAGCTGCTCCGCGACATGTACCGTAAGTTTACCGAAAATGAAGTAAAGCCCCTTGCCGAGGAGATTGACGAGGAGGAAAGGTTTCCGGTTGAAACGGTGAGGAAGCTGGCCCGCTATGGGTTTATGGGCATACCCTACCCCAAGGAATACGGCGGGGCCGGAGGCGACACGCTCGCCTATATTATGGCGGTGGAGGAGCTTTCAAAGGCATGCGCTACAACGGGCGTTATCGTTTCCGCGCATACGTCGCTGTGCTGCGCGCCTATATATGAAAACGGAACGGAGGAGCAGCGGCGCCAATACCTTCCGAAGCTCCTTAGCGGCGAGCATCTGGGCGCTTTCGGGCTGACCGAGCCGGGAGCGGGTACAGACGCGGCGGGGCAGCAGACCAGGGCTCAGCTTAAGGGCGACCATTACATCCTTAACGGCACCAAGATATTCATTACAAACGCGGGTTATGCGGATGTGTACATCCTGTTCGCCATGACCGATAAATCACAGGGTACGCGCGGAATCTCCGCGTTTATCGTCGAAAAAGGGTTTCCGGGTTTTTCCGTAGGGAAAAAGGAGAAAAAGATGGGTATCCGTGGCTCGTCAACCTGCGAGTTGATCATGGAGAACTGTATTGTGCCCAAAGAGAACCTGCTCGGCAGGGAAGGCAAAGGCTTCGGCGTCGCCATGAAAACGCTCGATGGCGGGCGCATCGGTATCGCGGCGCAGGCGCTCGGCATCGGAGAGGGCGCGGTGAAGGAAACCATTAAATACGTTAGGGAGCGCAAGCAATTCGGCAAGCGCATTTCCCAGATGCAAAACACTCAGTTTCAGATTGCGGATATGCATACGCGCATGGAGGCCGCGCGCCTTTTGGTATACAGCGCCGCTATGAAGAAGGAACGGGGTGAAAAATATTCCATGGACGCGGCAATGGCCAAGCTGTTCGCGGCGGAGGCCGCCAGCGACGTTACGCGCCGCGCTGTGCAGCTCTTCGGCGGGTATGGGTATACCCGGGAGTATCCGGTTGAAAGAATGATGCGCGACGCCAAGATCACCGAGATCTACGAGGGTACCAGCGAGGTTCAGCGCATGGTCATCTCCGCCGGGCTGAACGTGAACTAAGGGAGGGATTATCATGAAAATCGTTGTTTGCATTAAGCAGGTTCCCGATACGACGGAGGTTAAGCTTGACCCCGTGAAAGGGACGCTGATACGCGAGGGCGTGCCGAGCATTATCAACCCGGACGATAAGGCCGGGCTTGAGGCCGCGCTTAATATAAAGGAGCGGTGCGGAGGAACGGTAGCCGTGGTATCCATGGGCCCGGCACAAGCGGACGCCGCCCTCAGGGAAGCGCTGGCTATGGGCGCCGACGAGGCGTACCTGATAACGGACAGGGCTTTTGGCGGGGCCGACACGTGGGCGACATCGTGTACCATCGCCGCCGCTGTTGAGAAGATCGGATATGATCTGATTATAACGGGGCGGCAGGCGATTGACGGCGATACCGCTCAGGTGGGGCCGCAGATAGCCGAACATCTTGGAATCCCTCAGGTCAGCTACGTGGAATCGATTGAGTCGGCAGAAGACGGGTGCCTTGTTGTGAGCCGCCAGTTTGAGGACAGGCGGCATATCCTTGAAGTAAAAACGCCCTGCCTGATGACGGCCCTGAGCGAACTGAACAAGCCGCGGTATATGAGCGTTTCCGGGGTATTTGACGCTTACAGGGAAAAGCAGGTTCAGATACTCACAATGAAGGAGCTGGAGGATGTTCTCGATCCTTCAAATATCGGTCTTTCAGGTTCGCCCACGCGCGTTAAGCAGAGCTTTACCAAGCAGCCCAAGGGCAAGGGTGAGAAGATTGAAACCGGACCCGACGAGGCTGTGGAGCGTATAGTAAATGAGCTTGCGGCCAGGAACATCATTTAGCTAAGGAGTGTGTAAAAATGAGCGGAAGCATTCTAGTGTTTGCTGAACAGCGGGACGGGGAGCTGCAAAAGGTTTCGCTTGAGCTGATAGGAAAAGCCAGGGAGCTGGCTGCCGCGCGGGGCCTGAAGGTTATCGCCGCCTTGTTCGGACACGGCGTTTTGGATAAGGCCGCGGAACTCATCGCCTACGGCGCCGACGAGGTGCTGGCGGCCGATCACCCGATTCTGTCCGAATATATGACCGAGCCCTACGCAAAGGCGATGACGGACGCGATTAAGGCGGCCGAGCCTGAAATCGCGCTCTTTGGCGCGACCTCCATAGGCAGGGATCTGGCGCCGCGCGTGTCCGCCCGGATACATACCGGGCTGACGGCGGACTGCACCAGGCTGGAGATTGACGCGGATACGGGCTTGCTTTTAATGACGCGCCCGGCGTTTGGCGGAAACATCATGGCGACTATCGTCTGCGCGCAGCACCGGCCTCAGATGGCCACTGTACGCCCCGGCGTTATGAAAGCGCTTGAGAAGGATCCCGCGCGCGCCGGCGCGGTTACCCGGCTGGATACGGAATTTACGGAAGCGGACGCAAACGTGCGCATACGGCAGGTAGTACGGGGCGAAAAGAAGAGCGTTGACATAACCGGCGCGAAAATCCTGGTTTCCGGCGGGCGCGGGATAGGCAAGGCCGAAAATTTTGATATTCTCAGGAAGCTGGCGGACGCGCTCGGCGGGGAGGTTTCATCATCCCGCGCAAATGTGGACGCCGGCTGGGCTCAGCGAGACAGGCAGGTGGGGCAGACCGGGAAAACCGTACATCCCAAGCTTTATATCGCCTGCGGGATCTCCGGCGCGATACAGCATCTGGCGGGCATGGAGGAATCCGACTATATTATCGCGATAAACAAAAACAACACCGCCCCGATTTTCGATGTTGCGGATCTGGGCGTCGTGGGCGACTTAAACGTTATCGTTCCCAAGCTCACGGAGGCGATCCGGAAGTATAAATCGGATAAGGCCGTAAACTGAGCTGAAGCAGTCGGCGGGTAATTGTTGCGGGCGGGCTTAAAGGCCACGCCCGTGTTTTTTTATGCGCGATAAAACAACGCTGGAAGCGCAAACATTTTTGCCGGTTCCTATCAAGCGCTTGCGAACAGTGCGGGGCGGGCCCCCGTTATTTTATAGGAAGGGCTAATTTTTGCCGGCGAAGCTGTAATTAATATCAATGCTCTGCCTCGGGCGGCGCGTTTGTCGTAGCCGCACTGATGCAAAAAAGTTCTTTAATCATTTGCGTAGAATCGCGGCGGTAAGGAAAGGAATGCTATCGCCTGTTTAAATACTGTGTACCCGAAGGCATAACCATATACAATATCTGCATTTGCGTTTTATGAAATATTATGATAACTTTAAATAGTTGTATTGTAACGCCTATACACACAATGCGCGTATTTTGCTTAAAGCTTATACGGAAAAAACGGGCGCAAGCGGTGAGCATGCCCTCCGCTGCAATATAAAAATACCATCTAGGAGGTAAACCTATGTCAAAATCCTCAACCCTGCTTAAGGTAGTAAGCATACTGCTAATCATCTTTGGCGCTATTTCCGCCGTCACCGGACTGCTTGGCGTTTTGGGTAGCGCGGCGATAACGGCGCTTGGCGCCGGCGGCCTTGGCGCGATCCTTATCGTCGTAACCATTATATCCTGCCTCATCGGAATTATTGAGATTATTGCGGGCGTAAAGGGCGTTAAAGGTACCAATATGGCGTCTTGTAAAAAATGGGCTGTCGTAATTTTGGTCATCAGCGCGATTGGCCTGATACTTTCTATCATTGGCAGCTCGTTTAGCTGGATGACTATCGGCAGCCTTGTCTTGGCAATACTTTATTTCATAGGCGCGAATCAGGCGCAGGGAGCATAATAAATACGGAAGCGCGGCCATGGTATGCTGGCCGCGCTAACTATACTGTTTAGCTAACCGCAGATGAGAATTTAATACATATAAACACTAATTAAAGCCTCCTCTAATATTAAGCAATACGGATCTTAGGCCTTAAGGATTTTAATAAAGCACGCAGTGAAATATGGTAAAGTTTTTCTAAATCACAGTAAATAAGCGAATAATAGAACAAATCTCTGATGCTTAGATAAAGCTGTTTCGTAACCCGCTTAACAGTAATACGGGCAAAAGGCGCTCCGCCTTTCACCCGTTACTAATTATGGATGCCCGCTAACCATTATAAAAGCAGGATATAATACTATATTATCAGCCGCAAAAACAAAGCGGCTTGATTAAAACGATCATCATACACGCGGCTTAATCGCATATAGCAGAATTACCTGGTTCTCAAGCCTTTGCCTTAGGCTGAATCGGCAACAGAACCTCTCTTATGGCAAAGGTAGCTTAACTTTCACCTCGGTGTTCTCGATTGCCCCAGCCTAATAAATTCGATACCGGGAGAAACAAAAGCATACTTTAAAACCGCTGTTTACTCGCCGCGCATGACCGCGCGCGCAGCCTCGGCCACAGCTTCCGGCGTGAAGCCGTATTCCCGGAACAGCACGGGAGCGGGGGCGGACGCGCCGAAATGATCAATCGAGATTACTTTTCCGTCAAGCCCTGTAAACTCACTCCAGCCGAGCGGCGAGCCCGCTTCAACAGCTATGCGCGCGCGCACATTGCCGGGCAAAACGCTATCGCGGTATCCTTTATCCTGCATACTAAAAAGCGTAGGCGAGGGCATGCTGACAACGCGCGCCGCGCATCCCTTTTCGGATAGCATTTCGGCGGCCTTAACAATAAGCTCCACCTCGGAACCCGACGCCATAAGAATAACATCCGGTTCGCCCAAAGAATCGCGAAGAATATAGCCGCCGCGGGCCGCGCCCCGGCCGGAGCCCGCGAGCTGCGGCAGGTTCTGGCGCGAGAGGGCGAATACGCTGGGGCAGCGCGATTCGAGCGCGGCCGAATAGCACGCAGCCGTCTCGCGCGCGTCTGCGGGCCTGAAAACCAGTACGCCGGGTATGGCTCGCAAAGAAGCCAAATGCTCGATGGGCTGATGGGTAGGCCCGTCCTCGCCGACGCCTATGCTGTCGTGCGTGAGGATATACATTACGGGTAGCTTCATCAGGGCGGATAAGCGGAGAGCCGGCTTGAGGTAATCAGAAAATACCAGGAACGTCGCGCAATATGCGCGAAGCCCGCCATAAAGCGCCATGCCGTTGCACGCGGCGGCCATAGCGAACTCGCGTATGCCGAAATGGATATTGCGGCCTTCGGGATGCTCCATGGAAAAATCGCCCTTGCCGTTCAGATAAGATTTGTTGGACGGCGCAAGATCGGCGGAGCCCCCGAACAGGTTGGGAAGGTTATTCGCGAGCATGTTCAGAAGTTCGCCTGAGGACGCGCGCGTGGCCTGAGGGCCATTCGCCTGCCAGGCGTCAAGTTCCTGCTTTAAGCTCTCAGGCACTTCGGCTGAAAGCCATTTTTCCCACTGAGCATAAAGCTCGGGAAACTGCGCCTGATATCGCCTCATCATGGCGTTATAGCTTTCCTCCTCCTGCTGGTACTTAGGCAAAAACGCGTTAAAATGCGCGTAAACATCGCTTGGGACTACGAATGGCTCGTGCTCCCAGCCCATGCTTTCGCGCATAAGCCGGATATTTTCCTCGCCAAGCGGCTCCCCATGCGCGCTGGCTTTACCCTCTTTTGCGGTGCCGTGCGCGATATTGGTGCTTACAATAATCAGCGTTGGACGCAGGGGTTCGTCCTTGGCGAGCGCAATCGCGGTGGAGACAGCGTTGATATCCTCGCCTTTATCCACGGTAATTACCTGCCAGTTAAGGGCGGTGAAGCGCGCGGCAACGTTCTCAGTAAAGGCGATATCCGTTTGCCCCTCAATCGTAATGCGGTTGCTGTCATAAAGCGCTATCAGCTTTGAAAGGCCCAGCGTACCCGCGAGAGAGGCGGCTTCGGCGGTAACGCCCTCCATCATGCAGCCGTCGCCCATAAGCGTATAGGTGTAGTTATTCACTATTTCAAAGCCGGGGCGGTTGAAAACCGCGGCCATGTGCTTTTCGGCCATCGCCATGCCCACAGCCATCGCAAAGCCCTGCCCAAGCGGTCCGGTGGTTGCCTCGACGCCGGGCGTATGTCCATATTCCGGGTGGCCGGGAGTTTTGCTGCCCCATTGCCGGAACTGTTTGATATCGTCAATCGTCACATCGTAGCCGAACAGGTGCAGCAATGCATACTCGAGCATGGATGCGTGGCCGGCCGAAAGAATGAAACGGTCCCTACCGTACCAGCCGGGGTTTTTAGGGTTATGCTTCATCTGGCACCATAGCGCGTAGGCCATCGGCGCTGAGCCGATGGGCAGACCGGGATGCCCGCTGTTGGCTTTTTGTATCGCGTCTGCGGCCAGTAAGCGTATGGCGTTGACAGCCCTTTGCTCAACTGCTTTCATATTTCCTCCTTTAACTGACGGAAAAATTCAATTTGCTATCTTATCATATCACAGCGCCTACAAGAATTAAAGCTTGTAAGCTCCCGCTTATTTGGCGAAGCTTTTTCATAATATTGAACTTTTGAAGTCACAACC
Source organism: uncultured Eubacteriales bacterium (assembly GCA_900544555.1). GTDB lineage: Bacteria > Bacillota > Clostridia > Christensenellales > CAG-138 > UMGS693. Next base: position 31,621 of record UQWD01000008.1, read on the forward strand.
CCAAACTTTTGCATAAGATGGTGACAGGAGGGATGCCATTATGCAGATTCATGTCGTACAATCCGGACAATCGCTATACTCTATCTCAAGGGCCTACGGCATTTCGGTTGCACAAATCGCCACGGCCAACCAGATTAACCCCGCGAATACGCTGGTCGTAGGCCAGGCGTTGGTGATTCCCATAACCGGGATGTATTATTTTGTACAGCCGGGAGATTCGCTCTTTACAATTGGAAGAAGATTCGGGATAAACCCCGTGCGGCTTGCGCAGATAAACGGGATCAATATCAACACACCGATTCTGCTTGGTCAGCGCCTCTATATTCCGCCCCGGATGAAAAGGGAGATTGAAACCAACGCTTACGCAGAGGCGAACAACGGCGTTTTTTCGCAGTCGGTGCTCGCGTCGGCAATGGAGAACGCGCCGCTCCTCACTTACATCGCGCCGTTCAGCTTTGAGGCAAGGGCGGATGGAAGCCTTGCCACATTTGATGTATCTGAGCTCAAAAGCACAATCGCCGGAAGCGAGGCCGCTCTTATGATGGCCGTGACCAACCTTGAAAATGGTCGTTTCAGCGACACGCTGGGGCAGGCCATCCTTACCGACAGTGCGGTACAGGATACGCTGCTCGACAACATTATAGCAACCGCGCGTGAAGTCGGCTTTAAGGACGTGCATTTTGACTTTGAATACCTCAGGCCGGAGGATCGGGAAAATTACAACGCGTTCTTAAGAAAAGCGTCCGCCCGCCTCCATGAGGAGGGTCTTTTGATGTCCACGGCGCTGGCCCCCAAAACAAGCGCGACGCAAACGGGGCCGTGGTATTCCGCGCACGATTATCGCGTACACGGGGAGGTTGCGGACTTTGTGGTGATTATGACCTATGAATGGGGGTACAGCGCGGGGCCGCCCATGCCCGTTTCCCCGATTGGGCCGGTCAGGGAAGTCCTCCAATATGCGAAAACCGAAATCCCGGCGGAGAAGATTATGATGGGGCAAAACCTTTACGGGTATGATTGGACGCTGCCGTATGTACAGGGCGGAGAATATGCGCGCGCTTTAAGCCCGCAGGCTGCTATCGATTTAGCACGCGAAAGGGGGGCCGTGATTGAGTACGACTATGAAGCCCAGGCGCCCTTTTTCCGTTATTGGGATTCGACACCAAAGGAACACATTGTTTGGTTTGAGGACGCCAGATCCATAAACGCGAAATTCGACCTGCTCATAGAATTGGGCCTTAGGGGAATAAGCTATTGGAAGCTTGGCCTGCCGTTCCCGCAGAACTGGCTGCTGCTCGAGGATCGGTTCAACATCATCAAGCGATAGATTCAGTCGAATAACAATCCTTGAAGGGTTTTGTGTTTTATACGAATTAGTGAACGAGCCCAATGGCCTACCCGCGCTCCCGGTTAGCCGGGGGCGCGCCAGTGTGGATAAAGTGGCTGCGCCACGTTTTTCGAGTTAACACAAAGCGCTTTTACATTGGCGCGGTCAGCGCCCCGTGCAAAGAAACCCTTGCTGCATAAGGCATTCCGAATCTGACGCACATATCGTCAGGTTCGGTTGAAAGCCTATGGGGGGGCGGCTCCGACCCTATCCCCGGTTTTTTTTGACAGTCTGCCGCACTCCCGGTTAGCCGGGGGCGCGCGCAGGTTACGTATACGGCGCGCTGAATTGCGCAACTTCTTCCGCTTTTATATTCGGGCTTGTCGTGCGCCTTTATGAGCTTTCGCCGGCCGCCCGTTCAGCCATCTAGGTCGCGGCGATTAGCAACACGTCAAATGTGAAATCTAAAACCCTGATCAGCCCCATTGAACTTTATGCGGGTATTACTCAATGAGATAGCATTGAGGGGGAGGCGGAGCGCTCTAAAAATACATGCGCTAAACCTTCCTCATAAACCGACCGATGCACGGGACGATAAACGCCGCCGACAACTGAAATGATAACATTCATGTTAAAAAAAATGATTCCTAATATACATAAACCACATGAATATTTCGCTCCTTCCTCGGTTTTAAAATGGACGTTATAATAGCGCAATGCCGATGCGATAGACCTGGAAACCGGAAATTCTACTTGAAAAGAGGTTATAAAGGGGCGATTACGCCAAATACACGGCTGTTGTAAATTACAGCTGCTTTTGAATCTAAAGCGGGGTGGTAAGAAGTAATACAAATAATCAGATCACTTGTACAAAAACATGTTTATATGCTCTTGAACACAATGCGTTTATATGATAATTTATAAATGTATAAAATGCTGCGAAAGCGGTTTGATAGTATGGCGCTGAAGGAAAGATATAGCGAATTTAGTATAAAAGACAGAGGCGATTAGTATGAAAAAAGTAATTAATATACTGCTCTTTTTGCTTATTCTTATCAGCCTAAACGGCTGCGATAGGCCCGAGTGTGAGGAATGGGGATTGGGTAAAAATGAAACTGCGCATGTCAGCCTTAGCAGGGATTACGATTGGTACATCGACCAGAAAAATACGAGTGACTATTCATATTATAACTGCGGCCCTTCCTGCGCCGTTATGGCGGCGAAGTGGGCGGATAAGGATTTCCCCCTATCCGTTGAGGATGCGAGGAAAACCTATTATAACGCTGACAACGGTTTTGAGTGGTATCTCTCATCTATTAAGTATTTTTTGTTTATAAATGATATCCCCAACGTTTTGAAATATAATATTTCTCACGAAGCGGTTATCGAATGCCTCGACGAGGGGAATATTATAATCGTTTGCTACAATACCAAAGATATTAGTTATAATCATGAGCCGGAACTACGAACGGGTAAATTCTATCGCGGCCATTTCGGTCATTTCATGATTTTAAAAGGTTACCGCATAGTTGACAATAAGACTTTTTATGAAGTTTATGATCCGAACAGTTTAAACCGATTTTATGCAGACAATACGCCAAAGGGAAAGGACCGATATTATTTGTCAGATGAAGTTATCAAGGCTGCACGGAACTGGGATCCAAATTATATTGTTGTTTCTCCAAAGACGACTCCTGATTCAGATGAGAAAGGCTAAAATCATGATATTAATCAACAGTTTGAGGATGGAAAGATTTATATAATAGTTGGGAGTAATTGTTGCGGTTTACAATATGCTCAGGTAAAAAAGATCAAAGTGATTATTTCGTTTTTCTAATTATGGTATTATTATTTATTGGCTATCTTTATGCATCTATAATATTGATTATTTCCGGCGCTAATCCCCGCCTTTTACATTCCCGCTTTTTATGCTGCTATTTATTGAAATAATTAACTCAAATAATATTTAATCCCTGATTTTTGCGTTCGTATTGTTTCTCATTTATTATGTTTTATCCTTAATGATAAAATATCCCGTGGCTAGGAGAAAAAAACGAGTTAAGAAAAATACGCTCGTAAGACGCGGCATAAAAAGATTGCTCGGATTACGTTAAGAATATTATTTGTTGTATTGCGTTCTACGTACGAGAATCGGCACCGGCGGCATAGTAATTGATAATGAATACATCTTTAAAAATTAACGCATAATAGCAATAAATACAATTAAAGGTAGGTAGTGTATTGTGATAAATTCAAATCAAACGCCCAATAAACTAATAAACGAAAAATCGCCTTATCTGCTTCAGCATGCTTATAATCCTGTGCAGTGGTATCCGTGGGGTGAAGAGGCGTTTGCTAAAGCAAAGCAAGAGAACAAGCCTATTTTTCTGAGTATCGGGTACAGCACCTGCCATTGGTGCCATGTGATGGAACGCGAATCCTTTGAGGATCAGGAGGTGGCGAGCCTACTTAATGAAAAATTTGTCGCCATCAAGGTGGACAGGGAGGAGCGCCCCGATATCGACAGCGTGTATATGGAAGCGTGCCAGAGAATGACCGGTCAGGGAGGATGGCCGCTCACCATAGTGATGACGCCCGGGCAAAACCCGTTTTATGCAGCCACGTATCTGCCCAAACGCAGCGAATGGGGCGGGGGCCTTATGGAGGTTCTCAGCTTGATTGCTGAGAAGTGGAACGCAAACCCTAAAAGCCTGGAATCTTTCGGAGAGAAGGTTCGCGAAGCGCTGGGGGAGGAGGAGCAGCTTAAGAAAGGGAATGATAAGGAAGGAATCATCCAATCCGCTTATCAATCCATACGCGCGTCGTTTGATAATCATTATGGCGGCTTTGGCTCCGCGCCGAAATTCCCAACGCCTCACCGTATCATGTTTTTGCTCCGTTATCATAAGCTTACGCGCGACGAGGACGCGCTGAAAATGGCGCTAAAAACGCTTAAAAGCATGTATCGGGGCGGCATGTTTGATCATATTGGCTATGGGTTTTCACGGTATTCCACCGACGATAAATGGCTTATTCCACATTTTGAAAAGATGCTGTACGATAACGCGCTCCTTGCGCTTGCGTATTTGGAGGCGTTTCAGATTACAGGGGATGCGTTTTACGCTGAGACGGCGGAAAAAACGCTTTCTTACATGGAAGCGGAGTTAAGGGATGAGCTCGGCGGATTTCACAGCGCCCAGGACGCTGACAGCAACGGCATTGAAGGGCTTTTCTACGCGTTTACGCCGGATGAAGCGCTTAAGGTTCTTGGAGAGCGCGACGGAGAATTCTGGAACAATGCGTACGGCGTCCGCAAGGAAGGCAATTTTGAGGGTAAATCCATCCCAAACCTTCTTTTTGGGGATTTGGACGAGCATGCTAAGAGGCGGCTTGAATCGATGAGGGAAAGAATGCTTTCTTACCGAAAAAACCGTTTTAATTTGCATAAAGACGATAAGATGCTCTGTTCATGGAACGCAATGGCTGCCGCCGCGTTTTTCAGGGCTGGATACGCGCTTGACAGGCCCGGCCTGATTCAGGCCGCCGAAAAGACCATGCGGTTTATCAACGAACGCTTGACGAACGAACAGGGGGGGCTTTACGCCGCGTGCAGGAACGGTAAAGCCTACGGCGCGGGGCGGCTGGACGATTACGCCTTTTTATCGTGGGCCGCGCTCGAGGGCTACGACGCAACCCTCAACGCGCGGTATTTGGAACAGGCGGCGCGGCTGTGCTCAACCATGCTGTCGGATTTTTTTAACGAGGAGCAGGGCGGGTTCTACTTATACGGTAAAACTCAGGAAAAACTTATTACCAGGCCGCGAGATACATACGACGGAGCAATACCTTCTGGAAACAGCGTTTGCGCATATACTCTTTACCGAACCGCCAGGCTGACGGGCGACGCGGCGATTGAACGGGGCGCAAGGAAACAGGCGGAGTTTATGGCGGGCCGCGCCGCGGATTATCCATCCGGACACTGCTTTGGCCTGATAGCGCTTATGCCGTATGTTTATGGCGCGCGCGAAATCGTATGCGTCGCCCCGGATGAACGGGAGGCGGAGCGGATAGCCGCCGAGAGGCGCGGCCGGTTTTTCCCGTTTACCAGCTTTATAATAAAAACGGAGGGGGATCGCGCGCTGAGAAACGCCGCCGCATTTACGGAACGGTATCATCTTATCGGTGACGAGGCGGCGTTCTACCTTTGCAGCGACCAAGCATGCGGCGCGCCGGTAGCCGGGCTTCAAGCGTTTAAAAAAATGCTGGATGAAGAATAAAGTGAATTGCAAAATCAATGGCACGCGTCTATGATAGTACCAGATAATCACGCCCCTCCTGCGCATTTTATGGATGTGTTAAGCAAACAATTTTATCCGGTTAAACGCCGGGTATAAGCGGGGCTGGGAGGTTATAAGGATGCTATATGGGTTTATCGCCGGGCTGGCGGTTATGGCGGCTGGCATTATCGGTTCAGCAGTGGCGCTTGTTTTCAAGCGCGTTTCTCATCGCGCAAATGATTGCATTATCGGCTACGCTGCGGGCGTTATGCTTGCGGCGGCTTTTGTCGGGCTGCTGCCCAACGTTTTCTACGGCCAGGATGTTATCGGCATTATCGCCGGAATAAGCGGCATTGCCGCCGGCGCGGTATCTATCACATTTGTCGACAGATTTGTGCCGCATATGCACCCCAACAACCGGGAGATGGATGAGAACAGCGATAAAAGGGGAAGGAATACTACGCTGCTTATCGTCATCGCCGTGGCCATTCATAATATACCCGAAGGGCTGGCGACCGGCATTTCCTTCAGTCAGGGCATAACGGACAGCGCGTTTCTCGTGGCTGTTTCAATGGCCGTTCAAAAATTTCCGGAAGGGCTTATAGTTACGTTTCCGCTGCTCGCGTCGGGCATGAAAAAGGGTAAGGCGTTTTTGCTTTCATGCCTGGTAGCGCTGATGATGCTTCCGGGCCTGGCGGCGGGCGTGCTATTGGGTGCGTTGCCGCCTTTGCTGGCCGCGTTTTTCTATGCCTTTACGTTTGGCGCAATTATTTATGTGGTCAGCGATGAGATCATTCCGGAATCGCACCACAACGGGTTTGAACGCTGGGCTACGTTTTCACTTATCGGCGGCATATTGACGGTGCTGCTTATAGAAATGCTAATTTAACCAAAACCGCCGGACCTGCTGTAATCCGGGTTCGTTTTTAGAATCAAAGTATGCTGGAATATCAGGGCCAGACATAAGGGTAAAGTAAAGCATTGACAAAGGCTTGTACCCGAGTTAAAGTTGAACCCGTTGATATAAACCTTAGATATGGAATCTCATTCTACAACAGTGCCGGGCTTTGATGACGCCTCGGTAAGTAGCTGCTGTAACAAAAGCTTGTTTGAAAGCGCGCTCAAGGCGGCGCGAAGCGCACGTTGGGCAATGCCTTCATAATCCGTGAGGCCGCTGGCGTTGTGTATGCAATTTTCGAGCTGGGCGCAAAAACGATCGTAAGCATCCGGCAACGCGTACTCTTTTAACAGCATATCAATAAGCCCGCGAATTTCGGACAGGCTCAAAACGCGCTTAAGTATACCTATCATAATCAGATAAGCGACGTGTTCGCGCTCATATTTCTTTTTCACCGGAGGCCCTATAACCTTTTGTTTAACATAGTTATTAATCATCGTGGCAGTCGTCATACTGTAATCACCATCGGCCGAGAAGGGGGAAAGCGCCTTGTCAAGCACCAAAAGCACCTGGTCCATATATAATGAAAGCTCAGGCAGCTCACCCCACCGCGGGCAGTGAAAGCTTTTTAGGGAATTGGGCAACATATCCATGACGGTACCTCCCGAATGTAAACAATTATAGCATGGAGATGGCAAAACCGTCAAACCCTATTGACATGGCGGAGCGGGGGTTATATAATCCAAATAACATAGTATCCATAACTATGTTATAGAGATGGCAAAACTTGGCGAGAGGTAAAAATATGGAGCAGGTTAAGAAGGCGGTTGTATACGGCGATTCGCTGATGAAGGGAACCATAATGGATATGAGCTACCGCTATCATGCGGTGATGGATGAGCGGCTTAAACGCTTTGAGAGCAGGTTTCCGGTACGGGTAACGAATAAATCGCGTTTTGGCAGTACGGTTGAGCGAGGATATCAAACGGTGGAGAAGGATTTATCCGACGGCCTTAGCTGCGACTTAGCCGTTATTGAATTCGGCGGCAACGATTGTAATTTCAAGTGGAACGAGGTTGCGGCCGCGCCGGACAGGGAGCATGCGCCTATGACGGAACGACGGCGGTTTGAGGCGGTTTTGCGCCAGATGATAGCCGGCTTGCGCGCTCGTAAGATCACCCCTGTGCTGATGACGCTGCCGCCGATAGACGCGGAGCTGTACCTTTCTTTTTTAAAGCGCTCCGGCCTAGACTGCGATAACATCCTAAAATGGCTCGGCGACGTGCAGATGATATACCGGTTCCACGAGGGCTATTCTAACGCCGTCAAGCAAATAGGCGGTGAAACGGGCTGCTCGGTCGTGGATGTACGGGCGTATTTTCTGGATAAATTAAGATACAGGGAACTGATATCTGTTGACGGCCTACACCCGAGCGAAAAGGGATATGCGCTTGTAGAGCAGGCGTTCACCGATTTCTGGAACAGCCGCGCTGCGGCAATGCCCGCTTAAATACGTTCATAGCAGGTAAACACGCCGTTTAGGCGCGTGGCGCAATAGCCTCTGCCCGGCTGTGGTATCCATAGATAGAAATGGCGCTCAACCTTCGGGAAGCATCGGTTCATAATATAGCCGATAACCCCCCCGTGCGCGACCAGAATAACATCACGCCGCTCGGCTAAAAGCGGCTCAAAGGCGCGCCAAACGCGTTCGCTCCATTCATTCGAGCTTTCGCCTCCGGGGAAACGGGCGCTTCCGTTTGTGCATGCCAAAAACGCCTGATAGGGTGGAAGCTCCTTTAGCTCTTCGTGCGAACGCATTTCATATTCGCCAAGATGCTGTTCCGTAAGATCCGGAGCGATAAGATGCGGCCTTGAGCCGTATATGAGACGGAAGGTTTGTTCCGCACGGAGCATGCCGGAAGTATAAAGTGCGCGCCCTTCGGGGCTGGGATAAGCCCCCTCGCGCGTAAACTCCAGAAGCTGCCGCTTCCCCTCTTCATTAAGGGGTACGTCGGTATCCGCGTAATACAAGTGTTTTTTCGCCGGTTCGGTCATTCCGTGCCTGATTAAATAAACGTTCATTTGATCACCTGCGCTATTGAACAAAACATGCGCGTTACATGCCGCGCCTCTTGTGCGAGCCGGTTCGCTATGCGCCCGCAAGCTTCGCGCCATTGCCGCATAATAGGCTCCATGGGGACGACGCCGCTTGAAATATCCGTCATTACAACTACCGCGTCCTTCAAATCTGGAAGCGCGGATAATACGCGTTCTTCAGGGTTTACGCCCTCCATCAGGCATGCGAATACGAATTTTTCAAGATAAAGGACAACCTTTTTTCGTGAATCAAGCACAATGCTGTCCATTTCGCAGATAAAGCAATCCTCCAAGCCCGCTCCCGTAAGGGCGCGCGCGTATTGCGCTTTCCCCTGGTATGCGCCCCCAATTATAAGCATCATGTAAACACCCCCAATGACAGGATAATAACGCCGGCCAGTTCTCCCCACGTCAGCGCCCAGCCGGAAACATCGCCGTTAACGCCGCCGAGGGAAGCGGCGGCATACCACAGGCTCAGCCAATAAGCTGCGCAAACGCCAAGGCACAAAACCAAAAGCGCAGCTCCTCCCAGTAGAAAAGCGGAGACGGCGGCGATAAAGCTAATCACGCAAAGGGCGGCGATATGAGAAGGCCTAAGCTGATTTTGGATCGTTCGATAACCGCTTTGCGGTAAAAGCGGCAGCGCCGCCATTGCCCACGCGGCGCAAACGCGAGAAAAAACGGGTATTAGAAACAACCCTTTCCAAACGAAGGGAACCGGGCTCAAGGATGCCGACGCGCCGTAAAACATCAGCAGAAGCAATGATAGCGCCATAACAGCAAAGGCCCCGGTATGCGGATCTTTTAAGATGCGCCGCTTTTCCTCGACGCCGCGCCGGGAAAACACGGCGTCCGAAGTATCCATAAACCCGTCGAGATGAATACAGCCTGAGGCGGCGAAAGGGAGAACCGATGTAAGCGCGCCCGCGATAAAGTGCGGCAGCCCCAGCCGGTAAACGCCATACGCTAAAAGCGCCCAAAGCCCGCCTATGAACAGCCCGACAACGGGTAGAAACAAAAGCTGAAAAATCCTTGCTCCTTCGTCCCAGCGGCAGGGGAAGGGGATGGATGTAAACATGGAGAAGGCCATCGAAAGGCCGTGCAGCAATTTTTTCATAAGGCCCCCTTATGAAGTATCCTGCCGCCATGTACAACCTCGATAACCGTACCGCAAATACCGGCCGTAAAAGCGTCGGTCAACGCAAGCTCGCGGCGGTAGCGTTCCGTCATACTATCGTATACCGCAGCGTCACAATAGATATAATCGGATACGAAAACAATATTCGCCGCGTATTGAGTAAAAATACGTATCTGTTCGCGGACAGCTTCGCCGGCTTGTAAATCGGGCGGGCGGCCGGCTGGGAACATATGATTGGCTAACAGCGCGGTCAGGCTGTCTATGAGAAAAACGCCGTTAAGATCGGCACCGTTCATGAGATCCGTAAGATTATAAGCCTGTTCAAGCGTAGTGAAGCCCCAGCCCGCGCGCTCCGCAATATGCCTTTGTATGCGCTCCTCATCCTCCGCGTCAGCCGGGATCATCGTGGCTACATAATATAATGCTAAGTTTTGTTCTTGAGAGATACGTTTGGCAATTCTCTGCGCTTGGGTTGATTTACCGTTCTTACAGCCGCCTGAAATGAATATGTGGCTCATGCTTACACCCTAAAACTCTCATTTTTCCGAATTTCCTCAAGATAACCGTCGTCAATTTCTGCCTGCTCGAATGTGGCCATGCGGTTCATTACCGCGCATGCGGCCTTTAGTACCATCACGGCCAGGGGGCATCCGCTGCCCTCTCCAAGCCGCATCCCCAAATCCAGCATGGGCTCAAGCCCGAGCCGGGATATGGCCGCGCTGTACCCGATTTCAAACGAACGGTGCGACGCGAACATATACTGTACGCTAAGGGGGTTGAGCGCGTGGGCGCAGACTGCGGCCACAGCGCTTATAAACCCATCGATAACGACGGGTACGCGGCAGATTGCCGCCCCGATAAAAACGCCGGCCATTGCGCATAGGTCTAGCCCGCCAACCTCCGCGAGGACGCCGAGGACATCCGTCCCGGGCTTCAGCCTGCTCAGCGCGGCCCTTATGACCCGCTTTTTATGTTCATAAGCGCCGGGCGTAAGCCCGCCCCCCTTACCGACGGATTGCTCGACGGGTACGCCGCAAAGCGCACTTAACACCGCGCTTGAGGTAGTGGTGTTTCCTATCCCCATTTCGCCCACGCCGATAGCGCCGCACCCATCCTCAGCCGCACGGCGGGAAAGCGCAATGCCCGTCAAGATCGCGCGCTCCGCTTCGTTGCGCCGCATTGCGGGTTCACGATAGATATTGCCGGTGGATAGCCGTATTTTTCTGTCCAATACGCCTTTAAGAGGTTCTCGCGTGTTAACGCCTACGTCCACAACTTGTAACTCCATACCGAGCTCAGCGGCGATAACGGCAGCCCCGGTAACGCCGCGCGCAAGGTTTAAAGTCTGCATGAGGGTAACGGATTGGGGTGCGCTAGAGACGCCCTCCGCGGTTACGCCGTTGTCCGCGCATAAAACGATTAGCCGAGTTCGTTCAATGGTATTGTTCAGCCTGCCCGTTATCCCGCATAAGCGGGCGGCGTACTCCTCCAGCCTGCCGAGGCTGCGCGGCGGCTTGGCCAGCGAATCAAGGCGCCGCCATGCTTTGTCAACAGCCTTTTCATCTATCGGATAAATATTGTTTATCAGTTCATTAAGCTGCGTCATCTAAAACTCCCGCTCCAATAGTCGCATCCGTGCAATCGGACGCGGTTAAAAAATATTATAGCACTGGTTGAGTTTTTTTTGAATGACCGCGCGGCATAAAATACGGTGAGATTAGAAAACAAATGCCGTTATAGCGGCTGTACGCTGTATCGGCGTTGCAATAGAATAATACAATAGATACTTAAAAGCGTTTTGGCAGCAATGTAATTCGTCAGCTTTTGGTATCAAATCAACAGAATTAGGAGTGATAAAGAATGAATACCAGATTATTGTTTAGGGCGTTGATAAAATTCTTGTCCGGCTTGCTGCTTTTGGGATTATTGCTGTTTATCCCTGCAGGCACATTCCTGTATTGGAATGCGTTATTATTGATAGCCGCGCTATTCTTTCCCATGATATTGGTTGGCGTCGTATTGTTTGTTGAAAATCCGATGCTTTTAGAAAAACGATTGAATACGACTGAAAAAGAACCGGCGCAACGGTTGGTAATCATGCTGTCGGTGGTGATGTTTCTCGGCGGGTTTATCATTGCCGGACTCGATTTTCGATTTCAGTGGTTGCCCGTACCACTTGGAGTAGTTATTGCGGCAACAGTTATCTTCCTGCTTGCCTATGCTATGCATGCGGAAGTGTTGCGTGAGAACATGTTTTTATCCAGAACAGTCGAGGTACAGAAAGGTCAAAAGGTGGTAGATACCGGGCTATATGGAGTGGTGAGGCATCCAATGTATACTGCCACGCTTTTTTTGTTTTTATCAATGCCGCTCATACTGGGTTCATTTATATCATTTCTTTTTTTCTTGCTCTATCCAATACTGCTTGTACGACGGATAAAGAATGAGGAAAAGGTGCTGGAGTTAGGTTTAGAGGGATATACACAGTACAAACAACGCGTAAAGTACCGGCTAATTCCTTTTATATGGTAGCGCTTTTGAATGCCATCGAGCATACAGCCAATTGCTATAACATAAACCGGTGTGGGAAAATCCACATCGGCTTATATCTACTTATCTCAGGCCGCCGTAATCGTTGGTTTTACAAAAATTCATATGATGATATAAAATGTTTAATTGAATCATATTGACAATCAAATGAATGCATAATATAATCAATATATACTAAGTTGGAAGGGAGCGATGGGATCTATGCGCATTGAAATATGCAGCGATACCATTCCAGGTACTGTTTTGAAAAAGGAGAGCATGGAGAATGTTACCGGCCGTGAGTTTTTGGATAAGATCTTTTTTATTTCAAACGGCGTGATGCTTTCCCAAATCAAAGAAATCTCCGGGTTAGATGGTTCAACGCTGCAAAACTGGATAAAACGGGGATGGGTTGGAAGCGCCGTTAACAAACGGTATTCCAAGGATCAACTGGCCCGCATATTGATAATCAATATGATGCGCAAAAGCATGCAGCTGGAACGGATTGATTTTCTGCTCAGATATATAAACGGCAATCTGGATTGCAGGGAGGATGATATTATCCCCGAATCCGAGCTGTACGGCTACATATGCGCGCTGCTGGAGCTTATTGAGCGGGAGGATGCGTGCGGAGGCTCGCTGCGCGATAATATAGAAAAATGCGCGCAGAACTACAGCGAGCGGATAGCGGGCGCAAGGCTTAGGCTGATAAACGCGCTCGAGATCATCGTATGCTCCTATTACTCCTCGCTGATTCAGCTGCATTGCGACGATTTATATGCCGATTTGGCAGGGGGGGTCAATCATGGCGGATTGGTTTAACAGCTTAACCTTATTACAGCAGATTTATCTGATAATTGCCGCGCCGTCTACCATAATTCTGCTTTTGCAGACAATCTTTCTTTTGGCTGGCGTTGGCGGAGGCGACGCGGACGCGGATGCTGGCGATATGCCGGAGACGGACGCTGGGGGCGGCGACGGCCTGGCCCTGTTCTCCATTCGCGGAATCATGGCGTTTTTGTGCGTAGGCGGATGGAGCGGCATGGCGATTGCCGGCTCGGGCATGCCTGCCGCCGGGGCGGTTATTCTTTCAGCGGCGTGCGGGTTTTTAGCGCTGCTTAGTATGGCGTACCTGATGAAATTGGCGCTCAAGCTCCAATCCTCGGGAAATATTGATATTAAAAACGCCATAGGAAAGATTGGGGAGGTATACATACCCATTCCGGCTTCTAAAGGGGGGAGCGGCAAAATCAATATAATCGTGCAGGAAACCTATATGGAGGTATCCGCGGCGACTAGGGAACCGACAACGATAAAGACGCGCGAAATGGTACGCGTAACAGACACGGAGGGAGCGGGGCTCGTTATCGTCGAAAGGTTGACGGATAAGGATAAAGCATAAAAGAATCGACCTAAAAAAATGATTCGAGGAGGAAATGTTATGGATCCGATTATTGTCGTATTAATTACTGTATTAGCAGTGCTGCTTTTTACCACATTCATTCTCATATTATCACGGTATAAAAAATGCCCGTCCGATAAGGTCATGGTCATATACGGAAGGGTGGGAAGCAACCAGGACGGCACGCAGCGCAGCGCGAAGTGCATACACGGCGGGGCGGCGTTCGTTTGGCCGGTAGTTCAGGCTTACGAATACCTGGATTTAACGCCGATATCCATCAGCGTGGATTTAAAGAGCGCGCTGTCCCGGCAGAACATCCGTATCGACGTGCCTTCACGATTTACGGTTGGCATCTCTACCGAGACGGGCATTATGCAAAACGCGGCCGAGCGTCTGCTGGGGCTTAAGCTTGAGGAGGTACAAAAGCTTGCGGAGGATATTATTTTCGGCCAGCTCCGCCTCGTAATCGCCACGATGGATATTGAGGAAATTAATACCGACAGGGATAAATTCCTGGATGCGGTATCGGGCAATGTGGAAACCGAACTCAAGAAAATTGGCTTGCGCCTTATTAACGTAAACGTAACGGATATCGACGATGAAAGCGGATATATTGTGGCGTTGGGCAAGGAGGCTGCGTCCAAAGCGATAAACGACGCCAAGGTATCTGTAGCCGAAGCGGACAGGGAGGGCGCCATCGGCGCGGCCAACGCGCAGCGCGATCAGCGTATCAGCGTATCAAAATCCAACTCGGAGGCCATACAGGGCGAGAACGAGGCGAAGGCGCACATCGCTCAATCCGAGGCCACGCGACGGGAATTGGAAGCGGACGCCCTCAGGCGCGCGACAGCCGCTGAAAATATCCAAACGGCCAGGGCGCAGCAGGAATCTTACGCGGCCCAGCGCCAGGCTGAGGAAGCCAGGGCGCTGCTGGAGAAAGCCAAGCTGGAGGCGGATATTCTTGTGAAGATGGAGATAGAGAAAAAGCGGCTTGAGCTTCAGGCGGAGGCGGAGGCGGAGCAGGTGCGACGCAGGGCAAGGGGCGATGCGGACGCCATACTCATGCGGCGGCGCGCTGAGGCGGACGGTATGCTGGAAATCCTGTCAAAGCAGGCCGAGGGCTTCAATAAGCTGGTGCAGTCCGCGAACGGCGATTCCAGCGACGCGATACGGCTCATGGTCGCCGATAAGCTGGAAGAGCTTGTTAAAATTCAGGTCGACGCGATTAAGAACATCAAAATCGATAAGGTTACCGTATGGGATTCGGCGGGCGCGCACGATAACGGCAAGGGAGCCACGGCAAACTTTCTGTCCGGGCTGCTCAAATCCATACCGCCCATGAATGAAATGTTTGATATGGCGGGGATGCAGCTCCCCCAGTATTTGGGAACGCCTAAGGAGGAAGGCGCGCGGCCGGAGGCGTAAGCGGTTAAACGCGTACTAAGCAAAGTAAAGGAGAATAGTTCATGTTTCAAACGGCGATAGGGGTAACAATACCTTTTCCCGAAAGGGTTGGGGAAGGGTACCGGATTACGGACGGCGCGGTCCGGGCGAGTGTCAGCTTTGAAAAGCTTGACGCGGTTATACGCGAATTTATCAGTTTGATAGAGGAACCGATGTTCTTAGCGCTTCATATCCCTCTCCCGGAAGGCGCGACCGAGGAAATGAGCGTTTACGGCGAGGGTACCGGCAGCGTATACGAACAAGTGATGTATCTGGATCAATGTTCAAGAGAACAGATGCTGTATGTGTATAATACCTTTGGCGGGATATTCCTGGCCGACGGCGTATCGCAGTTTGCGATTGCCTCGCATAAGAGTGGGGATGAGATGTTTGTTCAGCTTTTTAAAATCGTGGATTTTCTCGGCGAGGGGAGGCTGCGTTATACCTCTTTGCTGGAAAAGCACGGGATTTACCCGTCGGATGGTTTGTTAACCGCCTGGGACGTACTTGATAAGGAGCATCCGGGCAAGTGCCGGTTGGTGAAGGTGCTCGGAACAACCATTTACGACGCGGTGGAAAGGCTAAAGGAGTTCGGCCTGTATGCCGCCGGGGTTATTGAGCGTTAATTCTTACGGCCGCAGGGGGCGCGCAAAGTTTTGCCGCCCTCGGCGGCGCTTTTATTTCTTGAATATGCTGTTTGCGCTGCAAGTGACGCAATAGCTTAAGTTATCATTTTTTTAAATCATAGCAAAAAACACAGGATCTGATTTTGTCGCTTTAAACTGGCGCAAATTCAAAGTATAATAAAAACGTATCAGTCGGAATGGTTTTGGTTGATAGGGGTGCTTTTCGCATTTATAGCGGCTATTGTGAAGCGCAGGATAATCGATCAGGCGAAGCTAACGCCAAAGAACAAAGTCACGCGTTATAAGGTATCCTGAACAGGCATAACAAAGCTGTCGGCGGCTGGCAATACATAAGGGGTTTGAATGGAAAATGCCAAAGCTAAAACATATTAAGGCAACGCTGCTGATTATTTTTATATGGGTGGTATTGTATGTAATCAATATATTTGTGGATCTTATACCGACTCTATCCGGCAGAGGCTTTAATCTGATGAATGGAGAATACTATCGCATTATTACATGCGCCTTACTTCATACAGATTTTCTACACCTTTTAGCGAACTGCCTTGCTTTATATTGGATAGGCTACTACCTCGAATGCAATATTGGGAGCGGAAAATTCCTGTTGTTTGCGCTTGTCGCATATATCGCATCGGAAACCGTATTCTTTTCAATATTCAGGGACGCGGAAAACTCGTTTGGCGGCTCATCCATTACGTTTGCGTTAATCGGCTTAATTTTGATACTGCAATTTGCAAAACCCGTTTTTCCAAAGTTAAAGCTTGGTACGTGGTATGGTAATTGGATAGTTTTTTATAGCGTTCTAGGGAATATTCCAATACTTCCCTTCATGGATTTTTCGACCGTGGTCATTCATTTAGTTTCTTTCTCGATAGGCGCGGTATTGGGGATACCCTTTCGCTTTATGATATAAGCGGATGCAGAAGATAATAATCAAGCGTGAATGTAAATTTATCGTAACCGTTTATCCCGTATTGCCGGTAATTTGTATTTAGGAAATGTTGAAATAATCCGAATGCACGGGCGCTAAACCGGCTAATATGTTTATATGAAAACGCTGAATAATTGTTCAAGCTCTATTAGTTAGGGTATTCTGCTAAACCGTCGAATAAGAGATAATATAACTACATAATGCCTAGGATTTACGACTAATAATATCTTAATAAAATAAAAAATATATTAATTCGACCAAGTAACGTTTAGCGCCAAATGAGGATATATAAGTGAAATGCTTCTCGGGCGTGGGGGTAATCAACCTTCTTTTTCCTTTCTTCGTTCTTGATCGCAATGCACATTACTTCATATTCGACAGCCCAACCCCCACGCCCTATATGCTATGAAAACAGTCAACATGAATCGGCGGTTTTAGCAAAGCTGGAGGCAAAAATCCGAAGCGACTATTAGTTGTTGAATTTTAATAATCGTTTAAATCATACTTGCGTAAAACAGTAAAAATTCTATTCTTCAATATGCCGGCTAAATACTATTCCAAATCCTAGCAAGTTAAGAGTCTCATCACTACTTATTGTCATAAATTCTGACATAAATCAAATAAATCATACAATTAAAAATAAAAAATATATTATTTCGACCGCGTGACGTTTGACGAATAATAGGGATATATGGTGAATGCTACCCGGGCGTGGGGGAACCAAACATTCCTTCTTTTCTTCCGACAGTACAATACACATCATATCACTTGTTTACAAGCCAGCATACCCCCGCGCCCTACTTATAAAAGTCAGCGGACCGGAGCCGATGGCTTAAGCAAGGCGAAGGCACAGAGCGCGCTTACGCGTTTTACCTAAAGATAACGGCTTATCTTTTATCTACACCATACACTGGCCAGGCGGCAAGCGATATCTATAAGCTCAACGAATACGCGCCTGTTGAATCAGCCATAGAGGGGTATGCCCGCAATATGGAAAAACCCCGGCTGCGCCGGGGGTGCGAGTTATAAACCAAACAAAGCACTGTATAGTTGGAACGAAGTCCGCATACACAAAATAAGCTGTTTTTGCGGCAGGCGTGTACGAAACGCGGTTTGTTTCGTCATTAAGCAGGCGAAGGGTTCATTGACTTGAGACCGCTAGACTTGGCGGCGCTGATAACCGCCAAGGCTAGGGCAGATCTATTTCGCCGCGTTTTTTAATACCCTTCCGATGCGGTTAAGCGCCTTTTCAAGTAAAGTAGACGGGCAGGCGATGTTAAAGCGGAAGAAGCCCTCGCCTCCTTGGCCGAACATACGCCCGTCGTTGGGGAAAACTTGAGCCTCACAATAAAACAGCTGTTCAAGCGTATCCTGGTCAATGCCAATGCCGCCGAAATCCACCCAAAGCAGATATGTCCCTTCAAGGGGGTAAACGCGGGCCTGCGGCAAATCCCGGGCAAAAATATCCTCGGCGAGTTTTCTGTTTGAATCGATTACCTCTATGAGCCCGTCCAACCATTGCCCGCATTCGTTATACGCAATTTCACACGCCCGATAGCCCAGCGCGTTCACGCAGAACAGCGAACTTTTACCCATACTATCGATCATGGCCTTGCGCCTTTTTGGATCCTGAATGATGATGTTGGACGTATACATCGCGGCCAGATTGAACGTTTTGCTCGGGGCCGTACAGACAGCGCAGTTCTCAGAAGCCTCGGCCGATACGTTTGCATATACCGTATGATGGTTGCCGGGCATGATAATATCCTGATGGATTTCATCACAAACCACAAAAACGCCGTTTTTGAGGCATATTTGACAAATGCGCTCCAGTTCTTCCCTTGTCCAAACGCGCCCGGCGGGGTTGTGCGGATTAGACAGTAATAAGAGCGTATTCCCAGGTTCTGAGGCGGCTCGCTCCAGCCCCTCGTAATCTATTTCGTAGCTGTCGTTCCTTATGACGAGCGGGTTATCGACCACATGGCGCCCGTTTGCGCGTATAGCGTTCATAAAGGGAAAATATACCGGCGGCATTACGATAACCCCATCTCCCGGATTTGTGAACGCCTTTACCATTTGGAACAAAGCGGGTACAACGCCGGGGGTTACGATGACCCAATCCTTTTCAATCGTATAGTTATGGCGCGTCCCCATCCAACGAACGACCGCCTCATAATAGCTGTTTGTAGCGTGCGTATAGCCCAGTACGGCGGTATCAAGATAGTTTTTCAACCCCTGAACAATCTCCGGCGCGGGGTAAAAATCCATATCGGCAATGGACATGGGCAGGGCCTCATCGTTCACGGACGGGTTCTTGCGAAGCATATCATCCCATTTAATCGAACCGGTTCCCGCCCGGTTTATAACCGTTGTAAAATCATATTTCATTTTCGGCAACCATCCTGACAGCATATTTCCCGCAATATGACGATAAGCGGGACATAATTGGTTATATAACATACCGGCGTTAAAGTCAATCCCGCTTAGCAGAGCTGTACCCCGCATGCCCGGGCGTTTATCTATTGTTTCCGTTTTGACGCGGCCGGGGTTAATGGCAATAAAGCATGAGCCGAGCGCTGAGTAAGGCTTAGAAACGCCAAAGGCTCATACCCGGATACGGCGCGCCTGACGGGAGCTGGTGGTTTTGAATTGAGCGATAGGGGCTTAAGCGCGTCCGCCGCCGTTTCGGCGCCCGCCAACGCAGTCAACAAGCAGATCCACAGCCTCAAAATAACCCTTTATGCCTTTACCGCAGACAGCGCCGATGCAAGCCCCTCGGATAAGGGATACCCGCCTGAATTCCTCCCTCAGCCCGGGATCTGTAAGATGTACCTCAACGGCGGGTATGCCCACGGCCATAAGCGCGTCGTACAGGGCGACGCTTGTATGCGTATAGGCAGCCGGGTTGATTATGATGCCGTCCGCAAGGCCGTATGCGCGCTGAATACGGTCGATGAGCTCGCCTTCATGGTTGCTCTGAAAAAAAGCGGCCTCCGCGCCTGCGCTTAGGCAATACCGCCGAACCGATTCTATAAGCTCGCCGTAAGAAACGCAACCATAAATATGCGGTTCACGGATGCCGAGCATATTGAGATTAGGCCCATTGAGAATCAATATATTCATCATAAAGCTCCTTTATGGCGCGCGCGGCTAATTCTATTGATTGATTGTTCAGAACAACGCCGTCGGCGACAGCTTGGTAAACGGGCGCGCGCTCAGCGTACAGGCTGGACAAATCGGTTGAAAGCGGCCGGCCCTTCACAGCCAGCGAAAGGATGTCCCGCTCAATATGGTATACGCGTCCGTTTTGCTTGAGCTCAGAGGCCGATAGCTTATCGAGTACGGAGCCGCCTCCCGTGGCGATAACCCTTCCGCCATGTTTGGACGCATCCATCAGCGCGGCGCGCTCCATTTCCCTGAACGCCGCCTCGCCGTCCTGAGCGAAAATGCGTTCAATCGTTTTTCCTGCGGCGGATTCCACGGCCTCGTCCGAATCCCAGAACTGTCGGCCGGTGAGCGCCGCGAGCGTGCGCCCAACGCTGGTTTTTCCGCAGCCGGGCATGCCGACCAGCACGATATTCTCCGCCATGCGTTGTACTTTTGACGCCGCAATTCTTATCCGTTCTTCCGGCAGCGTCTTGCCTAAAAAAAGCTCCGCCGCGTATTTGGCTTGCGCCGCCAGCATGGGCAGCCCGCCGCAGCGGGGTATGCCGAGGCTTTCCGCTTGCCGGACAAGCCGCGTGCGAAGCGGGTTGTAAACAAGATCCGCCACGCCGACGCAAAAAGGGAAATCCTCAAGATTGACGGGGCGCGTACTGTTATCGGGGTACATGCCGGCGGGCGTTGCGTTGATGATGATTTCGCTTTCCCGATTAAGGCTGAGGTTTCCGTAATGGTAAACACCGCCCCTCGATACGGTGCGTACCCAGGCCGCGCCGCGCGACGCTGCCGCCGCGCTTGCCGACCGCGCCGCGCCACCCGAGCCTAGGATAAGGACTTTTCGGCCTTCCATGCGGATATTCGCTCGATCCATCATATAGAGGAACCCGTCATAATCGGTATTATGCCCGGTAATCATACCGTTAGCGCCGTACGTTATAGTATTGACGCAGCCGGTTCTTTTCGCGGATGGGGCAAGAGAATCACACAACTCATAGACCGTTATCTTGTACGGCATGGTCACGTTCAGTCCGCCAAAGCCGGGCGACCGGATAAAATGGGCGATTTCCTCCGGCTCCAACTCAAAAAGCCCGTATTCATACCCGGCCAGAGCGCGGTGAAGCTCCCCGGAAAAGCTATGCTTAAGTTTTCTGCCTATCAATCCGTATCGCATGCGTTTGCTCCGAATTTCTGCAGGCGCTCCTGATACGCCCGGCTTATCTCGATAAGGGATATAAAGAAACCGCGCGTTTCATCCGTTAATCCGTCGCCCTGGGCAAGCGCCGCCGTGCGGCGAAGAATATCCTCCTCGCGCGGTTTGCTTTTAATGGGCAGCCCCGATCGCGCCTTTAACGCCCCCGCGCGCGCGCATAGCTTCATGCGCTTAATGAATAGGTCTACTAATTGAGTGTCTATTATATCAATCTGTTCCCTTATATCATTCAGTTCCACGGTATGAACCCTCCGACATGATGATGAAATCAACCAGCACCGCGGCTAACGCCGCCTCCAGGCAAGGAACGGCGCGCGGT
The DNA here is from genome assembly GCA_900544555.1 of uncultured Eubacteriales bacterium. Classification (GTDB taxonomy): domain Bacteria; phylum Bacillota; class Clostridia; order Christensenellales; family CAG-138; genus UMGS693. The sequence goes on from UQWD01000008.1 coordinate 53,001, forward strand.
ACGATGCATGGATCATGCCTGCCGCACACTTCAATCTGCGCGCTTTGCATGCGGGATATATCCACGGTTTGCTGCTTTTTGGCAATGGATGGGGTCGGCTTAAAGGCCGCGCGCACGATTATCGGCATGCCCGTGGAAATGCCGCCGAGTATGCCCCCGTGGTGATTGGTTTTTGTCATGATTCGCCCGTTATCAACCAAGAACGGATCGTTGTGCTGCGAGCCGGTCATGTCCGCGGCGGAGACGCCCGAGCCGAACTCCACCCCTTTAACGGCGGGTATGCTTAATATAGCCGCCGCTATTCGGCTCTCCAGCCCGTCAAAAATGGGATCCCCCAACCCGGGCGGCACGCCTGTTGCACAGCATTCGATAATACCGCCGACCGAATCCCCTTCCGCCTGAGCGCATTGTATCCTTTCCCGCATGCTTAGGCCCGCGCCGTCGTCCGCTACGGGAAAGGGCTTAGCGGCAATATCAATGAGTGATTGTGGCATAATTTGGCCGGCACAGAGCGACGCGTCGACCACGCCGGCGATTGAAAGGATGCGCGCGCCGACGTAAACACCGCGCCGGGCGAGAACCTGCTTGAAGATACCGCCCGCGACGCAAAGCGGCGCGGTCAGCCTTCCTGATAGATGCCCCCCGCCGCGAAAATCCCAGTCCGGCCCGTATTTAACAAGCGCTGTATAATCCGCGTGCCCCGGGCGTGGAGTCGTTTGGAAGCCGGCGTAATCGTGCGGGCGCGCGTCGCAGTTATTAATGATGGCAGTGAGCGGCGCTCCGCACGTTTTCCCGTTCATCAGGCCGCAAATAAAACGCGGCATGTCCGGCTCCCTGCGCGGGCTGGAATAACCTTCCAGTCCGGGCGCGCGCCGGGCGAGAAAAGCGTTAAGCTCATCAAAATCAATACGCTCGCCCGCGGGCAGGCCGTCGATAGTCACGCCCACCGCCTCGCCGTGCGACTGGCCGAACAGCGATATCCTTACGCGCATCCCAAAGCTAGAGGACATATGCTTTACCTCCGATTCTTCGATAATCGTCAAAAAACTTCGGATAGGATTTTTCAATCGCATCCGCGCCATTGATGATGATTTCACTCTCGCTCGCGGCCGCGGCGGCCGCAGCGGCCATTACGATACGGTGATCACCGCGTCCGTCTACATGCCCGCCCTTTATGCGGCCGCAGCCATATATTTCAAGGCGGTCGGGATATGCGCGCGCGTTTGCGCCTAAACGATTCAACGTATCCTCCATGGCGGACAGCCGATCGCTTTCCTTAAGCCTCAACCCCTCTGCGTTATACAAAACCGTTTTACCCCTTGCTGCCGCGCCGATTACCGCGAGCGCGGGGAAAAGATCGGGCGCGCCGCTCACGTCGATATCCGCCCCGTGAAGCTGAGCCTGGGCGACTACGGCGCGCCCGGCCTGCCAATGCGCCTTAGCGCCAAACGCCCGCACAAGTTCTATAATCCGCCTGTCCGGCTGCAATGAAACTTGCGGCAGCCCGGCGCATGCCACGCTCCCGCTGATTGCGGCCGCGGCGAACAGATACGATGCGCCCGACCAATCTCCCTCAACCCGATACCCGGCGACGGGCAAATACCGCTGCGGCCCCGGTACGACAAGCTGCCCTTGCGCCCGTTGAACCTGTACTCCAAAGCGGCGCATTGCGTCAAGGGTTATGTCGACATAACCCGCGGATACCAAGCCTGAATTCAATAGGATACGGCTCGGGCCGTTAAGCAGCGGCAGCGACATCACAAGCCCGGATATGTATTGCGAGCTTACGCCGCCCGGCACGATGTAATCGCCGTTCTTCAAACGGCCGCCTGCGCAAAACGGCAGCGCGTGCCCGCTGAATCGCGCTCCGTTGTCCTCAAGGGCTTTAATAAGCCCGCTTATGGGGCGCGTTGGGAGGCGGCCGGAACCTGAAAAAACGGCCTTTTCAGCCAGCAGGAGACAGGCGGGAAGAAGGAACCTCAAGGTCGAGCCGCTTTCTCCGCAGACAAGCTCCGCATATGGTACGCGCTTCAGGGAGGAAGGGGTAACGCGGCAGCTATCGCCCTCAAAGATAATCGACGCGCCGAGCGCGCGCAGGCACCTAATAGTCGCGGCCACATCCGCGCAGCGGCTCAGCCCGTTGATGACCGAGGGCGTTTGGCTCAGCGCCGCCAGGATTAACAGGCGGTGCGATTCGGATTTTGACGGCGGCGCCGTGAACCAGCCGCATGTGCTGAACGGCTTGACAGCGACGCATTTCATGGCTTAGCGCCCATCCGCATAAAATCTAAAAGACGTTCCGCCGGCACGCTGTATAGCAGACATTCCCCGATCCTTTTCGGGAGCGGAATCGTTATCTCGCCTTTGCTGAGTTTTTTATCGGTCAGCGCGGCCCTGTACAGCGCCTCCGGCTCGTAAGGCGCATTTATCTCAAGGCCATTGCGGATAAGCGCGTCGCGCAGGCGAATATAGCAGGCTTTTTCACATACGCCCATCTTCCACGCCGCGCGAGCTTCCGCCGCCATGCCGATGGCGACTGCCTGCCCGTGGCTTATGGAATAACCGCTCAACGCCTCGATCGCGTGGCCGACCGTGTGACCAAGGTTCAGCATCCGCCTGCCGCCTAAATCGAACTCATCCTCAGCCACAAGCCGGGCCTTTATGCGAACGCACCGTTCAACAAGCGGTATAAAACGTCTATTTTCAGGGAATCCATCCTCAAACCATCGGAAAAGCTCTTCGTCGGCAATTACGCCGTACTTAATCGCTTCGGCCACGCCGTCCGCGAATACCTGTTCGGGCAGGGTATTGAACGCCTCGCAATCGCATATGACCAACGTTGGCTGATGAAACGCGCCCGCGAGGTTTTTCCCGGCGTTTAGGTTCACGCCGGTCTTTCCCCCAACGGACGAATCGACGGCGGCCAGAAGAGTGGTGGGTGCTTGTATATAGCGTATGCCGCGCATATACGCGGACGCCGCGAAGCCCGCAAGATCCCCGGTTACGCCGCCGCCCAGCGCAAAGACCACGCTATTGCGCGTTGCGCCGATTTCTCCCATAAACTCCAGCAGACCGCAAACCGTGGTTAAGCACTTTTCGCCCTCGCCGCCTTTAAAAACATAGCTTAAAACGGTGAACCCCGCTTCTTGAAGAGATTTTGTCACCGCCTGCCCATAAAGCGCGAAAACGCGTCTGTCGCTGACCAGAACCGCCCGGCATGGTTGAACAAGCCGTTTAACTAATTCGCCCGAGCGGCCAAGAAGCCCTTCGCCGATGAGCACATTATATTTATTTGACGCTTCAACCGATACGGCAATCATCCCGCGCCTCCAATTATTCTGCAATAAGCGCCATAGCCATTATAGCGGAAGCGCCATTTCAATCCTTATCTCCTTTTTCTCGGCGTCTTCGTTTGAATAGGCGGTTAAATCGCAGCCTATCAGCTCAAACCCGCACTTTCTATAGAAGGAAATCGCGGGGTAATTGCAGCTTTGCGTTTCAAGCACGACGGCGCGCGCTTGAACGCTGTTTGCCTCCCGTACAGCACGCTCCATGAGCGCGCGGCCGATACCCCGGCCCCTATATGCTTCTTCAACAAGGATGTTCGCTATCCGCAGGCGGTTGTTCCATTTCTCATGGCTCAGCTCCAAATAGCCCGCTATCATATCGCCTATCGCCGCGCCGTATACGATAGGCTCGTCCAACCAATCATCCATCAGCTTTGATTTAAAGGATTTACGCACCGGCGCGTCAAAATCCTTTTTTACAAACCGGATTTCAAAGCTGCCTTCGGGCAGCTTGCGCGCCTCCGCGTCCAAATAGCAATCCGTCACATATTCAAACAAAAGCGTTCTGCCTTTATAGCGTTCATCGAGCCGAACAATACGCGCTTGCATAAAATATCCTTTCCGGCGGCCGCCCTTTAGGGGCCGCGTTGCGGATTCGCTCCGCCTTATGCTATCATAATGCAATGGAAGTAACATTGCAACAGATGCTCAGCGCGCGGGACGCGCGCGTGGCTGAGCAGCGGCAGTTAGCCGCTAAATATGGCCTCCCGGTTGTCTGCTTGACCATGAACATAGCCGGGCCGGTTAAACGTACGCCGCTTTCGGTGATGGGCTTCTTGACCGGAGCGGAACGGATACGCGCTTCCCTTAAGGGGCGGATAAAGGCGGAACGCCTTTCGACCTGGCCCGCGACAGGATGCACGGGCTTTTTCCTGGTTGAGGGCAAAGCGGATGAAGTAAAAGGGTGCACGGTGGAAATTGAGGAAGCGGACGGGCTTGGGAGGCTTTTGGATATAGACGTTACAACCTGTGAAGGTGAAAAGCTTTCGCGAGCCGTACCCCGCCGCTGCCTTGTTTGCGGCGGCCCGGCGTTTGAATGCGCGAGGAGCCGCGCGCACGGTTTGCAGAAAGTTCTCGATATTACCCGGGAAATACTGCTTCACGCATGGACACAACGCATGGGCGCGCTGGCGCGCGGCGCGCTATTGGCGGAGGCCGAGGCAACGCCTAAGCCGGGCTTAGTGGACTTGAGCGGCGCTGGAGCGCATACGGATATGGATATTGATTCGTTTAGGGCAAGCGCAAACGCGCTGCACCCGTATTTTACACTGATGTCGGAAACAGCAGCCGGGCTGTCGGCCGCAAGCGCAGGCGAAATCCTGTCCGCGCTCAGGCCGGTGGGGGTTGAAGCGCAAAAAGCGATGGAGAGGGCGACCGGCGGGGTCAATACGCATAAGGGCGCGATTTATTCCATGGGTATACTGTGCGCGGCGTTGACAATAAGCGCTTTGACCGGCGCACACTGGCGCGAATGGGCGCTCGCGCTCGGCAAGGAGGGCATGAAATGCCGCGCGGCCATAACGGTGAGCGGGCCAAGGTCAAACGGCGAAAGGCTGTACGCGCAATACGGCGTAGCGGGAATTATAGGTGAGGCCGCCGCGGGGTTCCCGCATCTAAATTACGGGCTTGAACGGCTGCGCATATATGAGGGGAAGGGCTTCAACGCGAACGACCGCGCAGTATTAACCTTGCTCGACCTTATGGCCGTGATGGAGGATACGAACGTGATTCACAGGGGCGGGTTTGAAGGGCTGCAATATATGCGCGAAGGATGCGCGCGGCTGATTATGCTCGGGGAAGAGGAGCGGTTGAGCCGGATGTGGGAGCTGGACGCTGAATTAACCGCGAGAAATATCAGCCCCGGCGGGTGCGCGGACATGCTTGCGCTTAGCCTGTTCGTAAAGCCCTGTCTGCCTTGCTTTGAGGAGGGTACGATTTAAGCGGTTAACGCGGCGGCGGTTGGCCGCCTTTAATTGGCGGTCTTTGCCTGAGGCGGAATGCTGACGCGTATGATGCATATTATGACGCAACGCATTGAAGAAGAGGTCTATGAAAGCTGGAATTATCGATATAGGAAGCAATACCATCCGATATATGGAAGCTTATTGGGATGGTCGCAAACTGTGCGCGGGGCACAAGAGCCTTTACGCTACGCGTCTGGCGGAAGGGATTATCCATACGGGTAAACTTTCAGATGAGGCGGTAAACAGGAGTATAGGCGCGCTTAGGGAAATCATCCGCCGGTCGAACGGGACGACCCTGTACGCTTACGCCACTAGCGCAGTGCGGGACGCGGTGAACGGAAAGGATTTTGTAAAGCTTGTAAGAAAGTCGCTTGGGCTTGTCGTGGAAGTGTTAAGCGGGGAACGCGAAGGGCGGTACGCTTATATGGGCGCGGCGGGAGAAGGCGCCTTGATTGACATCGGCGGAGGCTCTACGCAGCTCGTAGACGGGGGCTTACGGCTCAGCTGGCCCCTTGGATGCGTGCGCGCGAAGGATTATGCTCAAACCGCCGGAGGCGGTCCGTTAGCGGTATGGAGAGAGCCGCTGAGGGAAGTAATGCTAAGCATTATCCAGCCGTTTGAGATAGGCGGCCGGCGATTAACGGGCGTTGGCGGAACGATAACAACCCTTGCGGCGCTGGCTCTGGAGCTGAATCAGTTTAGCGCGTTAAATGTGCATGGGTATAGGCTTGATTTGGAAAGTATAAGGGAACTGATACGACGTTTGGATAATCTTGGTGCGAGCGGCCGCCGCGGCCATCCTCTTTTGGGAACGAGGCATGACGTTATCCTGCCGGGGGCTGTGATATTGGAATACCTGATGGAGCGTTTGGGCGCTAATGATATCCACGTAAGCGAATCGGATGGTATGGAGGGGTATTTCATGCATATGGTTGCCGCGCGTGAAGGCGCGCTGCGGCCGTAACCTTCGCCAGGCTCCCGGTTTAGCGCCTAAAATCAAATCCGGCGATGCGCAAATCCGTATATTGTATCGTTACAGCGCGTATAAGCCGCACGAATAAATCCCAGCCGGCGGGCATATAAAAACCAGCCGCAAGAGCAAGCCGTTTGTTCTTTCACAAACGCAAACTATTTTGGCAGTATGAATTTAATATCCCCAGGCAAAACGTAACCTAAAACCTCACGTGCGTACTGCAGCATGAATTCCTCTGTTTTTGTATAGCCGATCATGGATTCAAGCCGCTGCTCTTCCTCAAGCAAAGCCTCATATTCTTGAAGCAACGCTTCATGCTGGCTCTGTATCTGGGCCAGCTTCTGTTCCTGAAAATATGCGATTACAGCGATAGCGCAAACCGCAAGCACGGTAAACGCCACAATAGCCGCTGGGAAAGCGCGGGCGCGCCTTTTTTTCTTTGACGGCATAAAACACATCCAATTAACAGTTTAATTATTGTTATACATGAAAAAATTGAAAAGAACAAGTGTTTTTTATGGATAATTATGAGTGTTATTTGTGCTATTCTCTAAACAATCCGAAGCGCGAGAGCCTTTTCGCTTATCCTCGCGCTTTTTAGTCCATTTTGAAAAGGTGCGCCGCACCGGCGCGCTTACGAGCCGCTGATAGGAGAATACGCCTAAAAGCAAGCCCGCGATAGCGTACAAGCGAATGGAACCGCCGTTGATTACGAGCAGGGTAAGGGCCGCCATAGCGCCCGCGACCGCATAAAAGGCCGCGTCAATAAAGCCAATTATCCACCGGTTACGGAACGGCAGGCGCACAAGGCGGAACAAATCATAGGCGACCCCGATTAACAGCCCGCCGTAGATTGCGCCCAGGAATATGGGCAGTTCATTGAGCGTATTGCTCATTTACTTGAACATGCGGGAAAACAGGCCTCCGCGTTCCTCCTGTTCCTCCGCGTACTCCAGCGCGATAACCTCGCCTTCAAGCGTAACCTGACCATCCTCCAGGTTTAGCTTTGTTACGTGCAGCTCATTGCCGTCTATCCTTAGCTCGCCTGCGTCCGTCATTAGCTGCACCTCCTGCTCGTTAAAGCTGATTACTTCCCTTACGCCGGTAACGCTCATCAACTGGCGGTTATCAATATGTATACAGTGAGTCCGAATTCTGAGCGCGCTGCTTTCCAGTGTGCGTTGATCCATATGCGCGTTTCCTCCCTGATAGTGATAGTAGAATATATGCGCGTAACATATCCTTCATGACCCGAATTAGAAGCGTATGCTTCAAGATGCTTAATTATGGATATAGCGCGCCCAAGCCTTGAACAGGGTTTGGAATTGTTGGCTGAGGCGTTAAACTTTGCTTGCGGATAGGGGCTCAAATTCACTGTTTCACCAACATAAAGACAAATCGATACCCGTGTTGTCTCTGATTATAATCTTTCTGGATCAACTTACGTTTGCAATTAGGGAAAAAGGTGTCCTAAGGATGGGAACGCCTTCGCTGAAAAACAAACGGCCGGGACGTGAAACGCTCTTTCCGGCCCCGGCCCAATCATCGCTAATGCTCTTGCTTTATTTTACCCGATAGATGGTTATGCTGCCCTCGTCGTAGACGGTATCATAGTTATTCTCGAAGTAATCGACGTCGATACCCTGGAATTTGCCGCGTTCCGTGTCGCTTAAAAATACATAATCCACGCCGTATTCCTCATAGAGATTTTTGGATTGGGCGGGCTTAGTATACATCGCGCTCAAATTATTCTGGCGGTCCTGATAGTTTACGCCATGGAAATAAAGGTATGTCCCCGTCCCAACGACAATATTTCTGCCCGTGAGCGAAGCCACGGCATTGTTGTGGTTGTTATACGTCAAAAAAACCGCGTCGGGCTCTGTATTTTCCTTTATGAACTCCGCCGCCGCTACCTGTTCCGCGTCAAACAGCAGGTACTCGCTTCTATACTCGCGCATGAGCGTAAGCGTTCCGGAAAGGAACAGTGAAACAAGAACAATCCCAATCAGTATACGCTGAGCGATACGCGAGCCTAATGTTGTAATCTGTTTCATCCGCGCGCCCGCATCAACGTTGCGATCGTAAAGGTGCATAAGATAGCTGGAAACTATGCCGACCGTCATGGCGAACCAGATGAATAGCAGCTTATTATTGTCATAGGGATTGGGCTGAAATTGAATAGTCTCCGCGAGTGCCCACAGCGCAAGCGCGCCGCCGTAGAAAATTTTATCCTGCTTTTTGATATAGCAAAAAGCGCTCGGCATAAGCAGGAAGATTAGGCCAAGGTTTTTAATATAAAACCATATGAAGCTGTCGCTCTCGTTCGCCCAATTCCAATTAAATTTCAAAAAGCTTTCGGACTGCTTGAACGTGAACAGGAAAAGCTGCGGGGCCGCGAGCGCCACGGCAATACAGCCGTACCCCAGGAAATAGATAAGCGATTTTTTTTCTTTGGAGCGAATGCATTCAACAACAAATAAAAACGCTGAAACAACGCCCAGCGCAAGAAAGGAATGCGTATGCACGAGCGGGAGGCAGCCGGCAAGTATACCGAGCGGTATCATCAGGCGCTTCTCGCCTTCCATCACAAAGCGGTACAGCATTTGCAGGCAAGGGAAAAGCAGCGCCCAGCCAAAGAGCGTCGCGCGCTGCGGTATCACCATATCCGCGATGGCGTTCACCCATCTTAGACCCTCCGCCGGGAAGTTCGTGGGCGTTTGATAGAACGCCTCAAAAAGGTTGGCGAGCCGCGAAGGATCCAACTGCGCGTTATTGAGGAAATAGGAGAAACCGAACCCGCCGCCGATGAAGAACAGCAGCGTGGCGAGCACGACGCTCCCCCTCCGCTTAAGCCAAGTTTCAAAAAACATATACACGCCTAAAAGCAATAATATGTAGGCCAAGATCGCGGGGAGCATGGTCGCCACGCTAAGGTCCGCGCCCAGCACATAAAAAGTGGAGCTTATGCTGTCGGACAGAAAAGGATACCCTATAGCGGTGTCGGGAAGAATGGAATACATGGGCGGGAACGTCCCCTGAACCGCTATGCTGGTGATGAACCCCAGGTGCATGGCTAAATCCCCATACGTGCTTTGCCCGACATAAAGCGCGCCGTCGCGCGGTACTAATGTATGCGTGTAAAAAAGGATGATTCCGATAACCGCCAATGGCAGCAGCGTATACAATACGGGCTTTTCCTTAACCCAGGGCGCCTTTGCGGCCTCCTTTTTCCTTGCGGCAATGTAACACATGCCGGCGGCGATAACAGCGGCGGCTAACGCTAAAAGATTGGTTAAAATCGTAAACCGGCCGAAGGCGAAGGAGAAGAGGGCGGGCAGCCAAAGCAGCATCGCTAGGCCGAAAACTCCTCCCAGCCACATCCTCCTTAAAGGGCGGCAGTCAGGAAAGACAAGCCGCGCAACGCATAAGCCACACCCGACAAACACGATTAGATACAGGGTTGCAAGCAAATTATACATATGAACGCCTCCTACTTAAGCTCTAAACTGAGCGCCTCAGTCCATGCGCGCGCCAATATAAACGGGTCTGCGCTTATCGCCCCATTCGGCAAGCAAGCGGTTTAAAATAGGCGGGAAGCCGCCGGCACGCCGGATGATTTATGACCACAGTTGTGATTTGCCGTCGTCTCGGCCGTTCGCCCGGCAGCTAAACGATCGCGATCTTTTTAACGCTTCCCCGGCCGTTTTAAAGCGGTTACGCTTCTCAGGCGGCATTTTGCGCCGCGCCGTACAGGAAACGCTCCAGCGGTTTACTAAACGCCCTGCCGGCGAGCTTAACAAGAAAGCCCACCCCTATGGCGGAAATCACGGTACCTTCCCTTACGCTTATCAGTTCGCCAAGGGAAATGAGTGAAATGGCGGCGGATATCAAGACGAGCGCGCTATCAAAAGCGATTTTGATCTTCCAAAAGGGGAACCGGGTTTTACGCTCCGCCGCCTGTATCAGGCCTTCCCCCGGCAGCGGCATGATGCGCGCGCAAAGATATAAAAACAGGCCGAGCGCTATTAACGCCATGCTCAACGCCAGCAGCAGCATGCGGGCGCCATAGGCTTGAGGTGAAGGTACGGCCTGCGTTACCAGTCCCGCGAACGTGACAAGATAGCCGAATAAGGTGGAGCAGAGAATTTGCAGCAGATTCCTCAGCTGAAAATCCCTGCGGAGTATCAAGAGCTGAAGCAGTATAAAAACGACAAATACGAGGGTGGTAAGAACGCCCAGATCCACCCCCGTCGCAAGGCTGAGCGCATAAGGCACGCAGCTTACGGGCGATACGCCAAGATTTGATTTAACGGAAAAAGAGATACCAAACGCAATCAAGCACAGCCCAACCACATAAACAACCGCTCTTTTTAAGTATGCCGTAAATTTCATATCGGCTCCCACTATAAAAGTATAAAAGACTTTACATATCTGCGGCCCGCTCAGAGACGCACATACTACGGCGTCGGGCTAATCCCGAAACAGCCGCCGGGCCGCGATTCATCGGCCGGGAAGAACATGATTGCCTAACGCGCATATGCGCATAAAAGCTTAAAGGTATTGACAAGGCCGTTGATATGCGTCCTTTCATACCCGTGCGAGGCGGTAACGCCGGGGCCGATAAGCCCGTGCCTTACATCGAATCCCGCCCTTAAAGCCGCGTTCGCGTCGGAACCATAGCGCGGGAGATACATATCGATTTCATAATCCGCACCGGCATCTTGCGCCGCCTGCGCCAGCCGCGTCACCATATCGTAATGGTACGGAAAACTCGCGTCCTTCGCGCAGATAGAAACCTTTTTTTCATCCGAGTACCCAAACGGGCCGCAGCAGGCGACGTCGAGCGCAAGCACTTCCGAGTCGCTTTGCGAAACGCCGCAGCTCCCGCCGTGTCCTATCTCCTCATACATGGAGAAATGGGCGGTCACGCTCCTTGAAAGGGAAACGCCCTCCTCCTTTATGTATTTAAGGTAGGCAAGCAATACCGCGACAAGAGCTTTATCGTCAATAAACCGGCTTTTGATATAACCGGAATCTGTAATAATAAGATCGGGCGACGGCGCGATGAAATCCCCGCACCTTATGCCGAGCGCGCGGACCTGCTCCGCCGTGGCGACGTCTTCATCAAGGTACAAAAAGAGGTTTTTATCATAATCCGGCGTGTCTAAGCGCTCGCCTTCCATCATGCGGTGAGTACAGCCGTTATGCCTGCGCATCGTACCCGTATAGGATTTGCCGCTCCTCGTATATAGGCGCACGTTTACATTATCGCAATAGATGGGAAGCAGGCCGCCGACCGGCGCAACGCGTATGGAGCCATCGGCGTTGACGTACCGCGCCATCAACCCGATATCGTCCGCGTGGGCCATAACCACAAGGCCGCTGCCATATCCGCCCGCATGCGCGATAACGCCGCCTTTATTCATCAGCTCAGGCTCGTATCCCATGCGCGAGATCTCTTTGGCCAGATAGGTTTCTATCTCTCTGTAAAAACCGGTTGTGCTGTCGATTTTAAGCAGGCGTTTAAGCTGTTCCATCATATATTCACGGTATTGCGGCTTCATATGGCTGTTCTCCTTTACTTAACGGTTTCCTTTAATAAACATCTATCTGGCAAGACAGCATCGTTTCAAGCGCGGCGTCGTGCTTAGCGGGGGAGGTTCCGGCGCAGCATGAGCCGTCAACTAAAATCAGCGCGTCAGGAAAAGCGGCCTTAAGAATAAGCGCGTTGGAAACCACGCAAATATCGGTGCATACTCCACACAGCTCGATTTGCGTTATATCGCTGAACTCATCCTTGAGTTCCATCGCAAGGCGGAGCGAGCCGAACGCGTTTTTTTCAACCCGCCGCATGGTTTTTGCCGCGCACGCTTCAATATCCGAATTTAAGCGCCAACCCTCGGAGCCGCGTATGCAATGCGCTACGGGCAGGCGTACGCCCTCGTTGGTTTTGAGGTAATCGCCGCCGTGCGTGTCCATTGTAAACCAGACTGCGCGCCCCTCTCGAGCGGCGTTTTTTATTTTTTCCGCAACCAGCGGCACAATAGCCCGCGCCTGCGGCGAACCGAGCGGCCCGGTTATGAAATCATTTTGCATGTCGACAACGATCACAATACTTTTCATACATACCACCGCCTTAATATATCGGGTATCCAAGCACAAACATACCCATAAAAACCACGTAGCATACGACGAGCAACGCGGATACGACCCAATCCACGGCTTTCTTTTTCGTCAAATCCGCAATTACAAAAGCGAGCGGGAAAGCGGCAGCCAGATACCGAGGCGCTGAGAGCAGCCAGGTCGCGCCGATTGTCATGACGAAGTATACGAGAAAATACGCCGTATAGGAAGGCCTGAGCTTCTTTGCGCCTTTTAGCATTATTCCGAGCGAGCCGAAAACCGCTATCAGGTTGGGCAGCCACAGCCCGAAGAGCTGGCCCCAATTTCCGCCGGCGGCGGCCTTAAACGCATAATCCATCTGGTATGCGGCCGTATTGAAAAATAAGCCGAACCGCTGATGCCAGTTTTCCCATTGATAGATCATGAACTGGAACGGGTTTCCGGATACCGTGTAGTTAACAAACAGGTATCCGATAAGCCCAAGCGGTATTAAGAACAGGCAAGCGCCCCGCCCCCACAGCCGGCGGAGGAAGAGGGGCTTGTCCCCGGCGCGGCGCGTCTGAACAAGTTCCCTGACATACTCCATAAATACCGGAACCGCGAGCAGTACGCCGGGAGAACGCGTAAAAGCCGCGAGCCCGCCCGCGAGGCATCCCCAAAGGTATCGTTTTTTTCGTATCAGGTAGATGCATAACAGGCACAAAAAAACAAACAGGCTTTCGGACATGGGCGCTGCAAAAAAGAACGCGCCGGGCAGCAAAAACAGATAGCGCGTCATCCTGAGCGCGCCCGCCCTGTCCATATCAATCGCCGCCAGCTCGTAAGCCGCAATCGCCGCGCCGATGGAAAAGAGGTTGCTGACCACCATCGCCGAAGCGAACGTATTGCCTATGAACAGATTAAAAAAGCTGATGATTATCGGATAGAGTGGGAAGAAAACGAGATGAAGCCGTGCGTCGCCTTGCGTCTGGTACCAGTTTTGCGCAATCCCGATATAGTGCGGCGCATCGGTTCGGACCCACATTCTTTCCATCGCGTTGAAAAGGCCGCCGGAGTATCCGTTCGCTATCGTATAAACGCAGTATGCCGCGATATAAACGGCGATTCTTGTGAGGATTACCCATATAATGATATTTAGCCACGGATGCCTCCGGGAACCGCGCAGGCTGCGTTCGCCCAACTCCGCATCCGGAGCCGGCGGTTCCGATGAGGTGAAAAAGGGCTTGAGACCGGGTACCGCGCGCGCTACGCACAGCGCAAACAATACGAGCGACAGTATGCCGGAGCAATAGTTCGCAAGCGGCTGGGCCTTTTCAGTGAACGCCCAAAACCCGAACAGCGCGACCAGCAAAGCCAGTACGGCGCCTAAAATGATTGTCTCCCACTTCTTCATAAACCCGATTATAGCAGAATGTGGTTAAGAAAAAAAGAACATATACGCCGCAAAGAATATATAAACGCTCTACCCGCGTTGACAGCGCTTTTACTTTTTGATACATTCAAAGCCAATCGCTACGGGATAATTTATGGAATCTTATGGAGGACCCTTTACTATGGAAAAAATCGTTATCGCACTGGGCGGAAACGCGCTTCAGGAGGGGAAAGGCCCGGCAACGGCGGAGGCCCAGCTGAAGGTCGTTGAAAAAACATCGGAATATATTGCCGGTATCATACAAGCCGGTTACAGTGTTGCCCTCGCCCACGGCAACGGGCCGCAGGTGGGGCGCATCGTCATTCAAAACGAGCATGCGGACGCTTTAACGCCCGCCATGCCTTTCGACGTATGCGGCGCGATGAGCCAGGGAATGATTGGCTACCATATCCAGCAGGCGCTCAGGCGCGCGCTTGAGGCGCGCGGTATAGCAAAGGACGTCGTATCACTGGTAACGCAGGTGGTGGTAAGCGCCGACGATCCTGCGTTTGAAAACCCGGAAAAACCCATAGGGCCGTTTTACAGCTTGGATGAAGCGCGACGGATGGAGCAGGACAAGGGGTATGTGATGAAGGAGGATTCCGGGCGCGGGTGGCGGCGCGTCGTGGCTTCCCCGAATCCCACCCGTATAGTCGAGCTCGCGGCGGTTAAAACGCTGATGGACAGCGGCTTTGTAGTCGTTACGGTTGGCGGCGGCGGCATCCCCGTGATAGAACAGGAGGACGGCACGCTCAAAGGCGCCGCTGCAGTAATCGATAAGGATCTTGCGTCTGAACGCCTCGGCGAGGATATCGGGGCCGATATTCTTCTGATTCTTACGGCGGTAGAAAAGGTTTGCATACGTTTCGGCAAGCCTGATGAAACGGCGCTCAGCCGCATTACGGCGGCAGAGGCCATGATGTATATGGAAGAAGGGCATTTCGCCCCCGGCTCCATGAAACCGAAAATTGAGGCGGCCGTCCGCTTTGCGTGTTCCCGGCCCGGGCGCACGGCCATTATCACCTCGCTGGATAAGGCGGCCGAAGCACTCAAAGGGCTGGCGGGAACCGCTATTACGCAATAGGATAAAACAAGACGTTTAGACGAATTGGACGCTGTCCCCGGTTTCGCAGGGGACAGCGTTGTTTGTTGCGGGTTCAGATTAAATGCCAGCGAAGGTTCAACATAAGGCTTTTTCTCAATACGCGATTGTGATATGATACCGCCATGAGAAAGATTTATTTTGCTTTAATTTTAATAATCTGTACCGCTATCGCGGCCGGCGCCTGCGCTCCGGCCCGCCCCGGATACCCCGCGCCTACCATGGAGGGAGCTACGCCATCCCCAAGCGCGTTAACGGCCGAGCCTTCCGCAACCCCGGAAGTTACCGCGCGCCCGCTGGATATGGAAAACGCCATGCTTCTTAGGGTGGTGAACGTGGGTAAGGCGGATTGCCTGATATTCCGTTTTCCCAATGGAGAGGCCTTTATGGTGGATACCGGGCTGAAGGATACCGCGGACGCCGTTTTAGGGGCGCTTAAGGAAGCGGGGATAGAGAAGCTTACGGGCATAATCATTACCCACGGACATAAGGATCATATCGGGGGCCTGAAGAAGCTGTTGGCTGAGCTGCCGGTCGAGGCGGTCTACACCAACCCGCTTGACACGGCTACGTTTTCAAAGAAGGAAAGGCGGCTTATTGCGGAGTCCGGCGCGCAGGATGTTGCGCTCAGGGCGGGGGATGAACTGAAAATGGGAGGCGGGAAGGCGGTCGTCCTTTCCCCCAATCGGTTTTACAGCGAAGACGAGGATGAAAACAATAACTCGCTTGTTCTTTTGCTGACGTTTGGAAGCTGCCGCTTTCTTTTAATGGGCGACGCAACGCTTACTATTGAGCATGAGCTTGTGGAAAGCGGGGTAAACGTCAGTGCGGACTTTTTAAAGGCGGGGCGGCACGGGAAGGACGACGCAACCTCGGAAAGGTTTCTTAAAGCCGTATCCCCGAGCCATGCCGCGCTGACCGGAAACCGGTCGGAGGATAATGAAGCGCCTTCCGCGCGCGTTATTCGGCTGATGGGCGAATACGGCGTACAATGGTGCGTGAACGAAGGGGAAAATTTGGCTGTGGATTTTTACTGCGACGGCGTATCGATTCAGACGGCGCCCACGCAATGAGCGATTGACAGTTTATATATGCAATGATAATATGATAACTGCGCTAACCGCCGTATATTGAGTCGAAACGCGGACGGGATATAGACGATTTTTTTGAGATTTATAACGAAATCGTCTCCACCCCTCTGCCATTCGGTGCGTATTTAATTATGCCGCGCAAGACGTATTTAAGGGTACGGGAAAATGCGGCAAAGCGCCTCTTTCAAGTTACGGTTAAACGCTATAACGCGCCTCCCGAAAGCCAGGCGCATTACGAAGGGCTTTACGGTTGTGAGATTCTCTGGGTTTTTATCCGTCGCGGCATGTCATAAGATAAGCCGCCGCCGGAGCCGCGCCGATTGACCCCAGGTTTTCCAGTAAGCCTCAAACGGTGATGGACGCCGTTGTTTTTTTCTTGATTTGCCGGAGTTGCCGGCGGATTGGAGGAAGCCTTGAATAAGCTTTGGACGAAGGATTTTACCATAATTACGCTTGGCAGCGTAATTTCCATGCTGGGCAACGCGGTAGCGGGGTTCGCGATTGGTCTTCTTGTTTTTGAGATGACCCAATCTACCCTGCTGTACGCGGTATTTATGATCTGTTATTCGCTTCCCCGCGTAATCATGCCGCTTTTCGCGGGGCCGTGGCTTGATCGTTTTTCCCGCAGGAAAATGATCTATATGCTGGATTTCTTTTCTTCAGGTTTTTATTTGCTTATCGCCACGCTGCTTTACGTAGGGTGGTTCAACTATATTATCTTTTTATTGCTGTGCATGGTCGTAGGGAGTGTGGACAGCATGTACACCGTGGCTTATGAAAGCTTTTATCCTACGCTCATAAGCAAGGGGAACTATTCAAAGGCCTATTCCATTTCCAGCCTGCTTTACCCGCTGGCAAACACCGTTATGGTGCCGATAGCGGGTATCTGCTACGAAACGGTGGGTATGACGCCGCTGTTTTTATTCAACGCTGTTACCTTCTTTGCGGCCGCCGTGTTTGAAACGCGTATTTCAAGCAATGAAAAGCATTTGGCGAACCGGGAGGCCAAGGCGAAGAGCTTCAGCTTCAAAGAATATGGGCGGGATATGCGCATTGGCGTGGATTATTTAAAAAAGGAGAAAGGCCTCCTGACCATAACCGGTTATTTCTTTATCAACGCGCTGACGGGCGCGGCGCTCAGCACTCTGACGCTCCCGTTCTTTGAGCGCACGCCTGGGCTTGGCGTGCCGGTATATACGGTCGTAATGGCGGTCGCCACGTTTGGAAGGCTGGTGGGCGGGCTTATCCATTACCGGTTTCGTTACCCCGTGGATAAAAAGTTCGCTATCGCCTTGGCCGTATACATTATAATCAGCCTGCTGGACGGTTCGTATATGTTTATGCCGCTTGCGGTAATGATTGTATTCCAGTTCCTGGTCGGCATTACGGGCGTAACATCGTACAATATCCGTATATCCTCCACTCAGAATTATGTTCCCGACGAAATGCGCGGCAGGTTCAACGGCCTGTTCCAGATGTGTTTTATGGCGGGCATGATTCTAGGGCAGCTTGCCGCGGGCGCGCTCGGCGATATCTTCCCGGAACGCAACGTGGTGGCGGTGTTTATGGGCCTGAATGTTGTCGGCGCTCTTTTGATAATGTTCCGCAACAGGCGCTATGTAAAGCCCATTTATAATACGGAAGCATAATTTTTATGGCATGCGGGGGCGCTTTAGAATCGGAACCGCCTTATTGATAGGGGCCGGCAGCGCGGCGCCTGCCTCATTAGCGCGGCCGGCGTGATAGGGAGAAATCCTGCCGAACGAGCGCTTTTTAGCCTGTCAACAAATCCTCCTTGATATAATCTAAATTCCGCAGGGATTCTGACGGCGTGCTTACATGGAAATCCTTGTTTTTCGGCACAAGGCCGGAGGTTCCGTTAACAATCAGCCGCCCGATTGCAGGAGATTTTAAGTACCCGTTTTTTAACTTTCAATATGGCGCTTCCGCGTTTAGGTTAATTGTTATGTGAATTATTTACAACACCTCTTTTTAATTGTCTGAATGGTCGCAGTGTATGGCGGCGTCCTCCAAAAAAACTCCGTATGAGGGGAATATATATGACGGCCGCGGTCTTGACGCACGTATTTGTTTCAATTACACTATATGCTGCGGCCGGATAACCGGGCCGCGGGTTCTTTTTAAATTTTGGGGTCCATTATTTCTGTTGAGGTGAAAAAATGTTTAAATCTCTGAACGACGTAAAGAAATTTTGTTCTGAAAACCGTATTGAAATGATCGATTTTAAAATGACCGATCTGGATGGGCGTTGGAGGCATATCACCATACCGGCCGACCGCTTTGACGAGGACACGATGAAGTATGGAATCGGTTTTGACGGCTCGAACTACGGTTATGCCATGGTAGAGAAAAGCGATATGGTGTTTATACCCGATCTCTCCTCGGCCGCCGTAGATCCATTTGTAAAAACGCCCACGCTGACAATGATAGGCGACGTAATGATTATTGATCACCCGAACAACAGGCCGTTTGATCAGTATCCGCGCAACGTGGCCAAGCGCGCGGTTGAATATATGCGCGAAACGGGCGTTGCGGACGAGATGATCATTGGGCCGGAATTTGAGTTTCATGTTTTTGATAAAGTTCAATTTGAGTCACTTCCCCAGCGCGTAGGCTATGAGGTGGATACCGCCGAAGCGTCCTGGAATACCGCGAGGCCGGAGGGCGGGGCGGGCTTCCAGAACCCGGGTCATGGCGGCTATCATATCGACAGCCCTCACGATATCACGTTTGATCTGAGAAACGAGATGTGCATGGCGCTGGAGAAATGGGGCGTGGCCGTAAAATACCATCATCATGAGGTCGGGGGCGCCGGTCAGCTTGAGATTGAGGTCGAGCTTGGCGAGATGACCCGAATGGCGGACAATACCATGACCGCTAAGTACGTCATCCGTAACGCCGCCGTAAACGCGGGCAAAACCGCCACGCTCATGCCCAAGCCCATCAAAGGGGAGGCGGGCAACGGCATGCACGTGCATATGCTTTTGAAGAAGGGCGGCGCTCCCGTGTTTTACAGCGAGGAGGGATACGGCCATTTAAGCGAAACGGCGCTGTATTTTATCGGCGGGCTTTTAAAGCACGCGAGCTCGCTGTGCGGGTTCACCAACCCCTCTACGAATTCATTTAAGCGGCTGGTTCCTGGCTTTGAAGCCCCGGTCACCATCGGGTACGCGATGGCAAACCGCAGCGCGGTAGTCCGCATCCCCGCGTACGCCAAGTCGCCGGATAAAAAGCGCTTCGAGCTGAGGAACCCGGACGCGACCTGCAACCCGTATTACGCTTACGCGGCGATTCTGATGGCCGGGCTGGACGGGATAGCGAACCACATCGACCCGCATAAGGAGGGATGGGGCCCTTACGACTTCAACCTTTTCAACCTTCCCGAGGAGGAAAAGGCGAAGATAGCCGGCCTTCCCGCAAGCCTTGGCGAGGCGCTGGACGCGCTCGAGGCTGACCATGAATACCTCACAAAAGGCGGGGTATTTCCGGAAACCCTGATAAAAACCTGGATCAGGCGCAAGCGCGCCGAGGCGGAAAAAATCGAGCAGACGCCGCACCCCGCCGAGTTCGTCCAATATTATAACCTATAAGTAAAACGCCTTGAGCCGCCCTCAATTAATACATAGGGCGGCTCAGAATTGTTCTTCATTTCACGGAAGGGCGATACCATACCGCCACCGGGAAAATTTGCGATAAATACTTTTCCGGTCAAAAGTCGCACTGGCCGAACGCCTTTCGGTATGACAGCGTGTGGTCCTGCCAAATAGGCAATACCGGCTATGCTAAAGGTACGTATACCGCTTATTCGAGCATAATAACGCAGTGGGTATCTTTGGCTTTTTCAAGCGTATCGCATACCATTACGCATACATATTGACAATTAAGCAGCTTATCCACATCAGTATGTAATGCCTGAGAAGCCGTTTCCGGAGACGCCGGCCAAAATCTTAGGAGACGCTAACAATGATTCGTTTATCCAATATCAACCTGAAATTCAGTCGCGTTCTGATAGAAAATGGACGGATGAACATTCCAGATGGGAAAATCACGGTCATTACCGGTAAAAGCGGAAGCGGCAAGACTACGCTACTTTATTTGCTCGGCTTAATCTCGTCCAGCCAGGGATTATCATTATAATTTCGACGGGCATGAGGTGAACCTTCGCTCCGACAAGGAAGTAAGCTCGTTAAGAAAAACGAGAATCGGCTATGTGTTTCAGGATAACTCGCTGATTGACAGCTTAACGGTCGCAGAGAATATCCGCAATACCGCCCGAATTGCCGGCGTGCCGATTACACAGAACGACGTTAAGCATTATTTAAATCAGGTAAAGCTCGATGCTGGATTGCGGCAGTATCCCAAGACCTTATCCGGCGGGGAACGGCAAAGGCTGGCAATCGCTTGCGCCATGGCGAAAAAGCCGGACTTAATTATAGCGGATGAGCCTACGTCCGCGCTAGATAAAGAAAACAGCGCCGTTATCATGGGTATTTTTAAAGAGTTCGCCGCGCGGGAAAATAAAAAGGTGGTTATTGCTTCGCATAGCGCTCTCGCGCGTGAAATTGGAGATGTGATCTATGAAATATCGGATTGCAGGATTCAATTAATTCAAGGCTGCGACGGACATAAAGCGGAGTATGCCGGGGAACGCCCGGCCCATAAATGCAAAGCGCTCGGCTTCAAATTTGCCGCCGGATACGCGCTAAAAACCATGCGTAAGTCGAAATTTTTAAAATCGCTCATGCTGCTTTTGTGCGCCGCTGCCATAGCTTTGGCCGCCGGCGTCAGCGGGGTTGGGAACGGGGTTATCGCGCGCCAGCAGAGCCTTTTGGATGAACTATCAGACCGGCAGATATTTTTGATTAATTTTACCGCCCCATTAAATACGTTTATGGATGTTGACGAACACATTTCCATATCAAACGACGACTTTGCGCGCATACAAAGCGTTTCCGGCATCGATACGGTATATCCGTATTTTGAGTTTCGGTCCGTTGGATTTGATATTGAAAAATCAGCGTCATACCATGCGTGCAAAGTCGGCGTTACTACTGAATTGGATGAAAGGCAGTTTTCCTTTGATACTTTTGGCCACGACGGATACCATAGCATCGCTGTGCTTCCGTATTATGAGGAAGAAAACCTTGAAAAGCGCGTATTTCAATCGTTTAACGCCGATAGCGGCAAGGGCGGCGCAATTTATCTGTCGCATCAATTAGCGAATATGCTGGCGCTTGCGGAAGGGAATGAAAAGCACGTTCAAATACAGCTTGACTTGGGCGTACCAGTTTATACCGCTGATGTTGATCTACAGGTATCAGGGACACAAGCTGAATATGCCGCGGATGTGGATTTATCCGTAATTACCTCATTGAATTTGGATATATCGGGCGTATTGGATTACGATTATACGAACAAATACTCGGCAAGCGGCGATAATGAACGGGCTTAACAAGAATGAGGCTTTACGCCTTGTGCTGGCCGAGGCACTTTTGCAGATAATAATTATCTCGTCGCTGGCCGCATTGTTTACGCTTATACTAAATGGTGTAGTGAATATGCTGTTTAATTTTAAGGCTGCGGCATTTTCCGCCGGGACAGCCCTAATAATTGTTTTGGTTTCTTTGTTATCCGTAATTGGCCCGTCTGCCGGAAGCATAATCATAATGAATAATGTTAAGCCTGACAGGATTATGAGGAATTAGGCGTTCATTCCCAGAGGCGCATCATGAACGATTAAGAATTAGGTTGGTTTGGAAAGACAAATCCCTTATTGTTTCTATTGGAGGTATAGGATGAAGCTTCCGCTTCGTTGTATGCTTGTGATAGGTGCCGAACTAGCGGCGATATTTGCGATAACAATAATAAGGGGCGCCGCGTACGAGGGCGAATGGGAAATCGCTACCCTAAAACCCTTAGAAGCCGGGTTTTTAACGCGACGCGCCCTTTCGCCGCCCACAGGGTAATGCATTAAAAGCAAATCAGGAAGCAAAGGCGAACATATTTAAAACATAGCATAAATACTTAAGTATAATATTCTGTTATTCGTTTACCATTTACCAGTTCATCTTCATCAGGCGGCACAAACATCGGTTCTACATAATCGAACATTTCATCCGTTACCTCAAACGCGTATGTAGAGCCTTTTTCCTCGTTTCTTTTTTTTACACGCCGCCTGCGCTCCTTTACAGGTATATCCAAATAATGAACTGATACATCCGCCCCTATACCTAGCGCCCACTTGCGATAGTATTCTCTAAAGTCAAAATCGCCAAACCCGATTTCAAGAATTACGCTGATACCATTCTTCAAAATTGGTTCCGATACTTCTCTAATCAGCTTTTTACACCGCTGAGTTCTTTCCGTAAGCCATGCAAAATCATGTGTTTGCGGGTCATAATCCGAACCATATAGCGTTTGCATCCATGGATCTATGGAAAAATAAACCGCACCGATTTGTTCGGCTAAATTCAATGAATATGTGGATTTTCCTGAGGCCGTATTCCCGCAAATAAGATAAACCGTGCTTATTTTCTTATCCCCCTCTTCTTCGACTTGCCGCCCGGAGGCGAGCCAAGCGCCCACGAGTATTACCGCCGCCATCCATAGCCCGAAGAAACGTCAAAAGCGGGAAGCGGCTTGTAATAACCAGCAGATTTTTCAGCCTGTAAACAGCGTTATAGGCATCTTTTACGCTTTTTACGCGGCGGCAAGGCTTTATCCAGCCGCCGCGCTGACGAAAAGGGCTTACAGCCGCGTAAGGGTCTATTTACACCTTTTCGTTCATGAAAAAGCATCTTGACATAAGACCAAAAGGGTATGCGCGCGTTTTACGCCATCAGCCCCTCCTGAACGGCCACGGCGACCGCAACAGTCGCGCCGACCATGGGGTTGTTGCCCATGCCGATGAGGCCCATCATCTCAACGTGCGCGGGGACTGAGGAGGAGCCTGCGAACTGCGCGTCCGAATGCATGCGGCCCATAGTGTCGGTCATGCCGTAGGAAGCGGGCCCCGCCGCCATGTTGTCCGGGTGGAGCGTGCGGCCCGTGCCGCCTCCAGAAGCCACGGAAAAATATTTCTTTCCGTTTTCAACGCACCATTTTTTGTATGTTCCGGCGACCGGGTGCTGAAAGCGCGTGGGGTTCGTTGAGTTGCCCGTGATGGATACATCCACCTGCTCATGCCGCATGACAGCCACGCCTTCGCTTACGTCGTCCGCCCCGTAGCAGCGCACCTTGGCCCTGTCTCCATTTGAGAATGCGGTGGTTTTTGTTACGGCGAGCTCGCCGGTGAATTCGTTATAATCCGTCTCAACATGGGTAAACCCATTGATGCGTGAGATGATATACGCGGCGTCTTTGCCTAAACCATTGAGTATGACCTGCAAAGGCTCCCTGCGCACCTTATTGGCGGTTCGCGCTATGCCGATAGCCCCTTCGGCCGCGGCAAAGCTCTCATGGCCGGCAAGGAAGGCGAAGCAATGCGTATCCTCGCGAAGCAGCATCGCCGCCAGATTGCCGTGGCCAATGCCCACATTGCGCTGGGAAGCCACAGAGCCGGGGATGCAAAAGCCCTGCAAGCCTATGCCGATAGCTTCTGCCGCTTCAGCGGCCGACCGCGCGTTTTTCTTAATAGCGACAGCCGCGCCCAGCGTATAGGCCCAAACGGCGTTCTCAAACGCGATGGGCTGTATGCCATGAACGATGGCGCGCACGTCAACGCCCTTTTCCCCGCAGATGCGGAGGGCATCATCAAAATCCGCAATGCCGTATTGAGCCATAACGCCATTGATTTTATCGATTCTTCTTTCGTAGCCTTCAAAAGTTACCATTCTATTGCCCTCCTTTACTGGCGACGGGGGTCGATTACCGTTACGGCCTCGGCAAAACGTCCGTAAATATTGATATTTTTCTCATAAGCTTCCTTTGGATCAACGCCTTTTTTTATCGCATCCATCATTTTGCCGAGGTTAACAAACTGATAGCCGATGATTTCGCCGGCGCTGTCCAGGCCGATATTGAGAACATAGCCTTCGGCCATATCCAAATAACGCGGGCCCTTAGCCCGGGTGCTGAACATGGTGCCCACCTGCGAGCGCAAGCCCTTGCCCAAATCCTCAAGCCCCGCGCCGACGGGGAGGCCGCCCTCGGAAAACGCGCTTTGCGTGCGGCCGTATGCGATTTGAAGAAAAAGCTCGCGCATGGCGGTATTTATCGCATCGCACACAAGGTCGGAATTGAGCGCCTCCAATATGGTTTTTCCCGATAAAATTTCCGCCGCCATCGCGGCGGAATGGGTCATGCCCGAACAGCCGATGGTTTCAATCAAAGCTTCCTCAATAACGCCCTCTTTAACATTGAGCGTGAGTTTGCAAGCCCCCTGCTGAGGAGCGCACCAGCCCACGCCATGAGTCAGCCCGCTGATATCCGTTATCTGCTTGGCCTCAACCCATTTGCCCTCCTCAGGAATAGGGGAAGGGCCGTGCTTCGCGCCTTTTGCGACGCAAAACATTTCCTCAACTTCTTTAGAATACTGCATTCATACTCCTCCTTTTTTAGGGATAACCTTATTATGATGAAAAATCCGGCGTTAAACCCTAACCGGGCAATGAATAACCGGTAATCATTCACAAAATACACGCGCGCGTTTGCTGTACACTGGGTCGGCTCGCGGATACGCATGCGCCGCAACCATATCAAGCCGCGCCTTGTCATTATACCATATCGGAACCGAAATCCAAATTCCATTTGTTAAATTGTTGCCAATGCCTGACGGCGTATTCATATGTTACGGGGTAAGCGGCAAGGCATTCGTATTATGCAGTCGGTTTATTATATACTGCCGCAGGCGTATTCTTTATTAAACGGCGCAAAGGGGGAAAACGCGCCTTTGCGTTTGATGCCAGGCCGGTATGCATGGTACAATCATAAAAACGCTAAAATGGGGGTTTTGCCCATGGGGATCATATCCTATTCGCTTGCGGTTATAACCGCGGCGCTTTTGACGGACGCTTTATTTTTCGGCGGCCATTACGGGGCGCTGTTGCCTGTATATGCGCCGGCGGCCGCTTCGTTCGTCGGGCTTGTTGTTTGCGGCTTATGGCGCAAAGCGGAAACGGGTAAGCGGGGAAAAAGGCTTGCCGGGTTGATTGCGGCGGGGGCGTGGTGCAACCTGCTGCTGTGCATCGCCTCTTTAGCTTATTGGCTTACCCGTATACTGGAGGTATTTTAAACGGTCAAATTTGACCGACATTACATGGCCGCTTGGATGATTTACAAGGTATCTTTGAGGAGGTATGGGGATGCAGCAATCCAGGCTGATAGCATTTTTAAGATTATTGCATAGAAAGTCGGATTCCAACCATCGGCTAACCGCGCCGGAACTGGCAGAGCTGATGGACAAAGGCGGGATCCCGGTTGAGCGCAGAAGTATATACAGATTTATCGAGGCGATTCGAGAAGGTGGTATTGAAGTAGAAAAAACAGGCTCGGGATATTATATCAAGGGCGGGCTTTTAGGGCCTGAGGAAGCGCGGCTTTTATTGATTGCGGCAAGGAGCTGCCCGCTTGTTGAGCCGCAAGCCGATAAAGCGCTCGAGAGCCGTTTGCTGGGCTTGCTGAGCGATTATCAGTCCGCGGATCTGCGCGCGTATCCGGGGCTTGGGGTATATAAGCGGGCGGGCTGCTGCCGGTACGCGGTTGCCGCTGCGGCGTTTCAAGCCATAAAGAATAAACGGCAATTATCCGTTGAGCAAGCTAAATGGGAGCTGGATAAAAGAAACAGGCCCATGAGGACGTATATCAGGCTTATCGTCGACCCCTTCGGCGTAATCGCCCATGAGGGGGCGTTTGAGTTAATATGCAAAATTGAGGGTGAGGATGCGCCGTCTGCGATAAAGCTGGCGGATGTGCGCGACGCGCGCGTTGAGGCAACGCTGAGGCGGGAGTGGAATGGTTTTAACGCCGATGATTACGCGAGAAAGCGCGCGCTAATGCAGCACGGGCCGACGGAGAATATCGTATTGTACTGCAAACAGGATGTAATCGGCGATATTGCGGAACGGTTCGGCGTGAACGTTCGGTTGGTTAAACATGGAGACGGCAGGCTTCGCGTTGCTTTGAGCGCGACTGCGGATGCTCAGTTCGTCAGCTGGGTATTGCGGCATGGCGACTCGGTAGAGGTTGCCGCGCCGCCGGAGTTGCGCAGCAGATTGAAAGAGATCTTGAACAACGCCGCCGGCCGCTATTCATCCTAAAACAAATAAATTCATATAATTTACTATACCGGGCCATAAAGGGGGATTCGACTTAATATAAAAAACATATAAAGTTATTGACTTTATGAACAGCGGCAATTTAAACATATTTTGTATGAAAGTATCGTTTTTAATGAAATAGTTGATATCTGAATATTGACAAGTAACGTCGTTATCACTAAGATAGAAAATAATAGATGCTCTATGTTTACCATTTTCAGCCTAAATACATGGCTGGAGATAATTAAGACGTTCCTGAGAGAATTAGCCGTCAATCGCGTGTGTTTGGGTTTTGCCTGAACCGTGGCGCGGTAAATTGAACGCCTTAAACGTTCAGGAGGTTGTGAAGGGCGATTCTCATGGAATATATATCATGAAGCGGTGAGGTGTGTTTATGACAAGAATCTTCAAGACGGTGGTATCGCTGCTGGTTGTGCTTGCGCTCGCGTTTGCGTTCGGCTGCAACCCCGGTGAACAGCCCAAGACCGACCCTACGCCGGGCATTGACGCCACGGAGGAGCCTAACGCAACACAGGAACCAGACAAATCATCAGAGCCGGATACGCAAAACCCCACCCCGGAAGCCGGCGCTACGCCCTCGACGACTGAGGGGACGGATCCCACGCCGAATCAGGGAGAGAAAACCCCCGGCCCGACGGATAAGGCGACGCCCAAGCCCACGGCCGCTCCTACGGCTAAACCGACCCCAGAGAATAAACCGGATATCGCGGATTTCAAAACAAAGGATTTAAACGGAACTACCTATTCAAACAGCCTGTTTGGAAAATCTAAGCTGACCATGCTCAACGTATGGGCGACATGGTGCAACCCATGTATTGGAGAGCTGCCTGCGCTCCAGCAGTTGAGCGATAAGTATAAGGGCCGCATGCAGGTTGTGGGTATACTGTTTGATTCTTCCGATGCTGGCGCGATCGACTCCGCACTCACCATTGTTGAGGGACTTGGCGTGAAATACCCGTCGCTGCGCTGCAATTCACAGGTCAAAAACGCCATTATAAAGCCTTATGGTATCAATAAGCTGCCATCGACCCTGTTTGTCGATTCAAACGGCAACGTAGTAAAAGTCGTCCAAGGCGAAAAGTCGTTTTCACAATGGAGTTCCATTGTGGACGGCTTGCTTTAATTAAGGGAGGTCGTCTATGCGCACGTTTTTTAAGAATAATAGCCGTTATCTGATCCCGACGGCATTATTTGTTCTGGGGGCGGCGTTTGCGCTCCTGGGCATATATCGTGACGAGGTAGCGACTGTATTGGCGAAAGCGACGGCAATTTGCCAGGAGTGTATTGGAATTGGATAAGATAAAGAAAAACTTAAGAAAACGCACGGAGCGGATTCGGTTTTTGATACAGAGCTTATTCTTTATCGCGACCAACAGCTTCGTTATAGGGTATCTTCAGGGCGGCATATATCAGGGGAACCTCAAACAGATCTGCGTGCCGGGCCTGAACTGCTATTCATGCCCCGGCGCGGTCGGCTCCTGCCCGATTGGCGCGCTTCAGGCAATTCTAAACAAACGTGAATTTTCCCTCGACGCTTCCGGCGGGCTCGCGATGACCCCCGCCTATTACGTCCCCTTCTATATCATCGGCTTGATCATGATGTTCGGCGCGGTCTGCGGCAGGTTTATCTGCGGCTTTCTTTGCCCGTTCGGGCTGGTGCAGGATCTGCTCCACAAAATCCCGCTGCCGAAGAAGCTGAAAATCCGAACTTTTCCCGGGGATAAGCAGCTCAGGTATCTTAAGTATGTCGTGCTTGGCGTTATGGTTATCGGCCTTCCGCTTTTCGCGTCGGCGGATCCCTATTTCTGCAAATACATCTGCCCGTCCGGCACGCTGATAGGCGGCATACCGCTGCTTTCCCTTGACGCGACGCTGCGCGAGTCAGCCGGCCTTTTAACCGCGTTTAAGATGGCGCTGCTTGGGCTTATCGTATTGCTCTCCATCGTTATTTACCGGCCGTTCTGCAAATACCTTTGCCCGCTCGGCGCGTTATACTCCCTGATCAATCCGTTCTCAATGTACCGCTATTATGTGGATGAAAAGCGCTGTACGGATTGCGGGGCATGTACGCGCGCTTGCCGTATGGGCGTGGATATACGCAAAACGCCAAACAGCCTTGAATGCATACGCTGCGGCGATTGCAAGGCCGCGTGCCCTCATAAGGCTGTCTGCTCCGGCTTTAAGCGCAAACCGGCCGCCGCGGATGAGGAGACCAAACCCATGAATGTTTAGCCAAAAGGCTATGCAGTATATTGAACCAGAATCAACAAATGGAAAGGGGTTAATTCATTTATGAAAAAGATGTTGGCAGTAGTAACCGCGCTGGTAGTGGCGTTGTGCCTGGCAGTCCCCGCGATGGCTATCTCCGGCGTTGATGCGCCCGCGAAGCCGGCCGCGCCCGAAGAGCTGGCGGCAGGGACGTTTGACGCCAAGCTTACCCTGGTGAACAATACGCCCAAGGTAGAGGAAGACGACGATTTTAACGAGTACAACGTATGGGAACCTATCGACGGAAAAACGCAGTTTAAAGTAGGCGATAAAATTACTTACATACTTTCGTACGCGATACCCGCCGAGCTTGAGCAGTTTACGCAGGAAGAGGCGGCAAGTATCCTTTTTGAGCTTACCGCGAAGGGCCTAAAGAATATTTCGATTTTTGAGGCCACGGGCTGCGACCCCAATACCCACTGCGATTATGACCTGGGCATCTGCCAGATCCTTCCCGGCTACGGCAACGTAACCGAGGAGGGCAACGTATGCAAGGTCAAGGTCCGCCCGAATACGGAAGTCAGCATCGTGTTTACGGCCGAGATAGCGGACGCCAAGGCGAGCCTTAATCTAGTTACTACCGTAGGCCAGTATAAAATCCCCGCGACGTTCTCCGTCGGAACCTTGGGATTTGTTAAGGATTACGCTACGATTGACGGTACGGCTTATTCCGCGTACCAGCTCAGCTATGAAAACAAGCTGGAAGTTTATAAAGACGGGATCAGCTTTCTTGTAACGGGAGAAAATACCGCATGCGAGCATATCATCGTAACCACAAACACCTCTGAATTTGTAGTGGCCGCTCCCGAGTTTTACGATGGCATCGCGGAGTTCGGGTTTGCCCCTGTGAAGGATGGCGTTATCAGCTTTGATAAAATTATCACGCAAGGGAAGGATTTTGACGCGATTATGGCCGCATACGAGAAGTACATGACGTTCTTCAACTTCTCGCTTGAAAAGGGCGGCGTATTGGCGGAAGGCGTTTTCCTCGCCGGCCATACATCTCATCAAAATGAGCTTAATATGAATCTGAACATTGCCGGCGGCGCTCAACCCACCCCCGGCCCCGTTCCTCCGGCCACTGGCGCGGGA
Organism: uncultured Eubacteriales bacterium; assembly: GCA_900544555.1. GTDB lineage: Bacteria > Bacillota > Clostridia > Christensenellales > CAG-138 > UMGS693. The sequence goes on from UQWD01000008.1 coordinate 82,670, forward strand.
AGCGTTGCGCTGATGGGCGCCGCGTTCATATGCGCAGGCGGCGCGTTGGGCGTGAAGGCCTGGCGCAGAAGAAAGTAAGAGGCTTGGCGCTCAGCGGACAAACGCACGGAAGACGGCGCTGGTTGTTTACCGGCATAATGCCGGGGTATAATACCCCGGCATTTTTTATCCTGGCTTTCTCTATTAATAACTCCGGCTAATCCGACGGAATTAATTGAAGGCTCTCTCGTTGATACTGCCTAAAAAACACTTAAATCAACAGCGAAACAAAGCGAAGGGAAGCAGGCTAAAACGTAACTTTGCCTGCCCGCCCAACGGTATTGAGACAATTAAAACCCCTGGCCGCCGGCGGCCAGGGGTTTTTTACGCGCATCGCCGTTATCACGCGCGGCCGCAAGCACGGGGATGCGTTTGTAGGGGTTTGAAATTTATACGGATAGGCCTCCAGCCGGTATTGCCCGCTGAAGATACTCGTTTTATTTAACACGAATCAGGCTTTCTTACAAACCTTTAACGGCATTGAATTTCCAACCCATGTCATGTAAAATCTAAAACATGATTTCATATGACGCTTAAGCGCCTATCTTGCGGGATATATGGATATTTGGCGCGCGAAATTTAATTACGGGAGGAATTAGAGTGTATACCATACAGCAATACCGCGAGAGCGCGGAGTATATGAAGAGGAGGCTGGGGTCAATTAAACCCGGCGTACTGTTAATTTTGGGCTCAGGCCTTGGCTCAATGGCGGATTTGGTTGAAAACCCCGTGTATATACCCTATAAAAACGTACCCCATATGCGCGCGAGCACCGCGATTGGTCATGAGGGCCGTTTTGTTGCTGGAAGCTTAGCGGGTATGGAGGCGCTTATTATGCAGGGACGGCTGCATTGCTATGAAGGCTATACGGCTCATGAAGCGGCGTATCCGGTACGGCTTGCAAAGCTTATCGGGATTGAATCGATGGTCGTTACCAATGCCGCGGGCGGGATTAACACCGAGTTCAAGCCGGGAGATCTCATGTTGATAAGCGATTTTATCAAATTTAATTGGCCGAACCCTTTGATTGGCCCAAATCTTGAAGAATTTGGTCCTCGCTTTCCAGATATGTCCAGGGTATTTGACAGGGAATATATGCGGCTGTTCCGCGAGTCCGCCGAGCGGGCGGGAGACAAAATACAGGAGGGCGTCTATTTTTACGCGTCCGGGCCTCAATATGAAACTCCTGCGGAGATCCGCGCGATGAGGGCGCTTGGCGCAGACGCGGTCGGCATGAGCACCGTACCCGAATGCATTGCCGCGCGCCACGCGGGCATGCGTATACTGGGCGTTACGCTCATCACCAATATGGCCTCCGGCGTATTGGACAAGCCGCTCTCCGGCGAGGAGGTTATAGAGGCCGGCGGCAAGGCTTCGGGCAGGTTCAGCAGGCATATTATGCGCTTTCTCGAGAGGATGAGCGATGAAGCTTGATGTTTTATTTAAGAATGCCGACGTCCTTACCATGGATGACGAACGCCGGATTATTACGGGCGGCTTTGTAGGAGTGTGCGGCGGTATGATAGATTACGTTGGCGAATACAAGCCTGACGGGGCGGCTGCCAGGGTTATCGACTGCGCGGGCCGCATACTCATGCCCGGGCTGGTCAATGCGCACGCGCACACGGCAATGTGCGTTATGCGCGGATACGCGGACGACTATAACCTTCAGCATTGGCTGCACGATAAGGTATTGCCCGCGGAGGCGCGGCTGAATCAAAGAGCCGTGGCCGCGGGAGCAAGGCTGGGGTTTGCAGAGATGCTTCGTACGGGTACGACCTCCTTAAGCGATATGTACTTTTTTGAAGCTGAAGTCGCGGAAGCGGCGTTAGATGCGGGTATACGCGCCTCGTTATCCAACGGGATCGTCGCTTTTGACCCGGATGCATCAAGCTTTAAGCATGACAGGAGCGTAAAGGAAACATATGAGCTTATAGAACGCTATCACGGCGCGGGCAGCGGGCGTATCCGATGTGACGCTTCAATACATGGCGAGTATACTTCCACGCCCAAAGCGCGCCGCTTCATGACCGAAATCGCGCTTAAATACGACTTAAATATGCACGTTCATCTGTCCGAAACGCGCGCGGAACACCAGGGCTGCGTTTTGCGTGCGAACAAAACGCCGGCGCGCCTTTTTTATGATGAAGGCGTGTTTGACGCGCCCACGCTGGCCGCCCATTGCGTTTGGGTAACGCCCGAGGATATGGAGCTGATGGCGGAAAAGGGCGTTACGGCCGTGCATTGCCCCGTATCCAATCTGAAGCTGGCAAGCGGTATCGCGCCGGTAAGCAGGCTTAAAGAGAGCGGGGTTGGTATTGCGCTGGGTACGGACGGCTGCTGTTCCAACAACACGCACGACCTGTTTGAGGAAATCAAGCTCACGGCTCTGCTCGCAAAGGGCGTAAGCGCCAACCCAACGGCCCTAAACGCGTATGACGCGCTTTTTATGGCGACGAGAGGCGGCGCTCGGGCGCAGGGCAGGGGTGCGGAGATTGGCTGTATACGCCCTGGCATGGAGGCTGATATGATTTTAATAGATGCTTCCAGCCCCAAAATGAGGCCGGTATATGATATCACGGGGGCGCTTGCGTATGCCGCCAACGGCTCGGACGTTTGCCTGACAATGGTACAGGGTAGGATACTCTACGAAAATGGGCGGTTTTACACTATTGACGTGGAGAAGGCGATTAGGGAGGTGGAGAACCTAGCCGTCCCGTTGGTGCTTGGGAACGGTGTTAAAACGCCGCTCAATGGAAACGATATATAAATCACGAGAAAGAGGGATTTGGTATATGGGCGCTTTGGAAGCGGCGCTTGCCGCATGGTTTGTCGCGCAGATGATAAAATTCACCATACAATCCATTAAGAGTAAGAAGGTCAGCCTGGTTTATCTGGTAGCCTCCGGTTCCATGCCCAGCTCCCACTCCGCTATGGTTGTGGCGTTAACCGTGAGGATCGGTATAACCGAGGGGATTACATCCCCCTTATTCGCGGCGTGCGTTGTGTTTTCATTGATTATTATGTACGATGCGGCCGGCGTACGACGCTCCGTGGGCGTACAGGCGCGCAAGCTCAACGAGGTGCTTGAGCATTTTAACGAATCGCATCAGGTGGATATCACCAAACTCAGGGAAATACTTGGGCATACGCCGGTTGAGGTTTTTGTCGGCAGCGCCATCGGCGCGCTGATGGCTATCATATGGCCTAGATAACGCCATATTGGGCTGGTTTAAGCTACGCCAAAGCAACAGTGAAAAATATTCCTACAGACCGGCGCGCCGGTCTGTAACAGTTGATTCCAGTTTCGGCGGCATTTGCGCCGGAGCCGGATTTAAATCTATTTGGTTCGCCCCGTACCAGGCTAGCTGCCGATTTTTCCGTAGGTTATAAGTAAATCAGGCAAGCATCATTGCATTGCATCAAAGAATTCGTCGGCTGTCTTCCAAACCCGCAATGGTCGGTAATTGGCGTGGGAAAAGAGGAACAAGAAAAATCGCGGCGTTTGCCGCGTTGGAATGTTAATGTATTCGTTTGCGTTGTTTAAACAACGCACTCACACAAAAGCCATTTCTAACCTGTTACGCCTATCCATTTGGCAAGCCTTTTTGAAAAGCTATCCAGCAGCTTGAACGGCGCCGAAAATGGCTTTAGCGATAATATCAACGTAATGAGCAGGCCGGCGGGTATGATAAGATACCGCCAGAGAGGGAAGCTCTCCAGCCAGGTTTGGCCAAGCTTTAGGCGAGAATATGCGATTGTAAGCATAAGGTGCAGGATAAACACTTGCTGAGTGCGCTGGCCGAGCGTTGAAAAAAACGTGCGGCACTTTGGCGTAAGCACAAGGAATGCCCATGAGGCGAGGCCGGCGTAAATATACCAAATCAAACGCTGGTAAATCCCGCTTGCGCCGAGTTTAAGCGCGTCGTAGCTGTTTTTGCCGCTGAGCATGCCCTTGATTATGAGATCAGGGGCGAAGAGCACGCAAGCCGCTGCGACCGCAAAAACAAGAACTGCGATAATCCAATAGCGTTTGTGAAATACGCGAGAGGCGGTTGCCCCGTCCATATAGAACCCCATCAGGAAAAAGGGCATAAACACGAAGTAACGGCTGATATTGGCAAAGTGCCCAACACGCGGATCAAGGCCTATTAGCAGAGCCATAACGACAAACGCGCAAAACGCCGTTGTTTTGCGAAAACGCGTTATAGCAGGCAAAGTCACCGCGGTTTGGATTAAAAACACAACATACCACAGCCCAAAGCGCGAATCGAAGAAGCTAAACTTTGTATCCGCGCCCAATATATATTTATCGAAAACAAAGAAAGCGATTTGACAGACTATGTATAATACAAGTAGTGAAACAAGGCGATCCGTGCGCGGCTTACCATCCCTTATCGCGGTTTTTGAGAAGTATCCAGAGATAAACAAAAAGCATGGCATATGGAAAATATAAATGAACTTGAAAATACACCGTACCGCGTAACTCATTGGATAAATGGTTTCGCCAAGATGACCGATTACAACGGAGCATATCAGCAAAAAGCGTGCGTTATCGAAAAAACAGTCGCGCTGCAGCGGTTTTACAGCGCCCGGGGCAGCTATGGCGTCCATATTCTTTATCCTCTTTTCAGCGTTATTTTACGTTTTAAGCTATTGCGCAATAGCGCGAATAGCGTAAGAATTTGCATCCGCGAACCCTATGGTAAATCTCGGCCGCAACATCAATGCTTGATGGCAAAATTGCGTGGATAGAACTTGAGCCGCGCTTTCTTTCCATCGCTACGCTTTTAAAGACTGCGGACGGGATATTAAGGATGAAGCGGAAGCTATCAACATTTATACGTGAATTAGCCGGATTTGTCAAGCGTTACCGAGTCTATGTCAATGCTCCTCTTTTCAAAACCGCCGAAGCAGATTCCGGATTAATGATGGTACTATCGTCTAATATATAACAACAGGATTTCTCAGTATAAGATTTTGTATAGAGATAATTGAATAAGCAGTTCTGTTATTTTGAATGCATGCATGTATAGGTTCCTAGCCAAGAAATAACTTTAAAAAATCTTTAATAATTTTGAATAAATCATTAAAACATAAGTCCTGCGGTTTGGAATAGAATAAAGATATCTTTTTTGGCAATCTTCAAATATAGATAACGTGCTGAAAAAAGCTTTCAGGGAGGGCCGCGCGATTTCAAGCCATAAAAAGAAACGGGGCAGCGTTATATTCTGGGCCTTGGCGATGGCAGCTTATGCTTGCCTTAGTTTTTGTATGGGCGTTCGAGCGGCGTTTATTGTATTATTACATAAGGGAAAACGGCTGATTGAAGATTAATGAGCCGACAAGGAGGATAATAGGTTATGAAGAGCAGTTTAACAAAGCGGTTTCCGTTTTTACTACCGCTAAGACGATTTCAGCGCAAGCTTTTTTTCTATATTAAAATGCGGTTTGATAATAACCGATATGCCCGTACGATGCTCAGGGATCGGCTTGAACATACCGTTTTTGAAACCAAAAGCGTGCTGGTAAATGAAAATACGGGAAGTGACGTTGTTTATCAGCAAAACAAGGCGTATAATTTAGAGCTGGCCGCTAAAACGCTGAACCATGTGCTTATTCGTCCGGGAGAGACTTTCTCGTTCTGGCAGCTCGTCCGCTATGCGGATAAACAAGAACGCTACAAGGACGGGCTATGTTTGGTGGACGGGCGGATTGTGCCCTCATACGGCGGGGGGTTGTGCCAAATGAGCAATACGCTGTACTGGCTGTTCTTGCATACGTCTCTGACCGTTACGGAAAGGCATTCCCATTCTATCAGAAATTTTCCGTACCCGCCGGGAGACGTGCCTGAGGGGGCGGACGCAACGGTTTCAGAAGGCTGGTCCGATTTAAAAGTTAAAAATAACACGGATGCGGCGTTTCAACTATGCATATCATTTGATGAAAGGTATATGCATGCGACGATACGCTCGGACAAGGAGCCGACATGCGGCTATGAAGTTTTTCAAAAGGGGCTCCGCTATTTTAGGCAAGGCGATCAAATCATCGAGCGGGTCAGCATTTGCAGGAGGCTGATTGACAAAGAAACCGGGGACGTCGTAGGAGAGGAGGAGCTTTACGAGAACAGCTGCCGCATCGGGTATCCGATACCGGAAGAAATGATCGACGGGGATGAAAGGAAAACTGCATGAAAAAGAAAATAGCGCTTATATTCGGCGGATGTTCGCCTGAATACGGAGTTTCGCTGCAATCCGCTTATGGCGTAGCCACGCACATGGACACGGATAAATATGAATTGATATATATAGGAGTCACGCGGGACGGGGAATGGTTGCTTTACAGCGGCGATCTTGAGGCGATACGGGATAATACCTGGATGAGCGGCCCGTGCGTACGGGCGGCGCTTTTGCCGTCTAGGGGTATGGGCGGAGTATTGCGGATAGAAAGCGAGAGCAAAACGCGCGTAATTCTAATTGACGCGGCATTCCCCGTTATGCATGGGAAGAACGGGGAAGACGGTACGATACAGGGGCTGCTGGAGTTGGCTCAAATACCCATAATAGGGTGCGGCTTAAGCGCCAGCTCGATATGCATGGATAAGGATGTTGCGCATCGCGTCGCTCAATCCGCAGGCGTTTGTATACCGCGGTGTGTAACTCTCTATAGCGTCGCGGACTTGGACTGGGCGATTACTATGATCGAGGACATGGTATTTCCGTTGTTCGTCAAACCGGCCCGCGGCGGTTCATCCATCGGCATGACAAAGCTCAAGAGCGCGGATGGGCTAAAAGAAGCGGTAGAAGCAGCGTTTTCGCACGACGATAAGGTGCTTATCGAGGAGGGGGTTAGCGGCGCAGAGGTCGGATGCGCGGTCATAGGCAACGGGGAGCTTATTTTAGGAGAGGTAGATGAAATAGAGTTAAATCAGTTCTTTTTTGATTTTGAGGAGAAATACGCGCAGAGGAACACACGAATCCACACGCCGGCGCGAATAAGCGCGGAAACATCCGAAAGGATAAAGCGAACGGCTAAGGAGCTTTACAGGGCAATGGGCTGCCGCGGTTTCGCGAGAGTAGATATGTTTCTAACCAAGGACAACGAAATTGTATTTAATGAAATCAACACGATTCCGGGCCTGACCGTAAACAGCCGGTTTCCTCGAATGATGGCTTGCGCGGGCATGCCTATGGAAGCGGTCATGGATAAGCTTGTTCAGCTGGCTACACGCGTTTAAGTAAGAGGTGTATTTATGAAGGATTGGCGAGTTACGCTGGTAAACAGCTCAAACAGGGTTGTGCGGGAACCCAAAAGCCTCATACGGCTTCAGGTTGAAGATCATGAGCTGATGGAGCGCGAAGCTGCCGAGGCGCTCATGGCGCTGCTCAAAGAGATTGAGGCGGGGGATGGAATTGTGGCCGTGAGCGGATACCGCTCCGAGGAGGAGCAAAAAGAGGTTTACGCCCAATCGCTAAGGGAGAACGGCGCCGAGTTTACGAAAAAATATGTTGCGCTTCCCGGCCACAGCGAGCATCAGACGGGTCTGGCCATTGATTTGGGGGAACGGCGGGAATATGTGGATTACATCGCGCCTGAGTTTCCGTATACCGGCTTATGCGGGCGGTTCCGCGAAAACGCGGCCCGGTACGGTTTCATTGAGCGTTACCCAAAGGGCAAGGAGCATATCACGGGCATCGCTCACGAGCCATGGCATTTCCGATACGTTGGGCGGGAGCACGCGGAGGCGATGCAAAGGGAAGGCCTGACGCTGGAGGAGTATTGCGAGCGGATTTCCGCGAATAACGCGTAAGCGACTGAATCCGGCTGAACGGATGGCGCGAAACATAGCTGTTGAGTTGAGTGCTTTATGAGGCTCGCGATAAAACGTTACATAAAGTATCTGCATTCCAGCTTGGCACGTCATCGGCTGGTTTTGTCTCCTGTAATCTTTAAAAATCCGAACCCTTTATGAATTATATTATCAAAAAAACGGCTCCCGAATTCAATTCATCCGGATAGCCGTTTTTTTAACATTCCTTTACCAGGGGCGTCTGCCCCATGCCCAGTGCTTCTTCCAATAGGTCGTCCGGCAGCTTCGCTTGACGACCTTCCCTCTGCTGGCCGAAGCATCCACCATATAACCGCTGCCGATGTATATCCCCACATGCCCGATGTAGTTATAGCCGTTATCGTAGAAGAACAAAAGATCGCCGATTTGAAGATCTCCCATGGATTCTATTTTGTCCCAATCCGTAACGCGGGAATAGCCCGCCGCATTATAGCGGCTGCGGTTGCTTCCCGCTTCCCGCAGGCAATAATATACAAGCCCGGAGCAATCGAACGACTTAGGCCCCTCATTCCCAAGAATATAGGGCTTGCCCACCTGCTTCTTGGCCGTTTCAACCACTTTCTTGATGTTTGCCCTGCGGCGTTCCTCCCGCGCTTTAGAAACGCTCACCTTCGCTTCGGGCGAATAGAGCAGATCCAGCGTCACTGGCCCTATAACCCCGTCCGGGCTTAAACCGTTCCGCTCTTGAAACGTTTTAACGGCAGCAATGGATTCCGTACCATAATAACCCGTAGCTTTGTTAAGATAACCAAGTGAAATGAGCTGGCGTTGGATAGAATCAATATCCGAACCTTGCATCCCTTCCCGAATAGTATAAATAAGCGCGTCATCGGAATAGATAAGCGCGAGCGTTTCCGGGTTTGCGACGCCGCTCTGCTCAAGGCTGTGCTGCCGCTGAAAAATCGTGACGGCCTGCCGCGTAGCTGGCCCGAAATACTCAGTGGGCTCGTCTATGCCGAGAAACCCCAAATCCATCAGCCGCTCCTGAAGCGCTTGAACCTTGGCGCTCTCCTGCCCATATTCCAAAGTGGGTTCCGGAGTTGGCGACGGTTTTGCGTCAGGCTGCGCCATATCCCCTGACGCGGGGCCGGCGATTTCACGAACGCCTTCATCCTTTTCCGCTACGGCGTAACCCGATGAGAGCATGGACAACTCATACGCGTTATCCGCCGCGGGCAAAAGGGTTACGGCGAGTATAACGGCGGCAAGCATGCATGCCCCGCCCGATATACAAATTATTTTAAGCTTAGCCGGCATTAATCGGAAACGCCGGAACAAAACCTTTAAGCTCCGGCGCATGCGCCTGGCGTTTAATCTCCATCCGCGCTTTACTCGCTTCACGGCTTTTTCTCCTTTGTACGATTGTATTGTAAGCTTCGCCTCATTCTTAGTTTAATAGTTTTTATACGATTTTGCAAGGTACGCCGCATACCATATGGAAAAGGCAGTCAAAAAAGCTTGGGAATGCGGCCGGTAGGGGCGGCCCTCGCGTTAAAAAGCAGCCGCCCAAGCACTATTTAAAAATACATAGGGCGCTTGCGCCGTTGGCTCGGTTAAGCCTTCTGGTGAGGAAAGCCTTGCCTTAATGATTTCGCTCGCGGTGCATACAGCCGCGAGCGAAAAATATCCGAGGATTGAATCACATATAACTAAAGGGATTATACTGGAGCAAACTGCCGGTTACGGCGCGCTTGTGATAGTTGGGGCGTACCCCGGGCTGCGCGTTTAGGCGTATTAACAACTATATCGGTGATGATTTATTAAAAAATACTATAATATCTATTTTCCGGACAGGTAGGCCTCGATACCGTCCGCGATAGCGGCGGCGAGAAGCTTTTGGTACCCCCTGTCCTGCAGTCGGGCTTCCTCCTCCGGGTTAGTTAAAAAGCCGCACTCAACCAGCACAGCAGGCATAGGCGCTTCTTTCAAAACATACAGGTTTTTATCCCCGTCATGCCGAATGGGGCGGCTGCCGCCCGACGCCTCGTTTGCAAATACCTGTATACAATCCGCGAGGCGCTTGCCTGTTGCGGAATTTTGCTTATAAAACACCTGCGGCCCGTGTACGGAGGTATCGCTCGGAAAAGAATTCATGTGTATACTCACGAATAAGGCGGCTCCGCTTTCGTTGGTTATGCTCCTTCGCCGCGCCATATCCGCTTCCTTATTATCACCGAGCGCGTTCGCGTCCGCCCGCGTCATCTTCACTGGAATGCCGCGGGACGTCAGCTCATCCCGCAGGGCAAAAGCCATCGCAAGATTGATGTCCGATTCATAAGCGCCCGTAGTTGGCGCGAGAGCGCCGGGATCAAATCCGCCATGCCCTGGATCGATAACTACGCCCATATCCGGATTCAGCGCGGGCCTGCCGCCGTCCAGCGCGAAAATCACCGCGATGATTATCCCGATAGCCGCCAACACGGCTATGGATAATATGATCCGCTTCGCCATTGTTCTTGTCATAAAAATAATTCCTCTTTTTCTGTTATTCTAATAAATCATACCATAAAGCGGGAAACAGTGTGTGAAAAAGATATGAATTCCGCTAAAAACAGCGAATGGGTGAAGAATCGCATATTTGGACTAAAAACGGTTGTAATCTATTAGATGGTAATCTGTATATCCTTATTCCATATGGCTGCAGCGCTGGATGAACTCAAGGCATTTATCCGCTACAAGCGTTTTCTCCGGACCGTATGTACAGCCATGTGGCGAGTTTTCAAGCCAAACGATCTCAGGCGTTGAGGGCAGGCCGGCTTGAATGATCGATACGCTTCTGAGGTTAACGCGCGAATCCTTCTTCGACTGTATCGCAAGCACAGGGCATGCGATGGCGGGAAGGCCCCGCGCCGCGAGGCGCGCGAGTTTATTAACGTCCTTAAGCCTCCGTGTCGGCGCGCCGTGATAACCCTGGCTGTAGGGATCCGGGCAGCGAGGGCTTGTGAACAATGCATATGGGAACAGAGGGCTTATAAAAGCCGCAATATTCAGGTACGCTCGCATAACAAAAGGCGTGTTTAATAGGATCAGCCCGCCACAGGGCCGCTTAAGGGCGGTAAGCGCCATCAAAAGACCGCCCATGGAAAGGCCGATGAGAAAAACCTCGTCGCACCCCTCAAGCTTGAGCCTGTCATAAGCGGCCAGCGCGTCGTTGAGCCAATCGCCGTGCCTCCTGCCGTCCATATCTCCTAATGTGGTTCCGTGCCCGGATAAGAGCGGCGCGTAAACCGTATACCCCGCCTCGCTAAGGCGATGAGCTACGGGCAGCATAGTGGCCGGGGTTCCGGTGAAACCATGCATTACCAGGCAGCCGGTTTTAGAACCTTTATGGAAGAAGGGGCGAACGCTCTCATCAAAATCCCAAGGCAGGTCTTTAACAGATGAGCTTAATATCATATTGCCGATGCGCATACTAGGTCTCCATCCCTTCAATTATCGTTAAATCTTCGTTCGCTCCCAGCAACACAAGAACATCGTTTGCCTCGAGCGGAGCCTTTGGATCGAGCGCAATAATAATTTTTTCATTCCTGCGCAGCGCGATAACGGATACTTTAAAGCGCGCGCGGACGTTGATTTGCGCAAGCGACTTCCCCACCCAGCGCAGGGGGATGCGCATCTCGCTTACGCTGTATTTTTCAGACAGTTCCAAGTAATCGATAACGCTTTTGGATACAAGCGAGCGGGCGAGCCGAACCCCGCTGTCCCATTCCGGAAGCACGACTTTATCCGCCCCGGTCTTATTGAGAAGCTTGGCGTGCAGCTCATCGGAGGCTTTTGCGATAACATACGCCGCTCCCATTTCCTTGCAGAGTATGGTCGCAAGAGTAGAAGCGCGTATATCATCGCCGATACTCACGACGACGCAGTCGAAATTGCGTATTCCGAGCTGGGATAGCGCCCGTTCGTTCGTCGCATCCGCCTCAACCGCATGCGTAACATGGCTGGAAATTGCTTGAACGAGCTCTGGATTCATATCTACAGCCAAAACCTGATGTCCAAGCTTGCACAGCGTTACGGCTATGCTGCTTCCAAAACGCCCAAGGCCGATAATTGCGAAATTTTTTGGCATATCCTTTTCCTTTCATTGTCCGTATTATTTACAGCCGTCAACCAACCATAATATCCGCGGAGGGGAAGCGTATAACGTCCTGATCCTGCCGGCCTGCGCTTAGTGAGAGCGCGGCCGTCATAAACCCTACGCGTCCAACAAACATCAGCAGGCATAGAACGCCCCTGGTAACGGGCGACGCCGCGGCCGTCACGCCCACGGAAAGGCCGACGGTGCCCAGCGCGGAAGCGATTTCGTACAACTGGTTTAAAAATCCTTCCGTCTGCAAGCGGCCGTACTCCGCCGTTGAAATGATTAGCGAAGCGGCTATTATCAACGCGAACGCAAGCAGAAACACGCACAGCGCGCGGCGTACCGTGACTATGGTTACGCGCCTGCCGAACGCTTCAGTATCCCGCCTGCTTTTAATTTGCGCGCGGACGGTTAAGATGAGGAGTGCTATAGTCGTGACCTTAACGCCGCCCGCCGTACCCGCCGGCGCCCCGCCGGTAATCATCAGCAGCGAGGATATCAGCTTGCTCGAATCGTGCATCGCGTTCTGATCGATGGTGTTAAAGCCGGCAGTCCTTAATGTTACGGATTGAAAAAGGCTGGCTTGCACCTTTTGTAAAAACGTCATATTGCCCATCGTTTCGGGGTTGCCCCATTCAAGCGTTAGAAAAGAGAGCGCCCCGGCTAAAATCAATACGGATGAAACCAACAGGACGATTTTACTCTGTATGCACAGGAGTCTAGGCCTTCTAAAATTTCGGTAAATATCCATAAGCACGATAAACCCGAGCCCGCCAAGTATGATGAGGGATATAACGGGCAGGTTAATCAATGGGTCGGCGGCGAACGGCGTAAAGGAGTTATAGCCCCCTATCAAGTCGAAGCCCGCGTTGCAAAACGCGGATACGCTGTGAAAAACGCTGAACCATAGGCCCTTCCACAACCCATACATTGGTATAAAACGTATGGCGAGCAAGCAGGCGCCAACGCCTTCAATAATGAATGTGAGCTTTACTGCCCGAAGGCCGAGCGATACGATTCCGGCAAGGCGGCTTTCGCCGAGGGACTCCGCGATAGTCATACGCTCTTTAAGCGATATCCGTTTTCCCGCGGCCATAAAAAGCAGAGTCGCCACCGTCATAAAACCAAGGCCGCCGAGCTGAATCATTATAAGAATAACTATCTGGCCAAATAGCGAGAAGTGGGTGCCAGTATCCACGACCACAAGGCCCGTAACGCAGGTGGCGGACGTAGCCGTAAAAATCGCGTCCCCAAACGAAAGCCCTTCTCCCCCCGCGCTGGAGATAGGCAGCGTCAGCAAAAGCGCTCCTGTAAGAATAATGCAGATAAAACCCAACGGCAATATGCGTATGGGCTTCATCCCCTTTACCCGTTTAGGGCTTACGTTCAATGCGCGTTGGTTTTTCATGATTTCCTCTCATTAATAAACCTATTTTGCCAACACAGCTTTGTATGACGTTTATCATCCGGCTATTGCCGTGCGGGTCGCCGCTGATTATGTTTTTTGTATTATGGGACCGTGCATCCCGATGCGGAAAAAACGCACCGGCCTCCGCTTAAGTCAGCCGGGGTACGCCAGTCCATGCCCGTATTGAAGTTTTTTGCGCCAAACGCTTCCGGCGCAGCGCTCTGCCCGCGCGCCCAGGCGTCCATGGCGGCGGCGCATAGTGATTCCGCCAAATAGACGGCCGAATCCAATAAATTCAGGAATGTCTCCGTTTTTTCCCGGTCGCTCCATGGAGATATCCACGGCGCTTGAGCAAGATTGAGGTAATCAATTTGATAGCGCACTTTCCCGTCAAAGAGCTTGCCTGAAACATAGTGCGCTTTACCCGTGCATTTTTCGATACCCCTTAACAATGAGCCTTTCATACCGGTTTTATCCGACGCGAGGCGTTGAACCAAAAGCATTTTTCCGTACGCGCGTTCAAATAGGCCTTCTTCAATATTATCCCATACGGGCTTTAACGCCCTGTCGTAATAAATTGAGATCGTTTTCACAGCCTTTTTATCCATGGGGAGTATAGAGCGCGGCGGCGTATCAATTACGCTTTCTCCATAATGCTCCATCAAAGCCATATCAAGCTGCGTTTCGAAACGCGTATGATCGTTTATGCAGCTTCTCGCATAAATAAACGGGTGCGCTGTTTGGTCCAGCGCGTAATGGCATAAATATCCACAAAAATAGGATCGAAGCGTTTCGTCGCCCATAGCGCAGGCATACATTAAGCTGAGCGAACGGTCGACATCCTGCTGGTGCAGCAGCGTTCCGATATTGAGCGCGCTGTTAAAAATCCTTTCGTAAAAAAAAGGATCCGGCCCCTGCGCGCCGATAAAGTAGGCGTTACGTTGTATTGCCCCCATGCTCCCGCTTAAACGCTTGAGAACCGACTCGGCGGCGATGCGGTGGGCGTAAATGTGCGGCATAGTGGCATTATACTCCTTCCGCCTTGGAATTTCCAGATACTGCGTAAAAATACTATACACAGCGTTCTGCGATACATTATAATAGAAAAATAGATATATAAACCATTCTTTGCGCAAGAGGAAGGAATCATGCATGCTTACGGGGTTTACTAAGAGTGAAAAGGGTTGGATAATGTACGATTGGGCCAATTCAGCATATTCTATTCTTGTAGCGTCGCTTCTGCCGATTTACTCGGGTGCCGTCGGCGGCGCCGAGGGGATAGCGCCCGCGGCGCAGGCTTCTCAATGGGCATGGGCGGTTTCGCTTTCGGCGCTTATAGTAGGGCTGCTAGCGCCGGTGCTGGGCTCGATGGCGGATTACAGGGGTATGCGAAAAAGGCTTTTCACCGGGTTTTTCGTTTTGGGAGTGAGCGCCACTGCTTTACTATCCGTGGTAAACGGCTATTTTTCGCTATTGCTGCTGTTCGGGCTTACCAATATTGGGTTTGCCGGAGCAAATGTTTTTTACGACGCGTTTTTAGTTGACGTAGCCGCGTTTGAGAGGATGGATAAAGTTTCCGCATGGGGATACGGCATGGGATATATCGGCGGCAGCACAATACCGTTTGTGGCGAGCATTGCGTTATACATCCTTTCTGAGGATAACCTTGCGGTGTTAAATATCAGCGGGAACGGCGCTATACGGTTATCATGCGTATTGACGGCCGTTTGGTGGGCGCTTTTCACCATCCCGTTTTTCAAAAATGTAAGGCAGGTTTCCTTTATAGAACACGAGCGCGGTATCGTCAGGCAAAGCTTTCGGCGGCTGGCATCAACATTGCGTGATATGAAAAAAGACAAGCGCATGTTCCGTTTTTTCATCGCCTATTTTCTCTATATCAATGGAGTCGGCGCGATTATCATGATGGCGAGCAAGCTTGCATCCTCAATCGGTTTTAATACGCTGTATATTGTGGGGGGGTTGTTCCTAACCCAAATAGTAGCCTTCCCCTGCTCTATACTCTATGACAGGCTGGGTGAGCGCTTTACGCACAGGCGTATGATAATCGTTGGTATCATAACCTATATTGTGGTTTGCATTATCGGCTTTTTTATGACAAAGGAATGGCAGTTTATCATTTTAGCCTGTCTTGTCGGCACGGCGCAGGGAGGCATACAGGCGCTGTCCCGCTCTTACTTTGGCAAATTGATACCGGATAAAAGAAGAGCCGGGGAATTTTTCGGCATATATAATATTTTTGGGAAGTTTGAATCCGTGCTTGGGACCATGCTGATGGCCGTAGTGCTCATGTTCACCGAGGACGTCCATTACGGCGTGCTGCCGGTGCTGGCGTTCTTCATCGCGGGAGGGATACTGATGGCCTCAACGGACAAGGGCGAGATAGAGGTAACCTACAATGGCGCAAAGGACGCATGAGGGGCATAGGAAGCGTTTAAAGCAGACATATATGGAACATGGGGACAAATGCCTGCACGATCATCAAGCGCTGGAGCTGCTTTTGACCTATTGTATCCCCCGTTCGGACACCAATCCGCTGGCGCACCGGCTTTTAAACGCGTTCGGATCGCTGGAGGCGATATTTAAGGCTGAACCCCGCGAACTGATGGGTGAAAAGGGAGTGGGGGAAAATACCGCCATACTGCTTTCGCTTGTGGGCGGGATGTTTAACCGGGTCCGCAGCCAAAGCCTGGAGGTAGAATGCCTAAATACGCCGAATGCCGCGGCGCAATATTGCGTATCATTATTTTACAAGCACAGGTATGAGGCGATGTATGTGATATCCCTGGATAAAAAGCTAAGGGCCATCCATGCGGACTGCATATCGTCGGGAACGCTCACTGAAACCATGGCGTATCCCCGGCTTGTTGTTGAGCGGGCGCTCATCCATAAAGCGGACAGCGTCATTATTACGCACAACCATCCGTCGGGGGATCCGACGCCGTCCGTTATGGATCTGGAGGCGACGCAAAGGATATTACAGGCGGTAAAACCGGTGGGGATAATGATGTATGATCATATTATTGTTGGAGACCGCACCGCTTACAGCATGGTTCGTGATTCTACCATTAAACTAAATTCGCCGCATGCTCCTGAGGCAAGAGCGGCGGAAGATAAGGAGTAATACGATGGGTTATCGGGAAGCTTACGCTAAATGGCTCGGCGAGGACGGCCTCGACGCTTCGCTGAGGGAGGAACTGGTTAAAATCAACGGTGATGAAAGAGACGTTGAAGACCGCTTCTATAAAGAATTGGACTTTGGCACGGCAGGATTGCGGGGCATAATCGGCGCGGGTACCAACCGAATAAATGTTTATATCGTCCGCAGGGCCACGCAGGGGCTTGCCCTGTATCTGAAGCGGATAGCGGGCGCAGCGGAAAGAGGCGTGGCGATAGCGTTCGACTCAAGGCGGATGTCCGCCCGGTTTGCCCGTGAAACTGCGCTTGTTCTTGCGGCAAACGGCATTCGGGCTTACCTGTTTGAAACGCTTCGCTCCGTACCTCAGCTTTCTTTCACCATACGCCATCTGAACTGTATCGCGGGAGTTGTTATCACCGCCAGTCATAATCCCGCCCAATATAACGGTTATAAGGTGTATTGGGAACATGGCGGCCAGATGGGGCCGGAACAGGCTGAGGAAGTAACCGGGTATATACGCTCGCTTGATTTATTTGAAGCTAGGCCGATGGATGAAAACGAGGCGGTTGAGAAGGGGCTTTTGACGTATATTGGCCGGGCAGTGGACGAGGCTTATTATGAAGCGACCGAAACCCTTCTGCTGCATCCGGATTTAGTCAAGCGGAAGGGGTCAGATTTAAGCATTGTTTATACCCCGTTATATGGCTCCGGGAACGTTCCGGTTCGAGCCATGCTGGAGCGAATCGGCATTACCAACGTTAGCGTTGTAAAGGAGCAGGAAACGCCGGATCCGGCGTTTCCGGGCTTGTCCGCGCCGAACCCGGAGGATCCCAAAGCGTTTGAGCTTGCCGTGGAACTGGCAAACCAAACCGGGGCGGACGTTATATTGGCGACCGATCCGGATTCGGACAGGCTCGGAGTCGCCGTTCGCGGCCGCGAAGGCAATTTTACAGTGCTGAGCGGGAACCAGATCGGGAGCCTGTTAATCCAGTATATCCTGTCGTCGAAGAAAGCGGACGGCGTGCTTATAAGCGATTCACTCGTTGTCAAATCCATCGTCAGCACGAGGATGGCTAAAGCGATTTGCGCGCGTTACGGCGTACAGATAAAAGAGGTGTTAACGGGCTTTCGGTTCATATCTGAAATTATTGACCAATGCCACAAGATGGGAACGCCCGAATTCCTGTTCGGTTTTGAGGAGAGCTATGGTTTCCTCGCCGGAGGGTTTTCCCGCGATAAGGACGCGATTTGCGCCGCGATGCTTGTGGCGGAGGCATGCGTGTTTTATAAGGAGCTGGGGAAAACATTGTTTGACGTGCTGCAAGAGATGTACGCGCTGTATGGTTGGTATCAGGAAGGCGTCATATCCTATACGCTCGAGGGTAAATCCGGCATGGAGAGAATTGGGCGGATTATGTCCAGGCTCAGGGAGCGCCCGATGGATAGTATCGCGGGAATACGGGTATCTGTTATGGAGGATTTTCTGCCGCGAAAGAGGATTCATATCGACGGCGCGATAGAGGAAGAGATACAGCTGCCTGCTTCAAATGTACTTCGCTATATGATGAACGGGGATGCGTGGCTGTGCGTGCGCCCATCGGGTACGGAACCCAAGCTTAAGCTGTACGCAGGGGTCCGCGGTGAGGATGAACAGGGCGCGGGCGCTCTGCTTCAAAACATGCTGGATTATATGGATAAGGTTTTGTCTCAAATAAATTGAGTAGAATACGCGCGCGCCGTTTCGTGTTTGAGACGGCGCTTTAATTTCGTACGCAGTATATTACGAAGGGTTTTCGATTTTATTATATCCTCGCAATATGGCTTTTGATTTCGTATTGCAAACATCATATTGTTAAAAACATCACATAAGCGATAATAAAGCAGGTTTATCTTTGAAGGTTAACTGGCGCGTATGCATCGAATAATTCGATTTTCATGCTGTTTACCGTCAACCAAGTGAAAATGCGCTTTGATTTGAAGCAAAACACCGTGAATTTATGGGTAAAATCCTTATCGAAGAATCAAAGCTGCGTATATACCTCCAAACATTAATTAAACCAATGCTTATAATGCGTTTTTTGTAAAAAAAACAGAAAAAGTGTAAAAAAGCGCTTGACAAGAGGAAGAGGGATGGGTATAATGAATAAGCTGTCAAAAAACAGCGGCACCTTGAGAACTGAAGAGTACTGAAAAGAAACGCAAGCGCAAAGGAGCGGAGGCGAGTGAAAAGAAGGCGTAAAGCCGGGAGATAACGAGCTGAAGCGAAAGAAAGAGTCAAAGGATATGAACAAAAGAGTTTGATCCTGGCTCAGGACGAACGCTGGCGGCGTGCCTAACACATGCAAGT
>UQWD01000009.1 GCA_900544555.1 uncultured Eubacteriales bacterium
GGCATTCCGAATCTGACGCACATGTCGTCAGATTCGGTTGAAAGCCTATGGGGGTCGCGGATCCGACCCAACCCCGTTTTTTTGACAGGCTGGGAAGGGCCGCAATATTGCGGCCCTTCCTCATCCGTCGCCCGGACTAAAAACCGCCTGCGTATACGCGGCCTGCTTTCTCTGAGCGAACTTCAAGGCTGTTACGGTACGTTTAAGCACTGTTTTCACCTCATTCCTAGTATTCCACTATCCCTTTAAATTAATCTGGTTGATCTTACACTTTAGGGATTTCCATTCCATACAGTTCCTGATAAGACTGCATCTCGTCTTCATCATTAGGCGGCGTGGGCATAAGTCCTGTGCAGTCGTATGCCGAGGCCGCGGAACCAATATCCGGTATATCGGTCGTGCTTTGTTTTCTATTGCGCATATGAATGAAACCTCCTTTTTTTTAGCTTGCCCGAACGTGCTCTTATTATGTGAATAAGGGGTTTTGCATATATCATATTACCTCATATTATGATGAATACTGACGAATACGCGAAACGGGTTAGACTTGGTAGATATAGTCATTTTATAGTATTTATTGACAATTGGTGAACCAGCTTTACATTGAGTTAATCGATACGCGATTTTTTATATATACATTTTAATCAGTTAACCAGGAGGCTATAAATGCGCGCATTTATCGAGACGGAAACCATGAATTACAGCATACTGCCCGGACGGAAAGGGTATATTCAGTTTATCATCGGCGTTGAGGAGATTCTACGAAACGATCAGGATGATGTATATGTAACCAAGTTTCTGTATCCGAAGATCGCACAGATCTGCGGAACGACTCCAGCAAGCGTCGAGCGCAATTTCCGTGAGCTTATCCGACATGCGTGGGAACACGGCAACCCGGAGCGGTTTAAAAAGCTGTTCGGATTCTATGATCACAATAATCCGCCAAGCAGCAAGCAGTTTATTTGCACATTCGCACGGAGAT
This sequence comes from uncultured Eubacteriales bacterium, assembly GCA_900544555.1. Lineage (GTDB taxonomy): Bacteria > Bacillota > Clostridia > Christensenellales > CAG-138 > UMGS693. The sequence continues at coordinate 983 of UQWD01000009.1, forward strand.
TAAAGATTAAGTGGTCGCGCATGCCTCAAGATGCCCGTAAGGCCTGGCTTGAAAAAAGCCCGCCCTCCTGACTATGCGATGAGGCGACTGATGTTTCAGGGCCTAAGTTAGCTGTAAAATTCGGCGCTTTCAACCTCCCGTCAGCGCAGAGGGGGGTAGTAAGGCGCGCCTTTGCGCCGCTGCTTAATTTACATCAGTATTGCAGCATGCCCTGCCATCGCTAAACAGGTGAACCATACTGCGGCATTAACGATAATTACACCGGCCGCCGCATCCGCTCTTATTCGCGCAGCCCCGGCAGCCTTTACGCCGAATCCAGCGTATCAGGCAAAACGCCGACCAGGCCAGTATGAGAGCGGCAGCTATCAGGTACCACGGCATTCCTAATCCCTCCAATTCATATCCTTTGTTTGCCGCGCTCTTATATACGCTTAAGCGATTAGCTATTGGCATGCGCGGCGTGTTACTCAAATCACTAAAACGCGATTGCGTCAGCTTACAAACAGCCCTCCTATCTGATATACCAGCAGAGACGCAAGATAAGCCGCGCCAAGCTGATAACCCACCGTAAGCGCCGTCCATTTCGCGCTGTTCAATTCGCGACGAATTGTCGCCACGGCTGCCATACAGGGCGTATACAGCAGCACGAACACCAGAAAACTGTAAGCGGAGAGCGGAGTAAACGCACCGGAAAGCGCGGCGTGCACCGCTCCGTCCCCAGCTGCCAGCGTAAAACCATAGAACATCGCCATAGCCGATACGACGGCCTCCTTTGCGACGAACCCGGCCAAAAGCGCAACGGCCGCCTGCCATGTTCCAAACCCCAGCGGGGCTAGAAGAGGCGCTAATACCCCGCCAAGAGCGCCCAGCATGCTTTGGGATGCATCCGTTACCATCCGGAATGAAAAGCTGTAATTTTCGAGGAACCATATCGCCACGCTCATGGCGAAGATGATTGTACCCGCCTTTTCAAGAAAGTGCGCTACGCGTTCCCAAACGTGCAATAGAACATTTTTAACCTTGGGCAGGCGGTATGGAGGCAGTTCGATTAAAAACGCGGCGTCATTCCCCTTAAATAGCGTTTTTTTGAATAGGAGCCCGGAAAGGATTCCGGCGATTATCCCCAGCACATACAGGCTGATTATAACTAAGCCCCTCCCCTTTGAAAAAAACGCGCCGGCAAGCAATCCATACACCGGCAGTTTTGCTGAACAGCTCATAAACGGCAGCAGCATTATGGTCATGCGCTTATCACGCTCATTCTCCATCGTCCTCGCCCCCATCGCCGCGGGAACGGTGCAGCCAAACCCCATTAAAAGCGGAATAAAGCTTTTCCCCGAAAGGCCGAATCGTCGCATGGGCTTATCCATAATAAAAGCGATGCGGGACATGTATCCGCTATCCTCAAGCAAGCTCAGGCACAGAAACAGCAGCGCAATCTGAGGAAGGAACGTGAGCACGCCGCCAACCCCCGCGAATATCCCATCTATGACCAGGCTGACGAACCATTGCGGCGCATGCGCGGCGTTAAGCGCCCCGGAAATGAAGGGGGCGGCCGTCTGATCAATAAAGCCCGCCACAACGTCTGAGAGGAAAGCGCCCGGCCCGGAAAACGTCAGGAAAAAGATGAGGCCCATCACGAGTATAAAAATCGGAATAGCGAGCGCCTTATGGGTAAGCACGCTGTCGATGCGGTCCGATACGTTCTCCTCCCCAGGGCGGCGCCCGCGCGCGAGCGCCCTTGCCGTTACCCGGCTGATATACCGGTAGCGGCTGTCCGCGACCCGGCTTTCGTTATCGCCCAGCTGTGAAGCTTTCGCGTATTCATGGATAACGGCGTTCAGCCGCGCCTGAACATCCGCGCTGAGCTTGAGGCGGCTCAGCACCATTTCATCACCCTCAAGCAGCTTTATCTGCGTCCAGTGAAGCGGAAGCCCCGCTCGCGCGGCCGCCGTATTTACCAAATCGCCTATGCGGTGATGGGTCATATGCGTGAAGTCGTCGTAAACGTCGTCCGGCTCAATACGAAACCCCTCATGATACTGGGTATGTATCGCGTGTATCAGCTTCTGCGCCGATTCAATCAGCAGTTCTATCCCGCGGCCGGTGCGGGCGCTTATGGGCACTACCGGTATTCCAAGCTCCAGGGACAATGCCTTGCAGTCGATATAGTCACCGTTCTTCTCCACCTCGTCCATCATGTTCAGGGCGATGATCATGGGCTTTTCAAGTTCCATGAGCTGTATGGTAAGGTACAGGTTCCTTTCCAGATTTGTACCGTCAACGATATTGATAATGGCGTCCGGCTTTTCTTGAATAATATAGTTTCGCGCGACGATCTCCTCCATCGTATGAGGGGAAAGAGAGTAGATTCCGGGCAGATCGACGAGCGTCATCTCATGACCCATCGTACATAGCCCGTCCGGGCAGCCCTTGCCGCGCTTAAACGACTTAACGCGGCCTTCCTTCTTTTCAACCGTTACGCCCGGCCAGTTGCCCACATACTCCCGCGCGCCCGTCATGGCGTTGAACAGGGTTGTTTTGCCGCAGTTAGGGTTGCCGGCAAGCGCAAGCCTCACCGGCTGCTCGCTGTTGGGAAAGGCCTCCGCCGCGCACGCGCGCTTTCGCTTCCCCTTACCGCAGGGGATGGAACGCTGCTCCAGCATCCGCTCGGTCATCCGTGCGGCTCGGCGGTGTTCATCCATATCCGAGGCGTGGCGCACGACGCCGTGTTCGCCGAGAGCTTCCCGCCCCTTTTTCTCATATTCCCGCCGGATACGCTCTTCTTCTACGCGAAACGCCTCTTCCTGATCGGGGTCCATCAGTTGAATGGACATCGCGTCGCTCCGGCGGAGCGAAAGCTCATAGCCTCTGAGCGTGATTTCCATCGGATCGCCCATGGGCGCTATCTTTTTTACCCTAATCAGCGTACCGGGCGTTATGCCCATATCGATCAGGCTGCGGCGCGCCTTTGAGTTGCCGCCGGCAATCCGAAGCACCATCCCGCCTTGTCCCGGTTTTAAATTACCTAACGTCCGCATTATTTCCGTCATAAAAGCCCCCCGCTAAAGCAAAGCGGATTTACCGACCTGCCTTTTCGCGCGCTTTACTGTTCTATCCATGCCGGCCGCAGGCATCACGCGCCAAACACCGTCATGTTATCGTACACGTATATTGCTTGTCAATACCATACATATGCTGTAAATCCGCCCCCATGCGCACCTAACCCATGAAGCGGAGGCATACTTTTTTCGTCCTTTTTAGCATTCTTGCTAAACTATGGAACTATGATATGATTAGAGCAGGCCCGCTTTAGGAGCCGGAACTTGAATTTTAAGGGGGAAGCGTATGAAGGTCATGCTGATAAATGGAAGCCCCAACGCGAAGGGTTGTACGTATACCGCGCTCAGCCAGGTTGGCGAAGGGCTTTTGGAATGCGGCGTTGAAACGGCGCTCTTTCATATTGGGGCGGAGCCCGTACGCGGGTGCGTCGGCTGTGGGCAATGCGTTAGTTCGCAAATGTGCGTTTTTGACGACGTGGTAAACAGGGCGCTTGAGGAAGCGCAATCCGCCGACGGGTTTGTTATTGGATCGCCCGTTTATTTTGCGTCGGCGAACGGAGCGCTGTGCGCGTTTCTAGACAGGCTGTTCTATTCGGGTAAGCAATACTTCGCGTATAAGCCCGGAGCCTGCGTGGTATCCGCGCGCAGGGCCGGTACTACCGCGGCGCTTGATCGGCTTGAAAAATATTTGAGCATCTCCAGCATGCCGATCGTATCCTCTCATTATTGGCCGATGGTGCATGGGAACCTGCCTGAGGAGGCGGCGCAGGATCTGGAGGGGATGCAGGTGATGCGCGCGCTCGGCAGAAACATGGCCTGGCTGCTCAAATGCATCGAAGCCGGAGCGAACGCAGGAATACACCCGCCGGAGCAGGAACCTAGGCTGCGCACGAATTTTATACGTTAGCGGGCGCAAAACAAAAGCGGTTTTGAGGCTTGATTCATTAACGGGGGCGCGCTCGCCTCTACGGGTTCCCCGCTTGAGGCGTTGTCCGCAACCCGGCAAGCGCTTCAAGCACCCATACAAAAAGTGGTGTAACCACCTTTGACAGCCCGCGCTCCATAAACTCTCCGCACCCTAGTCCCAAGCCTGAGTTTCGGACAAGTAGCATACAATACGAGGAGGAACTTATGTATCGGTATCCACAAGATCTCTATACGGATGTTCGTATAGAGGAAAAAACAACGACATTTATCCATTTGAAGGATTATGAGCTTGCACAGAACAAAACGCGCAAAACGATAGGCGCGCTTATACGCGTGTTCGACGGGGACAGGTGGTATTACAGCTCCATAACTGGAACACAAGGGGTACAGGCGGCTATAGACGAGCTATCCAAAATGGCCGGGCGATGCCCGCAAATTTACGAAAATGAAACCGTAAAGCGCCTTGAGGTCAACAGGGAAAAATGCATCCGTTACGAAGGCCGCAGGCTGAGCGACGTTTCAAAAGCGGATAAACTGAACTTAATAAAGGGCTACGCCAATGTAATCCGCGAATCCGGCAAAGCGCGTTCTTCCGATGTTTATTACAAAGGCGTTTACTGCCTCAAACGCTTTATGTCCAGCAAAGGCGCCGACGTGGAGTTTGATAAGCAGTTCTGTACCGTGGCCGCGCGCTACGCTATTTCCGTCAACGAGTTCCCGTTCAATGGCAGTTGGAACAACGTGCGCGTTCATTTTGAGGATTTATTCAACAACGAGGCTGAGTTAATTAACGCCGTATCGCGCGATGTGGATTACGCCCTCAACGCCGTACCCGTCGTGCCGGGAGATTATACTTGTATTCTTTCCCCGGCGGTCGCCGGCGTGTTCGCCCATGAAAGCTTCGGCCATAAGAGCGAATCGGACTTTATGCTAGGCGACGAAAGCATGCGGCGCGAATGGCGGCTTGGCAAGCAGGTTGGCAGCCCCATATTGAACATCATCGATTCCGGAATCGACGAGGGGCTTGGCTATACGTATTTCGACGACGAAGGCTGCCGTGCGAGAACCAATTACATAATAAAAGATGGAATCTTAACCGGCCGTTTGCACAGTGCGATGACGGCTGCCGCCCTGAGCGAGGGCGTTACAGGGAACGCGCGGGCCATCGATTTTGAGTATGAGCCCATCGTGCGCATGACCTCAACTTGGATTGGCGCGGGCACGCAGACCAAGGAGGAACTCTTTTCAGGGGTAAAAGAGGGGCTATATATTGAGGATTTTAATCACGGCTCGGGCATGAGCACATTCACCATCGCTCCGCGCACGGCATATATGATACGCGACGGAAAAATCGCTCAGCCCGTGAAAATTTCCGTTATTACCGGTAACGTCATGCGCACGCTGCACGAGATTGACGGGGTGTCCGATAAGGTGGAGATGGGAAGCTCCGCTATGGGCGGCTGCGGCAAGATGGAGCAGCAGGGTTTGCCGGTGCAGTTCGGCGGCCCGTACGTACGTATAAACGGGATACATGCGCAATAGGAGGCGATAAAATGATTAAAGAGCTTTATCAGATAAAAGAAAAGACCACCTCGCTCAATATCAGCGCGAACGCGGTGGATTCCCTGATGAAAAAACACATAGTTAAAAGCGGGTGCCGGGTTTACCATAACGGTTTTCTGGGCGTATCCGGAACACTTGGCGAGCCGGACGAACAGGCGTGGCGCGACGCCAAGGATAACCTTGAGGATCGGGTCAAGTATCCCTTTATGCCGGAAACCGGCAGGCGCACGCGCGACTTAAGGGGGCGGAGCATGACGGATAATGAGTTCCTAACAGGCGCGGATGATTTTTTGAATGACATTACCCAGGCGTTTCCCGGCCTTACGCTGAGCAATAAAATCCAGATTATCGAGCGTGAAACCAGCATATCAAACGACGCGGGGCTTGAGCTTGTTGATTTAGACAGGATATATTCCCTGCAGGTGCTCGTGCGCGGTAAAGGCTCCGTTAATGTATTCGATACCGGAATCATGGGCGATTACCGCGACTTTAGCTGGGAGGAAGCGCTAAGCGAGGCAAAGCTGCAGCTTAACGCCTTTTGTACCGCCGTTGATCTCCCCAAATCCAGCCAGCTGCCGATCCTCATCATGCCGGAACATGTATCCTATAAGCTTTCTCAATGGCTTAGCGGCGAGGCCGTTAACCGCGGCTCTTCATTGTTTTGCGGAAAGCTGGGCCAAACGCTATTCAACAGCGCGCTTTCCCTCGGCCTTGACCGCACTAAGGAATCGCTCATGGTACCCTTCTTCGATACCGAAGGCGTATCCATCGAGCGTTATCCGCTGATTGAGGGCGGAAAGCTGACTGGTTTTTACGCGGATAAAAAATCGGCCGAAAAATACGGCTTGCCGAGGACGGGCTCTGCCGGCGGCGATTACGATGAAGCGCCAACGCTAAGCGATTGCCCGAGCGTACTGTTTGAATGCGAAGGAAAAAGCGCAAGGGAGTTGTTCAACGGCGAGCTGGGCGCGCTTGTTTATATAACCAGCGGCGGAGATTGGACCAACGAGGGCGATTTAGCGTCGCCTGTACAGCTTGCATATTTAACGGACGGCGAAAAGCTTTTGGGTAGGCTGCCCGAGTTTAACATTTCCGGCAATCTCTACAATATACTGGGCGAGGGCTACCTTGGCCTCAGTTCAGACCGCCCGATCGGCGGAAGCAGGGCGCTCGCAATACGGGTAAACGTAAGCCTGTAAATTAACAGAGCATGAGCCCCGCGATCTTCCCCAGAGGAGACGGCCGCGGGGCTTTTTCAATCGAAAAGCGGCCAAGCCGCTTTTTGTATGTTCCGCGCCTCAGCGCCTTTAGCGTTAAAATTGCCCAGAAGTTTATGCGTATTCATCGCTTACGCGTGCTCTGTATCCGTACTACGCCCGTAAGCGGCGGGTGAAATTAACTAACCTCATTTTTCCTGCCGGCGGCTTACGCTGCGCGCGCGAACATTTGTTTTTGGGCTGAACCGCCCGGCACGTAACGTCAGTCTTGATACTCCTGGTTCACATCGTACCCTTTGTAAAGTTACCCAAGGCTGTTTTTCCATATGAGCGCCGCGGTACTTTTACGGCTTTTCGTGAAACAGCTATCTGATATTCATGCTCAAAAAACGCATAATCGCCGTTTTGTGCAAATATGATATGGTATCTGTATATTGGGAGGCGTTTGTATGGAATTTTTATATAACGATTGGAATGGGGAACGCCTGGTATCCAAGGTGGTATCCCAGGCGCTGGTGGACGGCGCCATCCCTGTTCCTGAAGGAAGGAGCGCCGCCTTGATATTATCAGCGGGCGGCGAGGTCATTGTATCGAGCGCTGAAACGGTGGAGGGGCGGGTTATTCTGGATGGCCGGGTAAAGCTGGATATCTTCTGTGCCGACGCACAGGGCAAGCCGTTCGCCTTCGTGTCCACAGCGCCGTTTAAGCACACCATCCCCTGCGAAGGCGCGCTGCCGGGCATGACGGCAAAGGTCCAGGCTTGCCTCCAAACCCTTCAGGTCGAGGCGGGCGGAGGCATGCCCGAATTAAACGCGGTGGTTGATTTAACTTGTTCGCTTTTCGATGCATCCCCCCTCAGGGTGCTGGCAGGCATTAGAGGCGTTAACGATATGGAGTTTAAAAACCTGCCGCTGAACATCAAGAAGAGGGAAAGCCTCGGGCGCTGCACATCGCGTATGCGTGAGGAGGTCGTGGCTTCCGGCGTTAGCGCGGTGCTAAGCAGCTCCGGGTGCGCCGTTATACGCGATATACAGGCCGAGGGAAACCGCGCGGTTGTAGAAGGCACGTTGACCATAATGGCCGTTTGCGAAGGGAGCGACGGGCGGCTTACGCAGCTTGTACAGCATATCCCCTTCGCCGAATCGGTTGAACTTGACGGCGATCCGGGTCAGATAACCGGCAGCGTTCAGGCGGAGAATTTGGTGATACGCCCGTTGGGCGAGGAATTCTCCCTGTTATCTGTAGAGGCGGATCTGAAAATTGATCTTTTCGGCGTCAGGCGCGTAAACCTTGACCTGCCGGTCGACGCGTATTCCCCCTCCGTTGCGTTAGCGTGCAAGCAAGCTTCGGTTACGCTGCCCGTACACCTGATGGATATACAAAAGCGCGTATCGTTGAGTGAAAACGTATCGGTTCCGGAAGGCATGCCGAACATCTACCGTATCGTAGCGTCAACGGCCCGTCCAGTGATTACCTGCCAGTCATGCGAGCAGGGGCGCTTATGCGTGGACGGAATTGTGTTCACTTACGTCATATATCAGTGCGAGGAGGGGCGCCTGCACGCGTTTACTGAGGATATCCCGTTTACCCATCAGTTTGACGCGGATTGCAGCCTTGGTTCGCAGGCGGACGTTGAAGCGCGCTGCGTCTGCGTTACCGCCGCCGGGGGCGGCCGCAGCGCGGAAGTAAGCTTTACCTTATTCTTCAACGTTGAGCTGTATGACTTAATTCAATCGCAGGCTGCGGTAGGCGCTGAGGAATGTGAAGCCGGCTGTATTCGGCACGGGCTTGTGATTTATTTCGCTGGAGCCGGGGAAACCCTGTTTGACGTAGCAAAGCGCTTTTCGACCACGAGGACCGCGCTTTTAAATCGGGATCCTTCGCTTAAGGAGGAATTGAACGAGGGCGATAAATTGGTGCTGATGGTATAATCACCTCCCGGCCCAGCCGCCGGGCGCATGTTTGCGGCGAGGACCCCCCTATTAGGAGGGCCCTCGCTTCAGTGTGTCTAAAAAGCGGCTGCGCCACGTTTTTCGTGTTAACACGGAGCGCTTAAAGATAGGCGCAGTCAGCGCCCCGTGCAAAGAAACCCTTGCTGCTTAAGGCATCCCGAATCTGACGCACATGTCGTCAGGTTCGGTTGAAAGCCTATGAGGGTTGCGGCTCCGACCCAACCCCGGGTTTTTTTTGACAGGCTGCGGCAAGAACCCTCCAATTGGGAGGGTTCTCGCTTGATTGCGCTGAACCCCTCCCAGATAAAGTTCAATTGGGTTCTCTTTCAATCAAGCACCTTCCTCGCGCCGAATGAAAAGATCACAAGCGGTTTATATCCATTATCGGCAGGGTTGCTTAATCCCTTCATTCTCGAAATATAGGGCGCAATAGATAAAAGAACCATATAAAACAGCGATTGAATGTTTGCATACGAACTTTGTCCCAAAGGCGTTTATTCGGCTTTAACGTGAATTTGAATCACTCGTTCGCGCGCTGCGTCATAGCAGGGTACCGCCTGAATGGTTTGTGAAAAGCGCGCTGATGATTACAAGATACCCACGCTTCCCTTGATTTTGCCATAACAGCGGCATGCCGAAGATATCGCGCGCAATCGCCGTAAGGTTAAGGGAAAACGCATCCAGCGAAACGCGCGCCCGTTCCGGGTAGCGGCACGGTTCGCCGTCAATACGGCCGCATTGGATGCACAGGCCGCAAGCTCCTGCCGATAAGGCGGTTGAGCCCGGGCGCTCCGATTCCATCACTAAGAGCCATTCATCCATTGCGCGCTTGGCGGCTTGAAAGCGGCTCTCAAGCCCCTCCCCCAGCTGATACCGGTACGCAAACACGCGCCCGTATCGGCAGGGCATACCGGAGGGCGCAATTTTTCGGCACGCTGGAAGCGATTCAAATTTCGCGCGGGTTCGTCCGCCTTGACCGGCGATTTTGGCGGCGATAATATGCGCAAACGCGTAAGATCTAAGCTTGTCCGCCGCATCGAACGGGAGCGGCGGGCAAGCGTAATTCTTTCCGTAATTCGCACAATCTCGGCACAGGGGCATAAATCGCGCCGGGTCGTAAAAACGCGCCGTAAGCTCTCTCGTTTTCATCACGGCTATTTCCGGCCGAAGGTATGCCGTGCGCCCATTTGCGGGACTATCCAAGAAAATCCCCCGCGTCATATATCACTTCGCCTTCCTTTACGGTTCGCGCTACTTTTACGTCCTTAAGGCTGGTTTCGGATACGCTTAACGGGTTTTGCTCCAGCACTGTGAAATCCGCCAGCTTGCCGGGCGCGAGGATCCCCTTCGCGTTCTCCTCAAAAAGCTGATACGCCGCGTTAACCGTCAGCGCGTTGACAGCTTGCAGCGCGCTTATCCGCTGCTCAGCCCCCAATACCCTGCCGCCGTAGGTTACGCGGTTTACGGCGTTATGCACGGAAAGCATGGCGTTGGGCGGTACGACGGGCGTATCCTGGTGGATGGTGAAAGTTACCCCCTTGTCTAAAGCCGAACGCAGCGGGCTGATTCGCCGCGCGCGCTCCGGCCCCAATACGGAATCATAATGGTAATCCCCCCAGTAATAAACGTGATCCAAAAAGAAGCTGGCCAATATGCCCGTTTCCTTCATTTTTTCAAGCTGATCCTCGCGCACCGTCTGGCAGTGTATGATAACCGGCCGAAGCTTTTCCCTGCTTCCCGTCCGGGCTAGCGCCTCGCGGTAGCAGCTTATCATTCGCTCAATCGCCTCGTCCCCATTCGCGTGTACGTTTATCTGCCAATGGTTTTCAATACACTCCAGCATAGCGGCTATCGCTTCCTCCCGGCTTTGAGTGGGAAAGCCCCGGTAATCCGCGCCCCGGCCCTCCGGGGGAATCAGGTACGGGCATGACAACCAGGCCGTTTTGCCCTGCGGCGAGCCGTCCAAGTAAAGCTTGTAGCCCGCCGGCCGGATCCTGTTCGCGTACGCGCCGCGCTGCGGCGCGGTTTTAGGAAGCGCTTGACGCGCCAGCTCCGGCGTAAGATAGAGCGCAACGTCGGTTTTGACCAGCCCGCGCTCACCGGCGGCTTGAATCAACGCGAGATCCTCCGGCGTTGTACGAGCGTCCTGTACGGTTGTATAGCCATAGGAAGCGTAAAGCGCCGAGGCCCTTCCAACAGCTTCTATCGACTGCTCCTTTGTCGGCCCCTTCATGAGGGCTTGCTTGAGAGGCGAAAGGAACGCCTGCTCCTTAAGCAGCCCGTCCTCCTCCACGAAGCCCCCCTCAGGCACGCTGAAATTGTCGCCCGTATACCCTAAAAGCGCCATGGCCGGCGTATTGACCACGCATAAATGGCCGGAAGCATGAGTTACGGCGATGGGCATGGTATCGCTCACGCCGTCCAAATCCCGGCGCGCCGGGCGGCGGCCCTGTTTGGATTCGTCATATCCCATCGCGATAAGCCATTGCCCCTCATAGAAATCCCCCTGGCTAAGGGCTTTCTTTAAAGCCTTCAGAATATCGTCCAGCGAGCCGCAAACGCCAATCGGCGGAGGGCTAACGTTTACCAAAAGGGATTGCAGCGCCGCTGCGGAAAGGTGGGAGTGCCCGTCGATAAACCCGGGCATGAGCGTACAGCCGCGAAGATCCTCCATACGCGCCTCAGGGGAAAGAGCGCTTAACGCCTCAACCGTCCCAAGCGCCTCGATAACCCCGCCGTCCGTTAAAAGCGCTTCAGACTGCGGGCGCGCCGCATCCATAGTTAAAATCGTTCCGTTCCAATAAATTACTTTTTCCAAGACAGCCTCCACCGATAAAATTAAAAGATTTAACAGCCGCTCAAAGCGTGGAACCGCCGCATTTTTTCCTTCTAAATATTGTACGCAGGTTCTATCCGTTCAAATCCCTTCACGTAGAAATCTCATAAAAGTTACTCTATTTTCTTCTGGAAAACGTATTGTGTTTAACGTCGCGGGATGCGCTTAACCGCGCCTCTTGCCGCGTAATGAATAAAGCATAGCGCCGAGCTCAAAAGGCCGAGCCCCTGCGCCCTTCGATAAATCCGCCAGCGCTCCCGCGCGGCCCGAATTTTGTTTGAAGATCGGCCCTCCAGGCGATATTTCACAAGCACATCCCGTATTCCCGCGGCTCTAACGGGAATTTTTAGCGCCTCCAGCCAAAAAACATAGTCCTCGTGCATATAGTTCCCGTCCATCCTCAGCCCGCCAAGGCTTGAGCGCCTGAACAGGGCGGTGGAACACCCGATGACGTTTTCATATAAAAGGGAGCGATAATCCGTTTTTTCCGGTACGATATAGGGCCTTCCCACGGGTTCGCCTGACTTATTGATAAAGGAATAGGATGCGTAGCAGATATCGGCGTCCTTTTCCCTCATGCGCGCAAGCTGAAGCTCCAGCTTATTGGGAAGCCATATATCGTCGCAATCCAAAAAGGCGGTAAAATCCCCCTTGGCCGTGTTCAGCCCTATATTGCGAGAAGCCGCAACGCCAGCGTTTGCTTGGGCGTATATTGGCCGGATCCTCGAATCCATTTGAGCAAGGCGCGCGATGATGGCTGCCGAGCCGTCCGTCGAGCAATCGTCCACTATAATCAGCTCCAAATCGCCCATGGACTGCCTCAGCGCCGATTCAGCGGCCTGCCTGACAAACGGCGCCCCATTATATACGGGCATAATTACGGAGACGAGCGGCTTTTTTACCTCGTTCATTCCCAATCCTTTCCATCCATGCTCAACGGCTCACTAAAAAAGATAATAACGCCTCTATGGAGAGAAAATGAGGCGCGGCGCAGCTAGAACCGCTCCCTGTGCAGCGGGATATACTCCATGCCGCCATCCGTGCGTGCGCTTTCAAAGAGGGTTGCCTCCTGTACCTGCATGGATGCGTTGAGCGATATGCTTTTAAGCTCTTCGCCCGCCTCGTCGCTGTGCCGAACATTCCTGCCTAGCGTAATATGCGGCGTATAACGGCTGTTCGCGCGGGGGAAACCGCCGTCCGCCAGCGCGCTTGAAAGGGACTCATACAGCGCGCGAAGCTCGCTGAGATTCCCCAGCACGTTCACGAAGGACGTTTTCGCGTCGCCACGGCTGAAATACCCGTAGCCGCCAAGATGCAGAGGAAACGGACGGATGCCCCTGCAAGCGTGCCTTAGAGCCATGACCGCGCCGTTTATATCCCCGACGTCGCCCAAAAACTGAAGCGTAATATGAAAGTTGGATTCAGGCACAAACCGCCCGCCCTCACTTTTTGACTTAAGCGCCCGCTGAATACGGATAAGTTCGCGAACGACGTTTTGCGGCGTTTCAATCGCGATGAATAGTCGCATGGCGGCCTCCTTTTACTTTTTCAGGCATAAAGCTTCCATATATGCACGCGCGCGGCGTGTTATCTCTTGATAATCGGCCCGCAAGATACGCGCCATAGGCAGTATGCCCGAGCTTACCCCAAACGCCTCCGCGCCCGCCTGATAAAACGGGCGGATGGTTTCGGGCGTAACCCCGCCCACCGCGGCAAGGGGGATATGTGCGAACGGGCCTTTGAGCGCCCGTATATATGCGGGGCCGCCAATATCCGCCGGGAACACTTTGACCATATCAGCTCCAAGCGAGTAAGCCAAAGCCACCTCGGACGGCGTGAACGCGCCGGGGATGGAGATTAATCCCAGGCGCTTGCACGCCTTTATTACTCTTTCATCGGTATTGGGGGATACCGCGTACAGCGCGCCGGCCTGCCTGGCTAACTTAGCCTGGTCTTCCGTCATGACCGTTCCAGCTCCAACGAGAAGCTCGCCTCCGAACGCGCCCCGAAGACGGCGGATTGCGTTCGCCGTATCCTCTGGATCCCCGTTTTGTATAAAGGTGACCTCCATAGAGCGTATACCGCCTTGAAACGCCGCCTCCGCCGCATTGACAAGCTTATCGTCCGGTATCCCCCGCGCGATAAGTATAATGGCATTGTTTTTTATCGCTTCTATGACCCGCATAATCGACCTCCGGCATTTGGTGTCCATTATATCACCGGCGTTCTCCCGAGGCAATCCGGGGCGGCGGTTTGCCGCTCTCAACCCCCTTGGATGCGCGGCAACCATTCATGTCATATGTTACGGGAGGAATGTTCCCGGCCGCGCATAAAATCGGCGGGCTTGGGCTAAACAAGCGGCCTGATAACTAAGCGGCAATACTACCGGCTGTACCCCGTAAAGCGGCTTAGAGTTCAAAGACGCCACGGCCTGCCCGCTTTGCAGCCCGCCGATTCAACAAAAAACCTCGCGCGCCGGTTACGCCAGAAGCTCCGCAGCGGCTAAAACGCCCGCGCCCTGCCGGATCAGGCTGATAGCCCCGGCGCTTTTCCCGGCATCGCCAAAAAACACCGCGCCGCACAGCGCGCCTTTTTCAAAGAACAGCTTTTTATAACTGCCGTACGGCTCTTTAAAGCTCATCACTGAAAGGGATTTGCCGCGAACCCTCCCGGCGCTGAAAAGCTTAACGCCCAGCCCTTCAAAACTTGTCGCCGGAACGGCCTCCATATACGGCGCGGAATCATCTCCGGCCATGCTTGCCCCCGCGGCCTGTCCCTGCGCGGCCGCGGCGCTCCATAATCCGGCAACCTTGCCGTTAACCTGGGCGCAATCGCCCGCGGCAAACACGTTTTCCATACTTGTTCGCATCCATTCATCCACCGCTACGCCCCGGTTTGTCAAAAGGCCCATATCCCTCGCAAGCCGCGTATCGCTGCGTATGCCCGCGCTGGCGAGTATAAAATCCGCGTCTATCCGGCTTCCGTCCGTTAATTGAGCGCCTGATGCGTCCACGCTCGCAACGCTAAGCCCCGTAATCACGTGTATGCCCGCGCTTTCAAGCGCGGAGCGGATATGCTCTGATGTTTCCTCATCCGCCTGAAGCGAGAGTAAGCCGCCGGAAAGTTCCAATACGGTTACTCGGCAGCCGCGTTCCCGAAGGGCGGCGGCGGCCTCTATACCCAGGATCCCTCCGCCCACAATGACCGCCCGGTTGCCGCCGGAGGCGTACTCCATCACGCGCAGGGCGTCATCGTAGGTGCGCAGCACCGTACAGGGTACGGAACCCGCTTCCTCCTTTACCGGATTAAACGCCGAGGCGCCCGTGGCCAAGCAAAGCTTATCGTACCTAAGTTCCCGCCCATCGGACAGATGGACCGTATGCGCGGCCGTATCAACCCGCTCGGCTCTCGCGTCCATGATGAGCGTTATCCGGTTCTTGCCGTAAAAATCCGCATCCTCCAGCTCGATAGCGGCGAAGCTGTATCCGTCCGCAACCACATCCGACAAAGCGGGGCGGTTGTACGGCGGCCTGCCTTCACCGCAAATGACGGCGATGGCCGCAAGGCTGTTGCGCTCGCGAACCGAGCGGGCGGCCTCAAGCCCGGCCACGCCCCCGCCGATAATTACAATATTTTCATAAGCGTCACGTTTGTACGCGCCCTGTTCCTCCGCGACGGGCACGAAGGCGTCCACGCCCGCACCGCATACGGGGCATGGCACGGGGGGTTGATCCCCCTCAAACACCTGAAGGCATACCTCGCAGCGCCATTTTACCGCTTTAGGCGCATCCAGGCAGGTAAACGCGCTTTCACCCGCGCCGCATACGGGGCATGGCGCAGGCGGGTTTTCCCCTTCAAAAACCCTGCCGCATATTTCACATTTCCATCTTTTCACCATAATACGCGCTCCTTTTTTATCCTTCAAGAACAGCCGCCGCAAAATCACGACCGAACTCCGTCGCCTCGTCCAACTGCCGCTCCGAAGGATTAAACCGAACCTTTAGCCCGGGCAGGGGCAAATTTAGCTTAAGCTGCTTCATCCTGTCGGTCAGGTTCCCAACAGCTTCTCCGCTCCAGCCGTAGCTGCCGAAAGCGCCGGCCTTTTTCCCACGGTGTATGATAGGGTTGAGATCGAGCAGCATCTCCCAAACCGGCGGGAGCGCGTCGCCCAAAATGGTCGGGCTGCCGAGCAGGAAACCCGCGCTGCCCGCAATGGCTTTTGAAGCCTCGGCCTTATCGTCCGTAACCAGATCATAAAGCCTTACGTCGCTTACGCCGCCTTCCCTGATCCCGTTCGCGATAGCTTCCGCAAGCCTCGCTGTATAGCCGTAGGAAGAAACGTACGCCACGCAAGCGTATACCGGGCGGTTTTCCTCCGGCGCGCTCCACCGCTTGTACATGCCGATGTATTTATCCAGGTTCTCACGCAATACCGGCCCGTGGCCGTTGCCGATAAAGGAAACGTCCAGCCCCTCGATCCGCTTAATGGCGTTGAGCATGTGCGGGTTTGCGTAGGGGCCGATGATGTTGTCAAAATAATATCTATACGCGTCGGTAAAATCCCCTTCAATAAGGTCGTTGAATATCCTTTCGTCCGCATAATGGCAGCCGAAGCTGTCGCAAGTGAAAAGCGCCTTGCGTTCGGGAATATAGGTATACATGGAATCGGGCCAATGCAGCATGGGCACGTGGATAAACGTAAGCGTCATTCCGCCCAAATCCACCGAATCCTTTTCCGTTACCACCCTGTGCGGGAACGGCCTGTTTACAATTTCCTTAAGGAAAGCGATAGCTGTCGCCGACCCGAGTACGGTCGCGTTGGGGGCGTATTCGAGCAGCCTCGCCAGCGAGCCGGAATGATCCGGTTCCGTATGGTTCACTACGATATAATCGATTTCACCCGGGTCGCACACCTCGCGTATGTTCTTGATATATTCATCAAAAAATCTATCCTTTGCCGTTTCAAACAGCGCCGTCTTATCCCCGCCCCTTACAAGATAGGAATTATAGGTGGTGCCGTATTGCGTATGCATGATGATGTCAAACACGCGCAGATCTTTATCTAGCACGCCAACATAATAAATATCGTCCATCGCCTTTATCGCTGACATAATGTTTTCCTGCCTTTCTTTACCTTAAGTTTGTATCCTTCTTCCATTCTATACTATATTATCCTCTCGGGGCAATGCTTTATACCGCGCGCCGGTACAAGCACGCCGCGCCTCCTCGGGAGGATTGCCCGCGCCGCCAAAGACAACTGCAAAGGCATAAGCCGTACGCTCGCGATAATTGCTCATAAGCGGCAAAAGACCCGTTATAATTGAACTCCTTTCATTGCCTTCCCCGCTTAAAGCGTTATCAGGCCAATCACGCAAGGACCCATGTAGAATCTAAAAAAGAAGCGATGCGGCTGCTTTTTAAGCAGAATTGGCAGGTCGGTATACCGCCCTGCCAACTTAAGTATATATAACTGTTTAAGTTAGAAATCCACGCGCGCGCCGTCATAGATGCATCTAAACAGCTTTTCCATCTCCTTTGGTACAATAGGCCTCGGGTTGGAGCCCGTGCAGGCGTCGCCCACGGCCAGCTCCGAAATCCTGGCGATTTTCTCGTTAAACTCCGTTTCGCCTATGCCGAACTCCCTCAGCGTTGCTGGAATGCCCAGCGACTTATTCAACCCCTCGATCTTGGCGCACAGCTTCTCAGTGAGCTCATCGTCGTCCCTGCCGTCAAGCCCGATGAACCGCGCTATCTCAGCATAGCGTTCAGCCGCGTTGGGCTTATTAAAGCGTATGACGTACGGCAGATAGATGGCGTTCGCGCAGCCGTGGGGTATATGGCCCGTTGAGAACGCCGCGCCGGTTTTATGCGCCATAGAGTGTACGATCCCCAGCAGCGCGTTGGAGAAGGCCATGCCCGCCATACACTGCGCGTAATGCATCTGCTCCCGCGCCTGTGCGCAGCCGTTGAACGAATCCTCAAGGTATTCAAACACCATCTGGATGGCCCTGAGCGCCAGCGGATCGGTAAAGGGGGAATGCAGCGTGGAAACATAAGCCTCAATCGCGTGGGTGAGCGCGTCCACACCCGTATGCGCCGTTAGCGTTTTTGGCATGGTCTGCGCGATATCCGGATCGACAATCGCGATATCTGGGGTAATGTTAAAGTCCGCCAGCGGATACTTTACGCCCGTAGCATAGTCTGTTATGACAGAAAACGCCGTTACCTCCGTGGCCGTGCCTGAGGTGGAGGGAATGGCCACGAATTTCGCCTTCTGGCGCAGCTCGGGGAAGCTGAACGGGGTAATCAGCTGTTCAAACGTGGTTTCAGGATACTCGTAAAACGCCCACATCGCCTTCGCGGCGTCGATCGGGGAACCGCCGCCTATGGATACTATCCAGTCCGGCTCAAACTCCCTCATAGCCTCTGCGCCGCGCATAACCGTTTCAACGGAGGGATCAGGCTCAACATTTTCAAAAAGGCTCGTTTCAATGCCGGCTTCACTTAAATAACCAATGACCCTGTCCAGAAAGCCGAACCGCTTCATGGATCCGCCGCCGACAACGATAATCGCCCTTTTCCCCTTTAGCGTTTTGAGCGCCTCTAGGGAGCCTTTTCCAAAATATAAATCCCTGGGAAGAGTAAAGCGCGCCATAATCAATACCTCCAAAAACAATATTTTAATCTATTGAGTCCGCCGCTTGAAGCGGAGCGGTTTCTTTCTCTGTCAACAAAATATCAAACTTGGAAGGCAATGTAAAATGTATCTGCGGCATATCGGTATCTATTTATCGATATGGCATTATCGATATTATCCTTCCGGTTTACATAAAAGCCCATCCCGAACGCGCTTTACATGCTCCATAAACGTGAGTTCCAGCCGTTTGAGGCGGTATCCCTCCCGATAGACCAGCATGTCGCACCATCTTGGCGCTTCGTCCGCCGGGCGTTCCTCAAGGCCGTACTGTTCAAGTATTTCCCGGGGCATAGGGGAAACCCACATGTATGTATTGGGTACCCTTCTGAGTAAATCGAATTGGCTCCCCCGCTCGTAGATAACCACCCTGCGCTTGGCGTTCTCCTCGTTTTTCATGCGCCGGGCTTGCGAGAAGGAAAGCTGGGGAATCGCGATATCCCCGTGCGTAAGCTCGACGCATTGGTTTAATGCCTCTTGCCCGATTCTCTCCATCGCGGCCAGGGCATTTTCTTTGGAAAAGATGATTCGGGATTCAAACATCCATATTGGCTCGCTGGCCATACCCTTTTCCTCAAGCCAGCGCATAAAATGATCCATATACTCAGCCGGAAACCGGATTATACCGATATTTGATTCGCCGTACTGGATATGGTTAACCGTATTGCCCACGCCCGTTTCATGGTATTCAAACGCGTAAGGGGCTTCCTCACCGATCCCGTTAATAAAATCCGTAAACGCGTAGGAGATATAGCTGGCCCTCGGCGCGCAGACGCGCAAAGCTGTTTTGGCCCCGGTTTTCCCGCGCTCAAAGCGCGACTCAAAATCGTCCATTTGTGCAAGCAGGTTTTTTGCGTGAAACAAAAATTCCTCGCCGCTCTGAGTTGGCTCAACGCCCGTGCGCGTGCGCACGAAGAGCGACGCGCCGATGTTTTCTTCAAGCTCCCTTATTGCTTTACTAAGGTTCGGCTGCCCCATAAACAGATTTTCGGCGGCCTGGGAAATGGAGCCGGCCTTTTCAACCTCAACCGCGTAACGAAGATAATGTATATTCAATGCTTCCCTCCTATTTTCAGCAAGCGCAGCACGGCTCCGCCGCACCCGCCGTAATATAACCGTTTAACGACTCTCATTTTTAAGCGCAGAGAGATGGCTGGACAGTCGCGCAAGCCCCAGCGCCATATCCTCGTTTTCCACCAGCACGCCTTCCGGCGCGTTTAAATGGACGGGCGCGAAATTCCATATGGCCGTAACGCCGCCATCCACAAGGCGGTCGCAAACCTCCTGCGCCGCCTGGGCGGGCGTTGCGATAATACCGATAGGCGCCTTTATCCGCCTGCAAAGCTCCACAAGCCGTGAAACGTGAAAAATAGGCTTGTTGGACACGCTGCCTCCCTCAAGGGCGGGGTCGCTGTCAAACCCCATCAGGATATTGAGCCCGTACGCCTCGAACCCGCCGTACGCCAGTAGCGCCCTGCCAAGATGACCTACGCCCACAAGCACGGCCTCGCTTATATTATCATAGCCAAGGCAAGCCTCGATATCCGCGATGAGCCCTTCGACCTCAAAACCCTTTTTGGGCTTTCCCGCCGTGGCGCTTACCGCCGCGAGGTCCTTTCTTACCTGAACCTCGTTCAATCCCAGTTTAGCCGCCAGCATGGGCGCTGAAACGGATTCGCCTCCGGACTGCTTTATGCCGTAAAGCAGTGTCAGGTACCGGGGCAGCCTGCCGAACGCCTGCTTGGAGACCGGCTTTCGTTCCGTATCCATCATTTCCATAAGCCGCCTTCCTAAAAAAGAACAATCAGTGATATTCAACCGCCGCGTCTCTGCCCAGCCTGCGCAAGCATGCCGCAATATCCTCCACCAGCTTGAGTTTGATGTTCAGGCTGATGGGCATCTCGGGATTCTGGTGCGCGGGGTTGAGGGCTCTGCCCACGATAAAGCGAGCGCCCGTGGATTTGAGTATCAGGTACGACGCGAGAAGGTGGGCGGCGTCCCGTTTGCTCTTGAGGGCGTTTTCCCTGCCCGGCCCGCCTTTTTCATACCTGTTCATCAATTCGAGCGTTTTGCTTAACGTAACAACGCCCTCTGTCACCAAATCCACGCCGCTTATCCTGCCCACGGGCGGCACATCCAAAGAAACATATTCCAGCTGCGTTTCAAGCTCCCGGCCCGTAACCCGGCTTACTATCTGCGACGTCGTACCGCCGCACACGATTTTTACGCCCGGCGAGTCCATCATCTCGCATACGATACGCTCATCCTCCGCCGGATCCATAGGCGGCCCCACCATAACATACGCGACGTTGGGCTTTAATACGCGGCATACCGCTACGGTAGTATCGTCGCCCGGCTTATCTGCGTACAGCATGTTGCACGCCTCAAGCAAATCCTCCTCCACGGCCTGGGCCGATGAGTGCGCGCTGTACCGCCTCTCCAGATAATCAATCACGTTATCGCGCTGCCACCCGAGGTTCAGCGTCATGCCGATGCCCGCGTGTATAACGCCGTCGCTGAAGAAAACGAGCAGATCATCGGGCTCCATGATAACATGGCTTTCACGGATACGCTTGCCGCCGATTACCCGCTCAACAGTGTCCAGCTCCTGCCTGCGGCCGCGCCGCAATAGCACAAGGCCCGGATTATCAAATTCAACTATTCGCGCCTGCCCGGAGGGGGACAGCCTTAAAAATGTAAACGTGGCGTACGCTACGCCGCGCTCGCGGCAGATGGGGAGCGTGGCGGCCATCGTTTCAACAATATCCTCAACCGCGGCGTCGGCCTCAAGCATGGTGGATACGATTTTGCTCGTGAGGGAAGCCAGGATGTTCGCTTTTACCCCGCTCCCCATTCCGTCGGCAAGCACCATGATGGTGTCGCCGCCGCATTTAATAATTTCCACCTTATCTCCGCACAATTCCTCGCCGTATTTACACAGGCTCCCCCAGCCCGTTTCAAAAAACAATTCCTTCATACCGCTCATTCGCCCCGCATTATGGATTTTTTCAGCGCAATCAGCGCGGCCTTGCTCTCACCGGTCGTTTCCCCGAGCAGGCTCGCAATCTCCTGCGCCGCGCGCATCTGCTTATCGATAACGTTCTGAGCCGTCTCAAGCATCTCTCTTCGCATATCCTCCATGCGCCTGTGCGTCGCCTCCTGATCCGTCACATCCTTGCCGACTATCAGGTAATCCCCGTTCTGCACAGGGAGCACGGTTTGTATGACCACCCGCTTGTCGTCGCAAACGCTCACACGCCGGTCGGTCACGCGCTGCTGCGTGCTTTGTACCTCCTCCAGCTCCCTCGCTGGCAGGTATAGCGTGGCCGGGTAGCCCACGCCCTGGCTTTCGTCTATTCCATACGTCGCCTGCGCGGCCCGGTTGTACTGGAGGATGCTCCAATCCCCGTCAATGAGGATTAGCGCGTTCGGCGTCGCTTCAATTATCACGTTGGACAGGGATTCCGCATGCTCCCGCATATAGGGCAGGCACATGCTCAGGTTCGCTTTGCCCTGAAATACGGCTATGGCCTTGTCCCGGCAGCTATCGTAGCCGCAGGTTCCGCAATTAAGCATGGATTCGGGCGACGTTTTGCCTATGGACGCGAGAATGGCCGCAATCGTACGTTCATCCGGCATATTGGAGCGTATCCTTACGTGCTCGAACGCGGCGCTCATGGGCGCGCTTATGCCCTCCGTCGCTGCGCTCCGCCCGGCGGGGGCCTTTGCATCCGCGTGAATGCGCTCGTTCGCCATAAAGAACGAAACCGCTTTATATTGCATGCCCGGTCCTGATACGCAGGAATTGTCGCATGCGCTCATCTCTATAAAGTGACCGGCGCAAACCTGGTTGACTTGAAGATCCTTAAGCGCGCTTATGCACCGATCCAGCCCGCTTACAACCTCCGTTTTATAGTTCAGGCTCCCCGCCTCGGGTACGGTTTCAATTATTCCGCCCGGAAGCGGGTAAAGCCGCGCGTCCGGCCTGCGCGCGGACCGGGGGCCTCCGCCCTGCGCGATGGAAGCGCCCTTCCCCTCAAGCAGCTTCTCCAGCTCCTCAAACATGAGTGCGGCAAATATATCCTTACCCTGTTCGGCCTCATATTTCTTTGAAATACACGGCCCGATAAACGCCACTAGAATATCGTCCCCATATACCTTTTTCAGCATGCGGGCATGCGCCGTGGCGGGCGTTGCCACGGGCGCGAGGTATATCTTCAACTCGGGAAAATACTTTTCCACCAGCATATTTACGGACGGGCAGCAGGAAGTGATGATATTTTTCATGCCGCCCTCACGCATGAGCCGGGTATACTCCTCAGATACCGCCGCCGCTCCTATGGACGTTTCCTCCGCCCCGGCAAACCCGGCCGCCATGAGCGCCGCTTTAAACTGGTCAAATCCCACCCCGGGAAACGCGGCCGCGTACGAGGGCGCCACGCTTGCGTAAACGCGCCTCCCCTTCTCAAGCTCGCTGAGTACGCGATCCGCAGAGCTTTTTATTTTTTTCGCGTTCTGAGGGCAGATAAGCGCGCACTTGCCGCACAATACGCAATCATCCGATAATATCCTGGCCTCGTCGTTATGAAATGAAATCGCCTTAAGCGCGCAATTCCGTATACATTTGTAGCAGTTCCGGCAGTTCGCCTCTTTTAATTCAATAATGCTCATGCTCGTTCTCCTCCAGCACTAGCGGCATAACCTTTGCGTCGAACATCGCCTCCGTATTGGCGATATCAAACCGCCCAAGCAGCTCGCCGTTAAGTTTAACGCATACCCCGTTCATGCAGTCGCCTAGGCAGAAGCTGGCTTTGAGCTCCACCCTTTTATCTAGGCCGCGCTCCTTAATCAGCCTCTGCAGCTCGCTTATAACCCCGGGCGAACCCTTTAAATGGCAGGCGCTGCCAATACATACGCTGATGCTAACCATATTCCTCCTCGTTTCCGCCTGCCCGGGCGGAATATCAGTATTTATTTATCGATATTATAGCATTAATCAAGCGCCCATACAAGCAAAATAAAGTATATATGCGCTCATGCCCGCTTTTTTTACCGCGCATGCGGAGCCTTCAATCAAGCATATATATGGTTATCGGAATGCTGATAACACAAATTGCGGGTGATTGAGATGATGAACTTTATCTGGGGTGGTATGATAGCCATCGGCATATTGGCCGGCGTAATCGGCGGCCGCGCGGATCAGCTGCTCGACGCCATGGTGATGGGCGCGGGCGAAGCGGTAACGCTGTGCATCTCCCTCGGCGGCGCGTATATGCTATGGATGGGCTTGATGGAGGTGGCTCGCCAGGCCGGGCTGATAGATGCGCTCGCGCGCTTGACCCAACCCCTGCTCAGAAAGCTTTTCCCCGGCGCTGGGCAGGCGGTCGCTCCCATTACGCTGAACCTGGCGGCGAACTTTTTCGGCATGGGAAACGCCGCAACGCCCTTTGGGCTTGCCGCCATGAAGGCACTTGAGGAGAACAACCCGCAGCCCGGGCGCGCCACGAACGATATGTGCATGTTCCTCTCGCTGAACTCTTCGGCAATCGAGCTGTTGCCTACCACCATACTCGCTATGCGTACCGCCGCGGGGTCGGCAGACCCGTATTGCGTCGTCGTGCCGACCTTCATATCCTCCGTAGCCGCATTCGCCGTAGCTATTATTACGTGCAAACTGCTTGAAAGGGTATTTCCATGACGTTCAGCGCGCTGATACTGCCGGCTTTAATCTTCCTCCTGATTATCTGGGCGCTTTTCAAGCGGGTAAACGTATATGACGCGTTTGTCCGCGGGGCGGCCGATTCCCTGCCGATGCTGGTTCAGATACTTCCATTTATGGCCGCGATGCTTATCGCGCTCAATATCTTTCGCGCGTCCGGAGCGCTTAACGTACTCGTTCAAGCATGCGCGCCCGCGCTCGAGGCGATTGGTATGCCGGCCGAATTAACCCCTCTATTTGTGCTGCGCCCGTTTTCCGGCAGCGCCGCGCTGGCGCTTTTACAGGATGTATTCAATAATTACGGCGTGGACTCCATGACCGGGCTTATCGCCTCCGTAATGGTGGGCTCCACTGAAACCATTTTCTATACCGTGGCGCTCTATTACGGCTCGGTTAAGGTACTTAAAACGCGCCACAGCGTACCGGTTGCGCTCATAAGCGGCCTCGCGGGGGCCGTAGCTGCCGTGCTGCTGTCCAAAATATCCTGGGGAGGATAAAAACCCTGCCGGGAATACCGGCGCTCCGGCACGTCGGTTATGGCAGCCCTGGCAGCGGCTGCTCCCCCGCGTCCTCGCTCTCTTATTAAGAAAGGAGTATAAATCATTTTCTTAAAGTGAGCTTACGGTATTTTGCTGAAATCGCCTTTATATATTCTTTTAGACCACGCCAGCAAAGCCAAACCAGCCAAATGAAAAAAGCTCCGGCCGCGATGCCCAGCGCAAGTTGTAATAAGCCCGGCGGTATAGAAGCCTCTCCCCACACAAACATAGGAATTTGAGTAACTCCTATTAAATTCAATACGGCGGTTCCCGGTATCACTGTGCCGACCATCAAAAATGTAATGGCCAATATACATAGCAAGGGTACGACCAGAAAACCTGAAAACCCAACGGACCCATAAAACATAAAGTTTTTCATAATATGCGTCGGCTTTAATTTTTGATGCTTTGCACTAAATCCGAATGAATACGCTTTGGCAAGGTTGTCGGGCGAGCCAAGGCGGGCGAGGGTTTGGGCGGTGCTCTCGCCTTGTTCACAGGCTTCATGGATATGATTCTTAATTTCCAAGAGTATATCCTTCTCATCTTCTTTTGATACGTTAATTAATCCGCGGCTTACTTCCTGAAGATATTTTTCGGCTTCGTGATTCATTGTGGCGCCTCGCTTTCCATGAGTTTTTAATCTATTCAATCACCTTAATCCATTCCAAATCCGGCATGGAGAGGGACTTAAACCATCTTTCGCTGAGGAAATGGTACCTTCGGAGCGGCTTGCCTGGCGCGCTTTCTCTCCAATAATAACAAAAAACCTCGTTTCAACCGTCTAAGCAAAAGATAGATTGTGCTCTCGATTGCGTTAAGCTTTAGGTCGGTTCGCAATCATTAAACGGCTAGAGGCTGATCATTTCAAATTATCATATTCCAACAGCCTTATTCTGAAAACCATTGTGTCCTTTCCCTAGACGCTCCTTTCGTTTATTGTAATAAATAATACTTTGCGCATCAATACAAAACAGAGAATAATGAGAAAAGTATTTTTCATCCGTTTGACCATATTTTATGAACACGCTTTCTTTATGCAATACTATCATTTCCCCCCTTGACAACTTGTGTTCTAAAAAACAAAATAATTATAATCAGTACGACGTAAATGAGTTGGCGAGGATGATAAAATGCATAAAGGCGGCAAATGGGCAAATCAAATTATTGATTTGCAGGAGGCAGACGGAAATTTCGGTTGTTTTCATTCGCTTTCCAAATACCATAACTCTCCTATTACAACTGAACAAGCGCTCAGGCGGCTTGAACGCTTGGGCTATACCATCTCAGATGATTGCATACAAAAGGCGGTCCGCTATATGAACGACTGCCTGACTGGGAAGAACGAAATACCGGATAGAAAAGAAAACACACACGATTGGAGCATCTTCACATCGTTAATGCTCGCAGCATGGGTTAGAAGATTTACCAGCGATAATTTTATGGCCAACCAAATCGCCACACAATGGTCGCAAATTATTACAAGCGCGTTTTCAACGGGTGAGTATGAACATAACGCCTATGTCAAAGCATATCAGGACATATTAGGCACGCGGCCAAAAGGCGCGAGGCTCATTGATTTTGTACATTTTTACCCCCTCTCGTTGCTGAGGGATACCCTTGACTCCAAAATCGAAAACGCGATGATATGGTATGTATTAAGAAAAGCGAGTGGTATATATTATGTATACGACGGCAAAATAAGTATTTTACCTTCAGTTTTTCAAAGCAAAAACGCCAGCTATTATCTGGCCGCAATAGAATTGCTTGCCGCATATGAATGCTCAAAACATCAGCTGAATTTTGTTGTCACCTGGTTGATCAAGAACAGGAACATTAATGGAAAATGGGATATGGGCAAAGGAGTGAACGACAAAATTTACTTTCCACTCTCGGATGATTGGAGAAAAAAGGAGGCGCGCGAAGCGGATTGTACAGAACGAATTGAGAAATTGCTTTTCAAATTACAAACCCGATAATTCGGTGACAGGTTCCACTTTACAAGGGAGAGCATAAGGGAAAGGAATATATCTAAAAAAATAAGCTTTGCGCCGCACGGGGTTGCGTGCTTTGGCGTTCTCCTCGTGAAAGACCTGTCGCAAGTTAATTTGCCGTCTTTTTGAGCCCTCAGATAGCGATTTATATCGCATACCTTTAATTGAGCAATGCGTCAGTTTTCACGCCTTATAAAAGCACCGGTCGATATAGGTGAGATAAAATACGGAATAAGAACCATAAAGAGGTATCAAAACAAGTTTAAATTAATTACCAATATTTGAGTCAATAAACACCTTGACATTTGTTCATATTGTGCATATTATTTATATACAATATGCATAGGAGGCCTTATGGATATCATCATCAGCAACGCGGGCGGGCAGCCGATCTATGAACAGATAGCCGGCCAAATACGAAACCTGATCATATCAGGTGAACTCAAGGAGGGCGACGCCCTCCCGTCCATGCGCCTACTGGCAAAGGAGCTGAGGATCAGCGTTATCACCACAAAACGCGCTTATGAGGAGCTTGAGCGGGAGGGGTTTATATGCTCGTTTACGGGTAAAGGCAGCTATGTCAGCGGCGGTAATAAAGAGCTGATACGGGAACAGCGCCTTCGGGAGGCGGAGGATCTAATGCGCCGCGCGGCGCAAATCGCTTTAGGCTGCGGGCTTACACTTGAGGAACTGGCTGAAATGCTGGAAACAATAGCACAGGGCGAATAAATAAGCAGTATTCGCTGATATTGAAAACACTGAATGAACGGGAGAATAGTATATGAACTATGCATTGGAGTTAAAAAACGTTTCAAAACGCTACGGAGGATTTACGTTGGATAATGTGAATCTATGCCTGGAACGCGGATGCATCATGGGGCTCATCGGGGAAAACGGGGCCGGAAAAACGACAATAATTAAGTCTATACTCGGTCTAATCCAGCCGGACAGAGGGGAGATTACCGTGTTGGGCAAAAACAACGCGCGGGAGCTGGGCCTTATGAGGGAGCATCTTGGCGTGGTGATGGATGAAAGCGGATATCCAGAGGAGATGAGGTTGCGCGACGTGGCGCTGGTGCTCAAAAACATCTACCGCACGTGGGATGCGGGGCGTTTTTCGGCATACCTCAAGCAATTCGGCCTGCCGGAAGGAAAAAGGGTGAAGGAGCTGTCCCGCGGGATGAAGATGAAGCTTTCCATCGCCGCGTCCTTATCGCACGATTCGCAGCTTTTGATCCTTGACGAGGCGACGAGCGGCCTGGATCCCATCGTTCGGGACGAAATGCTGGATATATTCCTTGAGTTTATTCAGGATGAAAACAAGGCTGTTCTGCTTTCTTCGCACATCCTGAGCGATCTGGAGAAGGCTTGCGATTATATCACGTTCGTGCATCGGGGGCGAATCGTTTTCTCCGAGCCAAAGGATGAGCTGACGGAGCGCTACGCCATCGTTCGCTGCTCGGCTTCAGATTTTGAGAGAATTAATCCGGCAAGCGTCGTTGGCGCGCGTAAAAACGCGTTCGGGGTCGAGGCGTTGGTTCTCAAAGAAACCGCGCGGCCCTTTTCCGCTTCGCACAGGGCCGGTATTGAGGATATCATGCTTTATTATGTTAAGGAGGGCGGCAAATGAAAGGGTTAATTCTGAAGGATTTCTTAAACATGCGCAAAACGATTGGGTTCGTAGGGTTGCTTACGGTTTTTTATACCGCGCTCTCCATTGTTAATAAAAGCCCGTGGCTGTTAAACTTTTTAACTGTGATGCTGGCGGTTATCTTTCCGCCGAACGCGCTTGCCTACGATGAGCGGGCGAAATGGGACGTTTATGCGCTTACCATGCCTGTATCGCGCAGGCATATCGTGCTGAGCAAATACATTGTCGGCCTCATACCAGCCGCGCTGGGGTGCGCGCTGAGCATAGCGACGCAATGCCTGTTCAGCTTATCCGAACCCCTGGACGCGGTTGTTAACTCTCTGCTGTTTTTTTGCATAGGTATTATCCTGCTGGCCGTCACGCTTCCGATACTATTTAAATATGGTTCGGAAAAGGCCCGGCTCGTGATGATGACCGCGATTCTTCTGCCCATGTTCCTGTCCTTTTTGTTCCAAGGCAGCCTGGACGCCGCGTCGCAAACGGCGATAAGGGCGCTTCCAGTTGTTATTCCCGCAGCAGCCACAGCCGCGCTTGCGCTTTCCATTGCCGTGTCCCTTGGTATTTACCGGAAAAAGGAGCTGTAAGCGCCGCGGCTGACTGTGCGCGGCAAATAAGTGAATCGTCTGTTAAAGCGGGTGTTTATTCCATGATGCAAGGTTATTCATGTTAATTCCATATTCTCCGGTTTTAGGTATAGGCGTGCGCGCCGGCGGGATATATGCGCCGAATAAAGTAATGGCAGCATCCGGGGCGAGAATGTCCCGCTCCTCAGGCTGAAAAAACCTCGGGGATTCGGCGGCCGCGGCCCATCGGGCTGTAAGCTGTGGTTTTTTCGTGGCAACGCCGGCGTTATTACCCCAGCCGCATGCGTTCAAGCTCGCAATTATCCCTCTATAAAGCGCGCCGCATTCTCCTAATGCCCAATGTCCTGGTTATGTTAGCTCGCAGCTGAGCATCCGTTAGAATATGAACGAACGCAAAGTAAAAACATATATTTATTTTGAAGGCTATTATAGCAATTTCGTATTGATAGCTGTATATAATATGTGTTAAAATTTACTATAAATGAAAAGGGGTCATAGCATGAAAAGAATTTTATCCAGCATTTTCGCGTTTCTCTTCTTAATGCTCGTTTGCCTGCCCGTACATGCCCTTGGTACGTATCACGCGGGCCGAGGTGAAGTGATTCAAATCAATGAACCGCTTGTTGAAAAGGATAAGGGCAAGCACGCAAAACCTCAAGCGCTCAAGATCCCCCACATTGACAAATATCACAATATGAAAAGCGGCAATACGCATATCAGCGCGCGCGTGACTTTGCAGCGCGAAGGGCTATGCGGCTTAGAGGGCCAAATAAGCTTAGCGGGGCAAGAGGTAAAGCTATCAGCGGCGGGCAGCGCGTTCAGGTGGAAGGACGGGCGGTATAACACATTTTTAGCAAGTTTCACGGGGACGGCGGGGAATGAGGCCGCCGCCGTAACGCTCAGCTACGATTACGATACGCGGACCGCTTACCTGTTTGCCTCCATAGGGGCGCTGACGGAAGAATCCGCACCCATCCAGTTAACGTTTGGCGAGTTTAACCAGGCGATTGAAACGGTAAACCTTGAGTACATCAAAAAAATGGATGAACAAGAGCAAGGCCAGTCCGATGGATGGGACGCAAACGAGAACATCAAGGCGTAATGGCGGTAAGCCTATACACCAATTAACCACTTACTATACAATGCCGAACTCAAGGAATGCCGCCGCGCTGTCCCTCTATTGCCCAAGTGAAATAGAGGAAGGCAAGAACTTTAAATTCTACTCCAAGGTAACCACGCTTAACTCCTCCATCCTGAACTATGTGACGAGCAATATCGATTCAAGCGCGGACTGGGCGCGGCTGTACTCCGCAAACGTGGATATGTACTCATCGAACTCAGATATGTTAATCGTCACTTCCAGCCCCGAATCCTCGTCAAATACCGTTACCCTGTACGTACCCTATCTATCCGGCCCGAACCCATTGGACGTTTTCAGTTACAGCATATTTGAGGTTCGTGTGGCGACATCGTACACGGAAAAGACGCTTCATTATGAGGCTGGTTATAATGTCAAATCCAACCACCACTTCTATTTCGGCGGAACCGGCGCGGTGCCCCCTCCGACGGACTGGAGCGGGGCCACCCCGAACACTACGAAAAACGGGATAGGAGTATTTAATCTTATGACTTTCGTAGGCTGGGACGATTCTTCCATAAGCATGAAAGCAAAGGCGTCCATTGTGGTCGGCTACCGCGTCGACGGCCCCCGGCCGTACAGCAAGGTTGTCAAAACCATGGCTCTGGGCAGCAAAACGGCGTCTAAGACTATCCCGATTACGTATTAATAAAAGGGGGTTCTGCGCAATGACCAAAAAAAGGGTTTGGATTACCGCGGCGGCCGTGTTGATTATTGCCGCGCTTTGTATCGCGGCCGTATTGCTCTTATCAAGCTACGACGCTGGCAGAGCGAAAGCCGAAAAATATGTTGAGTCATTTGGCTGGCACATGAGCGATCTTTGGCTTAAATCAATGCACGCATTCGATAACGATCCTCTTAAGGGTATGTTCTTTGAAAGCGACAACAGATACAGCGTACCGTTTATGCAGCAAATTGAGGATAAGGGAATTGAGATTGATCATGATAAAGAGTATACGGTTTACCAGTTCGATTTAGAGGAAATGAGTTTTTATTTTCCATTCAGAGCCTATGTGCTCTACGACGGGAGTGACGTCGTGTGTGGAAGCATTTCGAGTATAGACGCTTTTTCTAAAGAAGAGCTTGAGGCGATTGGCGTTACGAGCGGAAGGGATTACGATTCCTTAAATATGCTCGAACGCTCAACCTATTTCCCCATCAACATGACTGCCGAGGAGATCCGCGCGGCAATTATCGAGCAGCTTAACAAGCAGTAATGCATCGCTGCAATAGCCATGCATATCCGCATATTCAAGCGGTCTGCTTCTGAAAAGCGCCTCGAAACAAGTGAGCAGTATCCGCACAATTTTTCTGCATAAATGCCGGGCGCGCCCAAAGGCTGTCAAAACAACCTGGAGATTCGAGGGCCGCGCCCCGTAGTCTATCAACCGAATCTGACGACATGCGCGTCAGATTCACAATGCCTTGTCAGCAAGGGTTTTAACCTATTTCCCATCGTCATGACTACCGAGGAGATCCGCGCGGCAATTATCGAGCAGCTTAACAAGCAGTAAAGCATCGTTGAAAAAGCCATGCATATCCGCATATTGTGCGCAACTTTTTCTGTATACATTCCGGGGCGCGCCCGGCATGTCGTTAAGTCTCGAGCTGTATAAAACCCAAGGCGGTTCGTCCACCTCAAGCGCTATTCGTAGGAATCCAAACCCAGCTGAGCGCGTATCCGCTTAGCGGTTGGCGTAGCCGCAAGCCCTCCGTTGGCAGTCTCCCTCAAATCCGGGCTCATCGCGCGGCCCACGCTCCGCATGGCCGACACCGCCTCGTCCAGCGGTATAATGCTTTTTATGCCCGCGAGCACCAGATCAGAGCACAAAACGGCGTTCGCCGCCCCGATTGCATTGCGTTTTATGCACGGGCACTCCACAAGCCCGGCGACCGGATCGCATACTAACCCCATCACATTTTTCAGCGCGATAGCGGCGGCGTTTACGCACATGGCCGGCGTGCCCCCACGCAGCTCCGTTAACGCGGACGCGGCCATGGCCGCCCCAGACCCCGTTTCCGCCTGGCACCCGCCCTCAGCTCCGGATATCGTGGCGTTTGACGCGATAATCGAGCCTATCGCACCCGCGTTGAACAGGCCCATTATCAGCTGATCATCGCTCCAGCACATGGCGTCCCCGCACGTGATAAGCACCCCGGGCAGTATGCCGCTCGCCCCCGCCGTGGGTGCCGCGACAATCCTGCCCATGGAAGCGTTCACCTCTACGACAGCCATTGATGCGGCCACCGCCCGGCAAAGGAGCGGGCCCATCATTGAGCGAAGCGCAAAGGAGTGCAACAGTTCGGCGTCGCCTCCGGTTAGCCCGGTCACCGAATTCTGCTTTTCCTCAATCCCCTTGGTAATGGAGGCGCGCATCGTGTTGAGCGTCATCGCCATATGCTCCGCGATTGCCGCGCGATCCCTTTCGCCCCGCGCAAGCTCACGCTCCAGCATTATGCGCGAAATGGGCGATTTACGTTCCTTGCACAGACTGAGCAGCTCGTCCGTATTGGAAAACTGAAGATTCATACGCACCTCACCTCCCTTACGTTAGGACACCAGTCGCAGATAAGCTGCCGTGTCCGTTCGTCAACCGGCGTATCCGTTTCAATCACCATATAGGCGTCCGTCCGGTTTCCGTGGCGGAATACGCGCATAAACGCGATGTTGATATTCTCCTTCGCCAGAATCAGCGACACGCTGTTGATAACGCCCGGAACGTCCTCATGCCGGATGATAAGGGTCGGATATTCGCCGGAGAATTCCACCTGCATGCCGTTTATCTCCGTTATCAGGATGTTGCCTCCCCCAACGGAAGCGCCGGCGACCTCGGTAACCAAACCGTTTGAGGATGTACATCGAATTCTCGCTGTATTGGGATGCTCCGCCTCCTCATCGCTGTAACGGATGGTAATCTCAACATCCGCCTCCTGCGCTAGAAGCAGAGAAAACCGCAATCGCTCATCGTCCGGGGCCATTCCCAATATTCCGGCGGCTAAAGCCTTATCGGTGCCATGCCCCCGCCCGGTTTTGGCGAACGAGCCGTAGAGCGTAAGCTCAGCCTTCTTCACATCCCTGCCCGCAACCTTCCAGGCCATGTAAGCCAGCCTTGCCGCCCCCGCCGTATGGGAGCTTGACGGCCCGACCATTCTGGGGCCGATAATATCAAACACGCTGAAATCAGCCATTATTTACTCCTTTAAAAGGGCGGATCGGCGGTAAACGTCCTGTTATCCAAATACGCCAGAGGCGAACCCGTTGGAAAATGTAGCGTAAGCCGTACCGCGCACAGAGCGACGGTACGCGCGCCCATCCGCCTGTTGAACTCCCTGTCCCCATATTTATCATCGCCCACAATAGGGTAGCCCTCATAAGAGAGCTGCGCGCGGATTTGATGCGTCCTTCCCGTTATGAGCCGAGCCTCAAGGCGGGAAACCTCTCCCTCACGCTTCAAAACGCGGAAAAACGTAATCATCTCGCGCGCGCCGAGCCTTGGCTCAGGGTATACGCGCATCATGCCTGCCTCCGCGTCCTTAACCCCGTACGTCCTTAATTCCGCCTGTTCAAACGTCGGGCTCCCCTTTACCAAGCACTCATAATATTTATCTATCATTCTGTCGCGCATAGCGTTTGAAAGCGCCGAAAACGCAATATCGTTCCTCGCGAAAAGCACCAGCCCGGTCGTCCCCCCATCCAGGCGGTGAACGGGGTAAACACTGCCGAACGCGCGGCCAAGCCTCTCCTGCAGCGTGTCTTCCCCGCCGTCCTGTTTGGCCACGGTCTGTCCCGAAGCTTTATCCGCTATGAGTATATTATCATCTATATACGCCACGTCAAGCCCCTCGCTTAATCCTTTAAGCGTAAACTGATAATCATTCCACGGCGCCGTATTATCCGGGGGCATATCGGTAAATACCACGCTTTTTTTCAACGTGGGGTGTATAAACGATAATTGATACGCCCACAGCGCAATCTGCTCTCCGGACCGCGAGCCCGGGTTATAGCGCTTGTCTCCATAGATTGGCGTACCAAAATGCGCAAGCTGAGCGCGTATCTGGTGATACCGGCCGGTCATCAGCTCAACCTCAAGCAGGCTTGCGTCCTGCTTTTGAACGAGCCTGCGGAATGAAAGCGCGGCGCGTTTGGCTCCTTGAGCGTCCGCTCCAGTTATGCGCGCCCTGCGCGCCGCTTCGTCCTTGACCAGGTAATCCTCCAGCATCGAATATGCCGGGGGATTGCCCGTAACCACGGCTAAATACTTCTTTGCGGCGGTTCTGGAACGGAATTGGTCGGATAGCCTCGATGCGGCTTTGCTGGTACGGGCGAACACGATCACCCCGCCCACCGGCCTGTCAAGCCGGTGCACAAGCCCTAAATACACGTTTCCGGGTTTGTTATATCGCTCTTTTATATATTTTTTTAAATATGTAAGCATGTCCTCATCCCCTGAAGCGTCCGCCTGAACCGGCATGTTCGGCGGCTTAACCGCAACGAGGAGATGATTATCCTCATATAAAATACGGATGTTCATTCAGCTCGCCACCTGCCGGTCGCGCCGCATGGGAGCACCAATGAATCGCGCGTAACGGGCAGGCAGACTTCGCCTGCTTCCACGAATCCGCCGCGAGCGTGGAACGCGCATCGCAGCACGTTCAACAGAACCGACGGGGCAAGCCCGGTGGTATAGGAATTGATAAGGAAAAAACGCGCGCGCGGTGAAAGGAGCTTTGCGCACTGTTCAACAAGCGGGTATAAATTCTCTTCTATTTTCCACATTTCGCCATTAGGCCCGCGCCCGTAGCTGGGCGGATCCATGAGAATACCCTCATACTCGCGCCCCCGCCTGAGCTCGCGCGCTACAAACTTCATAACGTCGTCGACAATGAACCTTACCGGGCTGTCCGCCAACCCTGAAGCCAGCAGATTTTCCTTCGCCCATGAAACCATGCCTTTTGCGGCGTCGACATGCACCACTTCCGCGCCTGCTGCGGCCAGGGCGCAGGTGGCCCCGCCCGTATACGCAAAAAGGTTCAGCACGCGCGCGGGTCGATCTCCGCCGCTGACGGCGCGCCTCATCCAATCCCAGTTTACCGCCTGTTCGGGGAAAAGGCCCGTGTGCTTAAAGCCGGTCGGCCGTACAATGAACGTTAAATCCCCGTATGATACGCGCCAGTTATCTGGAAGCTGCCTGCCATATTCCCAATGTCCTCCGCCCATGGAGGACCGGATGTAACGCGCATCCACCTGTTTTGGCTCGCGCATGGGCCAAACTGCCAGCGGATCCGGCCTGAGCAGCGTAACGCCGCCCCACTTTTCGAGCTTATTCCCGCCGCCGGCGTCCAGTATCTCATAATCCTGCCATTGATCCGCCAGATACATCACGCGCCCTCCTCGCCTTTAACGGCGGAAGCATGCTTAGACTTTGAGAACCCGTCTACAATTACTGCGATAAGGCCGAATATGATGTTGAAGTAATATGTGAACAACCGCCACAGCAGCATGGCCGGGAAGCGCGTCACCGCCGTGAAAAGCTCTTTAAAAACAACGTAAAACCCGCCCTCCGAGGCTATCGAGGCCCCGGGAAGCGGTATGAATGAAACCGCAACGGTTAAAAGCGACTGGAGGAGCACTACATGTATCAGCGTAAAGTCATTTAGCGAAAACGCCCTGTAAATAAAATACGTGACCAGCATGTAACAAAACGCTTCCAAACAACCCAGCAGCAGTACGCTGAGCATGCCGCGTTTATGGCTGCGGGCGAAATCAATGGCCTTTTTATAATCGTTAATCGTGTTGTCCCATGACGCGCTGGCTTTCTCGAAGCGTTCCGGCTTGCGTATAATTTTATGCCTGTGTAAAAATCGGAGTATGGCATGTCCGGCGCGCAAAATCAGCGAAGGCCTCAGCAATACGAAAAACGCGATAATAAGAATAGCGGCGTTAATGACATAACCGATGATGAAGAACACCTTTTCCCCCGCCGTCGCCGTTACGACCGTTTCCCACAGCGCGGCAAGGCCGATAGTGGCAAGTACGGTTACGCCCAGCTGCCATGCCAAAAATTTAACGGTTAAAACAGAGGTCGCCGTTCCGATGGGTATGCCGCGCGTATGCATCTGTATAACCTGCATGGGCTGGCCGCCGGATTGGAAAGGCGTCAGCGCGCTGTAAAAAAAACCGATCATCGTGGTGATAACGCTTTCCCGAAAGGACTGGCGGTAATGCATCAGGCTGCAAATACGCTGGTAGAGCAGCATATCGAAAAGATAAACGCATATAGCGGAAACCGCCGCGAGCAGCAGCCAGCCCCGAGTAACCTGTTCAAGAGCTTCGCTGATGTTTTCAACGTTCGGGTCAAGCAGCGCAACCGCTACTAATACGCAAATAGAAAGCAGAACCACCAGTATCTTTTTAACTAAATCTTTCCTCATATGCCACTGTTATTCTTTCTTTAGAATTAAGTTCCCGGTATCAGACCAAGAAGAAAATTGGAATGATAGAAAAACGGTGCAAAGAATGATTCTTCTATTACGACGTTTAACTGTTCTGGGAGTATTGTCATAGCGAGCGGCGCAAGCATAAAAAGCACGAACACAGCCAACATACCGCGCAGCAGCCCGAAACCGGCGCCTATCGGCCCATCCGCCATTCTCAGCACGGGAAGCGTGCGCGCATGATCCACGCAATGGATAACAAACGCCAATATCAGCCTTACCACCGCGAATATAATCAAAAACGACAGGATATTTACGGCGACGCATACGATTGTTTGGTTAAAGTAATCGCCCAGCGTCGTTATCCCGTCGGCAGCGAACGCCTCACGCGCGATATTGGCGGTTACGGCCTTGCCCATGGGGTAGGGCAGGTTCGCTTCGCTGACAATATTGGATAAATCCGAGGCGCTGATGGATGATATGGCCCTATTTGCGTACTCGATACTTCCGATATATTCCGATCCCTCAGTATAATACAGCATCATGTTGAAAAGGCGCTCATGCCCCATAATCGCACTAGAAACCAACGGCAAAAACAGCATCCCGGAAACCCAGGAGACCAGAAAGGAGCCTATGGACAGCACAGTGGATAAGAACCCTCTGTACCAGCCCGATAAAAAGAACAGCGCAAACAGCGCGAGAATTGCGATATCAATGATATTCATCTTTCCCCTCCTTTACAGGGTCATCAGATACAGCTCACCATCCCGGATAAGAAGTATCCTGTTTTCACTAAGCTTAACCGCGCCTGTAATCGCCTCGTCAAAGCCGCTTGTCCGTACAAGCTTGCCCGACTGGGAAAACACGCTGAGCGTGTCCGCGGTAAACGCGTATAGCTGCCCGCCCGCGAGAAAAGCGTTTAGCGTGTCGGCCGGAAGCTGCACTGTGGCGGTCGAGAGCGAGGCGTCGGCGGCGTCGGCCAATGTGACAAGGCGCGCTGTTCCCCATCCCGAAGAACCGCGCGGGGTAAGCAGAAACACTCGCTTGCCCCCTGATGGCGAATCGTCACAGTATTCCCATCCATATACCATGGCCCGATACGATTCATTCTTCCCAACCATATCATATCGTATGATATGATTGGTTCCAACCACAAAAATACTTTCCGCCGAGAATAAAACCTTATCTACCAGCTGGTTCTGTACCGACATTACTCCCGTAGTGCGCGCGTTCGTTAAATCGTATGTTGATATAATCGAAAGCGGCAGCGATGCGGAATCGTTCATTTCAAGCGTCCACAGCGTTTGCGAGGCGCCGGAGAAAAACCCAAAGTCAACAAGCGGCGCGGTTTGCGCAATCTGCTGAACCTGTTTTCCGGTCGTTCCGTCAAAAACCTGAAGCACACCCTGTCCCGAATCGTCTTTAAGCACGGCCACATGCGTCTCGCCGCACTTTCCTGCGAGCAGCTTGCCGGAAAACTCGATTGGAAAGTCCATCCCGATAATTTGAACGGCCTGCTCGTTATAAACGCCCGCGAGGGAGGGCGAGCCCATCAGCCGCACATCCTGAGACGGAAGCTGAACAGAGTAATTTTTCGCATCGTCGTCCAGGTTATAATAATACAGCGTCTGTTCGGAAGCGTACAGAAAACCGTCGCCGGTAAACTCATAGTTGGCCGCCGCGCCAAACGGAAGCTTCTTGGCGGAGCGTACGGGATCAAGCCCCTTGAGCAGAAATACCGCCGTTATAGCGGCCCCGGCAACGAGCAGAAGCACCCCCCCCAGTATGGCGGCGCGCCTGTAAGTAAATGCCCTGTTCCGCGCAACATATTTGCGGCGTCTCATACCGGATCATCTCCATCCATCAATCATTTGCGCCCGGCATCATGATGCATACAGCGCCTGTAAGCGTGAAAAACGTATCAGGCTGCGAGAGCACAGTTCATTAAAAAGATTAATTTATGTACTACACTCCAACTGCGTTGCCCGCCTTAACATACCTAATGCCCTTCGGGCCCGAATGCTTCCCCTTTTCAATGCGGGGCAGCGGCTTTAAAAAGCAACGCGCTCATGGATTCTATCACGCAAATATCCGGCGGCCCATAAAACCTACGGCCCGGGGCGCAACGTTAAACGCTCATCTGAGAAACACATCTAAGACGCATGCCGTTTTCGTTTAAAACGTTGAGCAAAAGTCCGTAACCGCCGTAATATAAAGCGCGTTCAGCGCTCCCAGCACTAAAGGAAGCATACCTTTTAGCTTTTTTTATCTCCCGTATATACGCTGACGCCGGAACCGCGACATTAAATCACGTCATCAGCCGGCGTCAACCGGTCTGGGCGTAAATTCCAAGGCGCATGAGCCGCAGGGTATAGGCGGAATCGCGTATCGTACCATAACCGAGTATCAGCCTTTCGCCCCTCTCCTGAGCCTTTCCGGCCGGCAGCTGATTGGCGATGATATATCCGCGCCTCATACTAATGGGGAGGGGCACAGCATTTGAATAGCACCGGGCGCCATTGTAAACATCGCGGGGGTCGTCTCGCTCAGCTCCCCGTCCAATTCCACAGTTGCTTCTCCCTTAACCCTAACGGTTATCTTTTTCGCGCGAAAATACCGAACAGGCTTTTTGCTAATATGCTTGCCCTTAACAAACGAGGGGAGCAGCCTTAAAAACATCGGAACGCTTACCCGTTCAACTGCGCATATATCAAAGTACCCGTCAAAAAGGTCGGCCTCGGGCGCCACGTTCATTCCCCCGCCAAAATGCGTCCCGTTCGCGACCGCTACCATAAGCCCCTGCATGCGCGTCATGCCTTCTTCCGTTTCCAGCTCCATATCAAGAGGCTTAAGACGGGCCAGAGCCTGAAACAACCCAAGCATATAGGGCAGCATGCCGTTGAGCCTCTTTTTAAACTTTTCAGTATTGGCAAGCACGTCCACATCAAAGCCGATACCGGCCACATTAGCAAAAAAGCTGCCGTTGACAAACCCCGCGTCCATCCTTCGGACGTTGCCGGCCAATATAACTTCAAGGGCAGGCAAGGGATCCCGGGGCAGTTTAAGCGCGCGGGCAAGGTCGTTCCCCGTGCCAAACGGGAGGATGCCCATAACCGCGTCATGCCCGCAAAGAGCGCCCGCAACCTCTTTTACAGTTCCGTCGCCGCCTACCGCCACGATTTGGCCGCATTTTTTCTTCAGCGCATCTAACGCCAAATCAACCGCATGCCCCGGATAGGCGCTTATAGAATAATCGTAACGGATTGAACGCCTGTCCAGCTCTTTGCGGATAGCCTCAAACAGCTTAGCGCTTTTCCCCGCCCCGGCCACCGGGTTTACGATAAATTCATAACCACCCATATACGCCCCGCAAAAAATAATAACTCTTTTTATGATAATCCAATATTGGATAATTGTACAGAAAAAAACTTGTGAACTCATTTGCATAGCTTGTTTTATATAGAGTATAATGGAGCAAAAAGCCGAAGGAGCAATGGATGGATTTTGTAAAAATGCACGGGCTCGGTAACGATTTTGTGCTTATAGACGGGCGGCGTTCCCTTTCGGGAGATTTAGCCCGGCTTGCCCGGGCAGTATGCGACAGGCGCACGGGCGTCGGCGGCGACGGCCTACTCATATTGTTAAACTCGGATAACGCCGCGGCCCGGATGCGGATAATCAATGCGGACGGCAGCCACGCAAATATGTGCGGCAACGGGCTGCGCTGTTTCGCAAAATATATTTATGAACTCGGCCTAGTAAGCGAACGCGCGTTCAATGTGGAGACGGACGCGGGCGTTATGTCGCCTGAAATATATTTAGATAACGGGCGTATCGTCTCCGTCCGCGTGATGATGGGCAGGCCGGAGTTTGAACGGGGGCTCATACCCATGATCGGGTCAGGTAAGTGCGTTGAAGAGGAAATATCGGTTTTGGGAAAAACGTTTTTCCTTACGGCCATGCTCATGGGCGTGCCGCAGGCCGTCGTATTCGTTGACGAGCTTGACGAGCTGGATATTGAAACGTACGGCCCGGCCATTGAAAACCACCCGCTGTTCCCGGAGCGTGTGAACGTTGATTTCGTGAGGGTATTGGACGAAGGGAATATCGTTATGCGCGCCTGGGAGCGCGGATGCGGCCAGACGCCCGCGTCGGGCACCGGCTCGTGCGCATCGGTCGTAGCGAGCGCGCTCACAGGCCGTACACGCCGAGGCGCCTCCGTATGCTACCCCCTTGGCCGGCTTAATGTGCTGTGGGCGGACGACGGGCGAGTCTATATGGATGGGCCTGCAGAGACTGCGTTTACCGGGCAATGGCCTGGATAGCTGTCGCTGTCGGCATAATAGACAGGCGGGCTGATCCGCCGGCGCTAAAACGTATTGCCGTCACGAACAAAAAGCGGCGGCTGAACACATATTGTATCATTAAGGAGGCTTATTATGCATTATACCTTTTATCCGCGTGGCGTGTGCTCAACCCAAATCGATCTGGATATTGAAAACGGCGTTGTCCGCAACATTAACTACACAAACGGCTGTAACGGCAACCTCAAAGCGCTGTCCGCACTTGCCGAAGGCATGACCGTAGAGAATCTCATCGAAAGGCTTGAGGGCATTGAGTGCGGATATAAATCTACCTCATGCGCGGATCAGCTTGCGCAAAATCTCAAAAGTTTAAATGGATGACAGGCTAAAATTACAAACGAAATACGAGTTTTGGCACCGCGTTTTCGGAGCGGAGGCTCCCGGAAAGATTGTTCCGAACCGTGTCCCGCCAAAGTTCGGCCGCGCGCTGAACTGGGTTGCCAACGGCGCGATAAGCGTGCTGGATTTCGGATCCGAAAACGGGGCTGCGCTGGTGATGTTCGCTATGCGCGGCATGAAGGAGCATTTGGGGCTAGACGTTTCCTCCAGCGCCGTGGCGCTCTCCCGCCTTTACGCGCGGCTAAACGCTAGCGAAGCGTCGTTACGCTTTATTCAGGGCGGCGTTTAAGCGCTCGGCACAGTGCCCGCGTCGTCTATGGACGCGGCGATACTGTTTAATATTGCTGATAACCTTATCCCTAAAGACAGCGAGGCGCTTATACGGCATGTCCGGCGTATAATAAAGCCCGCGGGATGGGCGCGGGTAAAGATAAACCTTTATCAGCGAGGAGCGTATAAAGGCGTAGGGGCGTATGCGTTGTTGAAGCGGATTTTCTTTACGACGTGCCTGTACCTGCGGATCAGAACCACGCCGCAATGGGGGGCTTTCCTTTCCCTAGACACTGAATTATGAAAAAGTTAATTTCCCCGGGCACGATCAGATCATCCGTATATTCATGTTGCGGATGAAGCCGTAAAGAGCGTTTTATTAATACGCAAATACGCAAACCGTTCCCGTTGCGGTGAAAATTGCGAAGCAATTTTAGGAATGCCGGCTCAGCTTAATCGGTTGAACCGAGACATAGGGACTTGCGCGTTCAAAATCCCCTTTAAAGATTAAAAAGTGCATATCAGTAACGACTTTAGTTGTTTGCGAACTCAGTTGTACACGGCTGGAGTATTTTTAATTCTAGGATTTATAATACTAAATAGCATATGGCAATTTGCTTGGCTTGAAAACGCATGGGCGCTCCGTATCCAAAGTAATGTCATATGGGATATTTTGTGTTATATTAAAAGAAAATGTCAAGGATGGGTTTTGCTTTGCAATATGGCTTCTTAAACGTATGCGCGGCAACGCCGCAAATCCGCCTGGCGGATTGTATTTACAACGGCGAGCGGATAATTGAGATGATGCGCCGGGCTGCGGCGGAAAAAGCCGCTTTAGCCGTGTTTCCCGAGCTTTGTATAACAGGCTATACCTGCGCCGATCTTTTCGCGCAAAAAGCCTTAATTGACAGCGCCCTAAACACATTAAAGAAGATACGGGACGCAAGCCGGGGCCTGAACATGGTAACCGTTGTAGGGGTTCCAATCAAAAAAGACGGCAAGCTGTATAACTGCGCGGCGGTCATACATGATGGAAGCGTTTTGGGTGTTGTACCAAAGGCCAATCTGGCCAACTACGGCGAGTTTTATGAACCTCGGCATTTCAGCCCCGCGCCTGAAGCTAATTCCAATATGCAGCTTTTCGGCCAATCATGCCCGTTTGGGAAGAAGCTGCTTTTTTCCTGCGACTCTATGCAATCGTTTACGCTGGGAATTGAAATATGCGAGGATCTCTGGGTAGTAGAGCCGCCCTCATCCAGCCATGCGCTCGCGGGCGCGACCCTTATCGCAAACCTTTCGGCCAGCAGCGAGATGATTGGAAAGCGCGAATATCGCCGCTCTCTCGTATCCTCACAATCCGCAAGGCTAATGTGCGCGTATGTGTATTGCGATGCGGGAGAAGGCGAATCGACTACGGACCTGGTTTTTTCCGGGCATAGCATCATTGCGGAAAACGGCGTATTCCTGGCGCAAAGCCGTCAGTACGAATGCGGGCTGACTATGGCACAGCCGGATCTCGAACGGATGGAAGCCGAGCGCGGCCGCGCCACAACGTTCAGCGCGTACAATGCCGCGGGATACCAAACCGTCTCGTTTCATCTAAATACTTATAACACGCCGCTTACGCGCAAGTTTTCGCCCTTCCCCTTTGTCCCTCAGGAGCCGCTCGACAGGGACGTCCGCTGCGAGGAAATACTCTCCATCCAGGCTCACGGCCTGAAAAAGCGCATTGAGCATATGGGGGCCGAATCGCTGGTTATCGCCGTATCCGGCGGGCTTGACTCCTGCTTGGCGCTTCTGGTCTGCACGCGCGCTATGGAATTAATCGGCCGTGACAAAAGCGCAGTCACCGCGGTGACCATGCCCTGCTTTGGCACCACGGCTCGCACGCGCTCAAACGCTCAAAAGCTATGCCGGCTTCTTGGCGTATCCTTCAAAACGGTTGATATTACCCGATCGGTTTCAATGCATTTTGAGGATATCGGCCACGCGGGTGGCGATTACAGCACGGTATTTGAAAACGCGCAGGCCCGCGAGCGTACGCAGGTCGTGATGGATTTGGCCAACAGCGGGCGCGGCCTGGCCGTTGGCACAGGGGATTTGTCGGAACTGGCGCTTGGATGGGCGACGTATAACGGTGATCATATGTCCATGTATGGGGTCAATTCCTCCGTTCCCAAAACGCTTATCCGCCATATTATCTCCTATGTTGCGTCTATATCCGGCGATGATTTAAAAGAGGTGTTGCAGGATATTGTGGATACCCCGGTAAGCCCGGAGCTTCTGCCCGCCAAGGGGGATAGCATGGTTCAGCTAACGGAGGAAATTATCGGCCCGTATGAGCTTCACGACTTTTTTCTCTATTATGTCGTACGCTTTGGATTCCCACCCGAAAAAATATACTATTTAGCCGTTCAGGCTTTCCGTGAAGCTTATACCGGGGAAATCATTCTCAAGTGGCTCAAATTGTTCTATAACCGTTTCTTTTCGCAGCAGTTCAAGCGCTCGTGCCTGCCGGACGGGCCGAAGGTTGGCTCCGTAACGCTGTCGCCCCGCGGGGACTGGCGCATGCCGAGCGACGCTACCGCGCGCGTTTGGCTGGAGCGGCTCGCAGCCATAAAGCCCTGACCGCGTAAAACGCCGGGCGGGACGCGGAACCGAATAAAAACAAGCGGTTTTCGCCCCGCGCATGGATTTGCGCGGGGCTTTTGCTCGTCACGTTTCGGGCGCGAATCCAGCAAGGGGATATTCATTTATAACCGTTTTTTATTCCTATTTCTCAAGCGCTTTCCATTGGTTAAAGATATAGGTATACCCA
Source organism: uncultured Eubacteriales bacterium (assembly GCA_900544555.1). GTDB lineage: Bacteria > Bacillota > Clostridia > Christensenellales > CAG-138 > UMGS693. The sequence continues at coordinate 45,085 of UQWD01000009.1, forward strand.
TACCGTCGGTCACACGCTGACAGCATTCTTCAAACAACCTCTGATTTGTGACGGAAGACGGCGATATGGCTCAACAACCATTTCACTTTGAGACGCTCCGCAATCAAAGAGAACTTAAATTCTTAGCCCATACGTCCTCTTATAAAAAACGCGTTCCATGTCGTCTTATGCGCCGCATTCTAAGGCATACCAATAGCTTCCGTCAGGCATGAAGGTTATACCGCAATCATCACTCGCCTGGCCATTCGCCCAAATTCCAGCCGTAAATGCTGTCATGTCCCGTTATTACAACAGATCCATCGCTTTTAAGCCCTATCGTTAACCAATCCACGCAGGAGATGGCAATGATATCCCTCCAGCCGGATACATCGCATTGCCCGTTGGAGTTATCTCCGGCCGTTACGACCGTTCCGTCACTTTTTAGCCCCACGGTATGTACTGACGAGGCCGCGACGGCCGATAAATCCTTCCAATCCGTAACGTCGCATTGTCCATACAGGTTGTCGCCAACGGCAACGGCTGTGCCGTCGCTTACAAGCCCGACAGTATGCCATTGCCCAGCAGCTATGGCCGTAATATCCGTCCAATCCGCCACGGCGCCCTGATTAAAGTAATCGATAGCGCCCGACGTAACCACCGTGCCGTCCTCTCTAAGCCCGACGGCTTCGCCTGTTGCTGAGATGGCGCGTATATCCCGCCAATCCGACACATCCCGTTCCAAGCCGGTTGAAACTACCGTACCGTCCTCCTTAAGACCCAGCGTAAAGCCCTGCCCCCCCGCTATCGCGACAATATCCTTCCAGCTCTCCACATCGCACTCGCCATAAAGGGAATAATACCCCCACGCAACGACCGTGCCGTCACGCTTAAGCCCCACAATACACGAAGTTCCACATGAGATGGCCGTTAAATCCGACCATTTGCTTACCACGCTGTTCTTGTTTCCTGTTTCGGCTATAACCCCGTCTTTAGTCAAGGCCAGGTCGTCTGATATTGCGGATATGTCCGTACGCCCTACTAAATCCTCGTTGAGATAATAAGTCCAGCCGGATCCCGTTACGAGAATGCTCCCATCGCTTTTAAGCCCTACAGTATATGCCACACCCGCCGAAACAGCAACAGTGTCGCTCCACTGCTCAACATCGCACTCACCCGAATCAGACCCGCCGGCGGCTAAAACCGTTCCGTCGCTTTGAAGGCCCACAATATGGGTTTCGCTCAGCGCAATCCGTTCGATATCATTCCAGCTCATAGTTATTTCTTTTTCTTCGTCTACGAACCTGCCGTCCCAAACGACCTTCCCATCCCTCGTCAGCCCTGCAATAGATTGGCTATTGGCCGAAACATCGATAATACTATTCCAACGTAAGGCTCGCTCGATTTCCTCACTCATGCGCCCGGTCAAAACGACCTTGCCATCCTTTTTAACGCCGGCTGTATAAAAATCTCCCGCCGACACCGAAACAATATCCGTCCATTCAGTAACGTCGCACTGCCCGTCCGCGTTTTCCCCGACTGCCACTACGGTCCCGTCGCTTTTAAGCCCTACCGTATGCCAATTCCCCGCGGATACCGCGACGACGTCCGCCCATTCCTGTACATTACAGCTTCCGTCAATGTTATAGCCCGCCGCCACGACCGTGCCGTCCTTTTTAAGCCCCGCCGAATGGCGGTAGCCCGCGGATACGGCGATAATCTCCGCCCAGCCGGATACCTCGCATTGGCCGTCTGTATTGTCCCCCGCCGCGACGGCCGAGCCGTCGCTCCGCAGCCCGATAACAAACTTGCTTGAATTTGAAGCCGTTATCATAGGCTCTGTAATAAACGGTCCAGGATCGACTTGCGCCGTGGGTTCAGGTGCAATCGGGGCGGTAGGCTCCGTTTGCATGGTGCCCCTCCCGTTCTCGCAGCCGGGAAGGATAAGTGCCGTTATAAAAAAAACAACCAATACCACAGCAACACTTTTTTTCATTTGCTCTCTCCTTATTTTTCGATATTTATACGTTTCTAAAAAACGTTTAATTGAATTATTCACCCGTTTATGTGCCGGCGGCCGTTAATTCCGTAGCGCATCACAAAGCCAGCCAAACTTCTCGCATATTCATTAAGAATACTTCAAGTAGAATCACGGATTATCCCGATAATCCGCCTCCGCTATGCGGTAGCAGATGGTTTCGTAACAGCCTTCAAGGAGGAAATCCTTATTGAACGTGATGGTTTCCACCAGCAGTTTCCCCTTTACCAGCTCAAAGGTCAGCTTCAAGGCCCCGTCCGTCAAAACGCTCACCGTCGTATATGGTACATACTCCGGATATAGTATGGGCATATCGTAGGCGACGATCTTCCTGTAAAAGTATTCGCTGTAAACCGCCATAGCAGGATCAATTGCGATGAGCTCGCTTATTTCCATCCCTTTCTTAACGCCGGAGAAATCCGCATACGACAGCTTATTTTCCATTAAAACCGGCACGCCGGCAGTTCTGAAACAGCTTGAATTCGAAAAAACATAGATCCGCTGCCCCTGCTCCGTTTCGTACATCAGGTAGCAGTATCCCCCGTCATCCATCATACGGATGGCCTCCGTAGGCACGCATTCCAAGAAATATGTGAACCAAATTCCCTGTGAATTTGGATACGTCATGGTATAAAATCCGCTGTCGTAACCGAGTCGTATATAGCGGTATCGACTAGGCTTCATTTCGATGATAGAGTCCTTCCAATAAATTGGTATGTCAATAGGTTCGCTCTCGCTTTTACCCGCATGGCGGAGCAACATGGATTTTAACTCCTGTTCGCTCAATGGCGTTATTTTCTCATACGGGATTACGCGAAGATATTCAGGAGCAGGCTCCGGCGAGGGCATAGGCTGAGCCGAAGGCGACGGAACCACGGCGATCGGGCTTTCGCTTCCATCAGGGTGCGGCGTACCGGCCCCGCCTGCGGGAACAGGCGCTGAACATCCGGCAGCCAGCAGTAACAGGCATAGGGTAGCGGCAAGAACCCGGGCATAAATCCTGTTTGTCATAAAAAAACCTCCTTCTGTGTTTCTGTTTCGTATTTATGGTCGCCAAGCAAATACATCTAAATATTAAAAAAATTACTATGCGCTATACGGCTTGAGCCGCATTAAACCACATTTTCTCTTCCTTTGCGCAATCTTAATGAAAATTCTCGTCTAAGCCCGCGCTGAGAGTACCGCTTTAAAAAATACAAAAAGGCTTGTATATACAACCGAGCGGCAGTATATATGTCTATATTACTTATTGATAACAAAATTGTAAAGGTAAAATTTACATTTTTTATATATAGATTTGTTATCCGTGAAATGAAAGCGCAATTTAAAAATTTACATAATAACCGTAATCTCATATTGTACTAAGCCGAATAACAGCGCCGAAGCAGGCTTATGCCGGCGCGCTATTCGACTTAATGCGTTATTTCCATAAACTACCATACGAATTATGACAATAAACGCGCAATGTAGCATTGACCTAAGTACTGCGTTTTGTTAAAATACAACACGCAGAAATGCATGCATAGTTAACACGTGGGCGGTTTATAAATGTGTTTTAAGCACGCCTGATTTCCCCGCATGCGATTTTCTCCCCCGAATTTCCTGCGGGCTGTGTAGAGAAATCGTCCATGTGGCTATGCAAAATAACCGTTCGGCCAATTACGTCATTCACATTAAACCTTCCGGTCCATACGGCCATAAACGACTGGCCGCCGGACTCAAATACGGGCGGCAAATCCCCCGCGTGAAACGGATGAGCGCAGTTATTCGGATTATAATGGCTGCCCACGGCGGAGAAGCTTTCCTCCGGCGTTCCGGTGCAGCTATCGCCCTCATGGATATGAAACGCGAATATATTCCCACCGCACTTTCCGGTTTTCTCAGGCAGGCCCATAAACTCCGCGACAACAAGCACGCCCGGAGAATCCTGATAGAACGATACCATTCCGCGAAGGTTCAGATGCTGCGCGTTGCCGCGCACAATCGCCCTCGCGTCCGGCTTTCTCAGCATCAGCTTACCCATTTGCTTGGCTTTTGACAAAAAAGAGAGGAACACTCTTATACCTCCTGTCCACTTTAAAATTGAAACTATACTATCAATATATGTATATAACAGGAAAGAGTTAATTGTTTAGAATCAGAAGTTACATAACATTACTCATCATCCATCAGAACGCGGTAGACGGTATTGAAAAAACGCTTGATAGTCGTTTTGTTTGCCGTGTAATAAATGATATGCCCTTCCCCTTTTTGCGCGGTTATCATGCCGCATTTGCTTAACGCGGCTAAGTGCCGGGAAACCGTAGTCGCGTCAAGACCGACCCGGGTAGCTATTTCAAATCCGAAAAGCCTCTTGTTCTTTAGCAGATGGATGATTTCAAGGCGCTTTTTGTTGCCGAGCGTATGGAGAGTCTTTTGAATCAAATCAATTTTCAATTCACGGCTGTGAATGATTATATCCGGCTCAACCAGCATTCCTATGTACAGGTTAGCGGTACGATCATCATCAGCGAGCGGGTCCGCAGTCATACAATCGCACGCGATACGCCATAAATACGCCTGTAAATCCCGATTTTCAAACTGCACGCCTTCACCGCCTTCCTCGTTTATCATCCGCGCAAGGCTTGTTTGGCTGAAATATTTGTGCCAAAACGCTTCGCGCTCAACGGCCGCCCCGTCAAAAACGCCGAGGCGGGTATCGAGCTTCTCGGCTACGGGCCTGAGCAAATCCGCCAAGCGGTCTATTTCATTATCAAAATCGGACAAGGCCTTAAAGATATCCCATTTATACCGGTTAGGAATATCGATTAAATCCACCTGTTCCTTTAAGCTCTTCATCGGGCCGTTTTCCTCTTTCACGTATTCGATGAACCCCAGGTAACCAATCCGGCAAAAGCTGTAATTAGCGCCCGTCAGCTTCTTAAAACGCTCCTTTATCCTAAGGACCGATTCGTCAAAATCCGTTACCGATATATCCGCAAACGCAAATGTCATGATTTTAGCCAGGCAGATGCTGGTCATATTTGTCCCCGTCTCGTATCTGGCAAAATAACGCTCAATATCATCATCCTTTGCATCGATGACGGAGCCGGCCTCCCTAAACAGCTTATTAAGCGCCGATATATATTCGTATATGGCGTTTTTTTGCCTCTCGTCAAATCTTTCGTTGTACTGGTTGATGATACGCTGTTCCAATGAACCCGACGTATCACCCCGAATATATCTGTAAACAAGCTCTATGGATTCCAAAAACAGGTTAGGCCGGCTTATAAATCGAATATTCATCACATACCATACCGGGGCGTTGCGGCGTCCCGGCATACTCCTCATGTTTTTTACGGCGTGACGCCGCAGGTTAATTTAATTCATAACTCATATTGCCATATTTGTCAATGTTAAATGCCGTGTTCTGCAATCCTACAAGACGTCTTGAAGTCTTAATGTAAGCGGAGCCGGGCCGTCTTTGCGCTTTATACCGCGCCTGTAAGGTTTTTTTAGCGAATATGCGGTTATTCCCGCACATAAGCATAACACAAAAGTTAAATGCACAACAGGAGGTAGCGCGTATGGAAACGCCGTTTACGCCTCATTTTACCGTGGCCCTTGCCGGGAACCCGAACGTCGGCAAAAGCACGGTGTTCAACGCGTTAACCGGCATGAACCAGCATACGGGAAATTGGCCGGGAAAAACAGTAGCTGTGGCAAGGGGGCAGTATCAGTATGAGGGAGAGCAATTTACGCTTGTTGACCTGCCGGGAACCTATTCGATTATGTCGAATTCGCAGGAGGAGGAGATCGCGCGGGATTTCCTGTGTTTTGACGCTCCTGACGCGGTTGTTGTGGTATGCGATGCAACCGTTCTTGAGCGCAACCTCAACCTTGTGCTTCAGGTTCATGAGCTCTGCCCCAAAACGATCGTATGCGTCAACCTTATGGACGAGGCGAAGAAGAAGCGGATTACGGTGGATCTCGCCGTACTCGAACGAGAGCTCGGCTTACCGGTCGTCGGCTGTTCGGCGCGTTCAAACCAGGGGCTCGATGAGCTCGTGGAAAAAATATCGGAATCGGTAAAGGCTCCCACGCGCCCGCCTCTCAGCCTGAGCTACGGGCGGGTAATCGATGAAGCCGCGGATATTTTGGCCCACCATTTGCCTTCGCCTGTCTCGGCCTCATCCATACCGCCGCGTTGGGCGGCCGTTAAGGTGTTGGATGGCGAACCCACCTTAATTCAATCCCTTGAAAACAGGCTGTCAATGCGTATAGGGGATTATCCCGAAGCCGCTAATGCGCTGAGCAGCGCTCGCGCCGCCTTGAACGCGGCGGGAATGGACTCGGATGCGTTTCGGGATCAGGTGGTTGGCCGCATCGTCGCCCGGGCCGCCGAGATAAATAAGCTGGCCGTATCTTACGGTAAAGAGGATTTTTTGGAGCATGACCGCAAAATCGATAAAATACTCACGGGCCGCTATACCGCCCTGCCCGTTATGCTTCTGCTTTTGGCGGTTGTGTTTTTTATCACCATAACCGGGGCGAATTACCCTTCCTCGCTTTTGTCTGAAGGCCTGTTCTGGATACAGGACAGGTTGGTCGATCTTTTTAATTGGGCGGGCGCTCCCCAATGGCTGACCGGTGTGCTGATCTTTGGCGTATACAGGGTGCTGGCATGGGTTATCGCCGTTATGCTCCCTCCGATGGCCATATTTTTTCCATTGTTTACTTTGCTGGAGGATTCCGGTTACCTACCCCGCGTCGCGTTCAATCTGGACAGAAGCTTTCATAAGGCCTGCGCATGCGGCAAGCAGGCGCTAACCATGTGCATGGGGTTCGGCTGCAACGCCGTGGGCGTAACCGGATGCCGTATCATCGATTCGCCGCGCGAGCGGCTTATCGCGATTATCACAAATAACTTTGTTCCGTGCAACGGCAGGTTCCCAACGCTCATTGCAATTATCAGCATGTTTTTTTTGGGGGGCGCCGTCGGGTTTGGCGCGTCTATACTTTCAGCCATACTGCTTACAGCCGTAATTGTGCTGGGCATATTGATGACGTTCATGGCCTCGCGCATTCTATCTAAAACCGTCTTAAGAGGCGTGCCATCCGCGTTTACCCTTGAGCTTCCGCCATACCGTAGGCCGCAGTTCGGCAAGGTAATCATCCGCTCGATTTTCGATAGGACCCTCTTCGTGCTTGGGAGGGCCGTCGCCGTAGCCGCCCCGGCCGGGCTCATCATATGGATAATGGGCAACGTATATGTAGACGGGGCTTCAATTCTTAAAATATGTTCCGGGTTCCTGGACCCATTCGCGAGGGTTCTGGGGCTCGACGGCGTTATCCTGCTCGCGTTCATACTCGGGTTTCCCGCAAACGAAATTGTGATACCCGTCGCTATCATGGCGTACATGCAGGCCGGAAGCATTTTGGATTTGAACCTTATAGAGTTGAAAACGCTCCTCGTGGATAACGGATGGACCTGGCTGACCGCGCTATGCACCATGCTTTTCTGTTTGATGCATTGGCCCTGCTCAACAACCTGCCTGACTATAAAAAAAGAAACGCAGAGCATGAAATGGACCGGCGTCTCCTTCCTGGCCCCCACGCTGTGCGGCATGGCGTTGTGCGCGGCCGTGGCGGGGCTGGCACGGCTGTTCGGCCTTGCATAGGGCTGTTAATTTTCTCAATGGTTTTATTCGCGGAGCGCATACGACAGCTCAAATCAAAGCCTAAGGTATGCTGTTTACCCAGCTATCATGAAGGCATATTAGTCTCAGGCGAATCCCTAACCCGAGTTCGCCTTTCATTATGAACTCCAGAGATTCCGTTTTATAAGCGTAAGCTTAAGTCGGAGCAAATCCTATACATACCGGATAATCTCAAGAAAAACGCGGCCCTTTAGCGATAATCCACCGACCGAGTCCAGCCGCGCGCGGCCCATGCCGCGCACGCTGATAACGTCTCCTTCGGATACCGAGCCGTCCTTATGCAAGCATACGGACCAGTTCACCTTCACCGCGCCCTGTTCAATCAGGCAGCTCATTCTCCCCCTCGAGACGCTAAAGCACGCGGCCGCCGCCGCGTCCAGCCTTAGGCTGCTCACCGTTACGCGCATACGCTCCTCGCGCTCGTCGCCCCAAAATACTTCAGATAACGATAACCGTTCACATTGTATTTTGGCGCGGCCGACCGTTTGCCATTGCTCCTGAATCACTTGCGCGACGGTGTTGAGCAAAAGAACGACCGCGCCCCGCTCTCGAACCAGAATATCCCCGACGCATTCGCGCTTTATCTGAAGCGCCAGAAGCGAACCTAGGTAATCGCGATGCGTAAGAGGCTTCGGGGGAAACGGGGCCTCAACGCGCAGCGCTAAAATCGTTGAGTCCGGCTTCCATTCCTCCGCGCTCATATAAGAGGGTAGGAAAATCAGGCATTTGCGCTCGGCCCCCTGATAACCGCCGTGAAACAGATGGCGGGTTCCCCTTAACATCCTCTCCGCCTCAGCCTGTGTTTTGGGATCGAGAAATGGAAGCGACAGCAAAGTATCCCTCTGAGTACATCGGCGCGCCAGCTCCTGTATCCGCTTTGCCATAAAGTCATCCATTGACGAGCGTTATAACGCACAGTTCAGAGGGGTTCAAAAACCGTGGCGCACCGGCTTGCCCCAGCCCCCTGCCGACAATCATGCGTTTCCCATTCATTTCATATTGTCCGCCCGCATATTCAGGAAACAGCGTGCGGTCGGGCGATAATACACCGCCTATAAAGGGTAGTCGAACCACGCCGCCGTGCATATGCCCGGCAAGCGTCAGCTCCGCTCCCCATTGAGCGTACGCGGCAAAGGGCCTTGGATCGTGGGCCAGCAGTATCGTAAAGCCATCCGCCTTAAACTGGCCGAAAAGCCCTTTCAGCATTTCTCCCGTGAGCTCGTCCTCAAAATAAAACTCCTGCGGCGTCTCCATGCCAAAAAGCGTTATGCTATCATCTCCTCTGTTGATAACATACGGGGCGTTAATGAGAGGCGTAACGCCGGCCTCTTTTAACGAAGCATAAAGCATATTAAGGGCGGATACTCTGCGCCCATCATGCTGCCGAAGTTCATAGTTTAGCGGCGTTTCATGGTTCCCGGTAACAAAAAAAGAGGGGGCGATTTCGGCAAGCTCTTCCGAAAGCTTTTTTAAATCCGAAAAATCCTCGTCGTTTTCACCCACCATATCTCCGCACATCACAATAACGTCGGGCTTCTCTGCTTTAATCCTGTCGACAAGCCGTCCTCCCCAATCACGCCCGTGCAAATCAGATAACAGCGCAATGCGATAACCGTTGAATTGGGATGGAAGGCTCATAAACTTCGCGTCGTAATACGATACGGTAAGCGCGAAATTGCTGTAAAGCAGAACGCCTGCCGTCAGCAAGAGCAGACAAATGAGTACCGGCCAAACAGCGGACCGCCTCCTTTTTTTCATTTAAATAAGCCTTTTATCATCAGCGTAAAATCACGCCTCCTTTAAATCACTCTGGCACATCTCTCACTTAGCTTAAGCCGGCCCAGACGCCTTGAATATCGCGGACGCACTTTGACCGGCCGCCGCTTTAATCGACCTCTTCAGGTTCCATGCCGGCCTGACGAAACATTTCAATGAACGTTTCATAAGCCTCGTCCAAAAGTTCCTTATCCTCTAGTCCGGCTAGAGAAAGCTCGCCCGGCGCGGCTCCCTCCATCAGACGCAGTATGACCAGCTCAGGATTCTCGTCTTCGCCGCCGCCTACCGGAGCGAGGCATATACAGCGTATGGCGTTTCGGATTTGAGCGGTCGCGAGTACTTCAAACTCCTGCTCAACGCCATTATCATCTACCAGCGTAAGCTGGGTTTCAAATTCCGCCGCGTATATTTCGCGTTCATCTTGCATATCCATAACGCGCCCTCACGCCTTGCCGCTGCAGCCCAGCACGTTAATAAGCTTATGGCGTACCATCTCCCTAATGGCAGCGCGCGCGGGCTTAAGATACTGGCGCGGGTCAAAATGGCTGGGATTTTCGCTGAAATATTTTCGGATTGTACCGGTCATTGCAAGCCTTAAGTCGGAATCGATGTTGATTTTGCATACCGCCATCGAAGCCGCTTTGCGCAGCATCTCCTCGGGTACGCCAATAGCATCCGGCATGTTCCCTCCGAACTCATTGATCATTTTTACAAACTCGGGCATAACGCTGGACGCGCCGTGCAGCACGATCGGGAAGCCGGGCAGCCGCTTTTGCACCTCTTCAAGTATGTCGAAGCGCAGTTGTGGCTTTGTTCCGGGCTTGAACTTATATGCGCCATGGCTGGTTCCGATGGCTATCGCGAGCGAATCCACGCCCGTTCTTGATACAAAATCCTCTACCTGCGCCGGGTCGGTATAGCTCCCCTCTCCTTCGGCGACCTTAACATCATCCTCAACGCCCTCGAGACGGCCAAGCTCGCCCTCGACCGTGACCCCGTGATCGTGCGCGTAGTCCACCACTTTTTTAGTAAGCGCGACGTTATCCTCATAGCTATGATGGCTTCCGTCAATCATCACGGACGTAAACCCGCCGTCAATGCAGCTTTTGCACAGCTCAAACGAATCGCCGTGATCCAGATGCAGGCAGATAGGCAGCCCGGTTTCAATTATCGCAGCCTCAACGAGCTTTAGCAGGTAGGTATGGTTTGCGTACTTGCGCGCGCCCGATGAAACTTGAAGGATAAGCGGCGCGTTCTCCTCCTTCGCCGCCTCCGTTATACCCTGTATTATCTCCATGTTGTTCACGTTAAACGCGCCTATCGCGTAACCGCCGGCATAGGCCTTATCAAACATTTCCTTTGTTGTTACCAGTCCCATATTCTTACCTCCGTTATTAAATTAGTCGTATTATAGCGCCGCGCACAGGGTGCAAATACTATTTTAAGCCTTTGTCAAAAACAGCGCTTGCCATACTTCATATGGCATTTTGGGGTAAAACCCCGCTTCTCCTTTTTTATCCGTTCCGGCGCGCATAGAGCCCGAGCCTGAAATCGCACTGTGGAGAGCATATCCGTATACCGCGACGTCGTTTACAGCCTGTGCGCCGAGCCCGGCCGCCGCGGCCTTTTATGCGGAGCCAAAACCAGCGCGTGAACTCATGTTTATCCGCCATGTTAAAGCGCCCAGTCACGAAAGCTGAACAGCGCGGCGTATTTTCCTTAACTCCCAACGCGTGCGTGGCAGCGCACAATGCTATTATATCCCAAAGGCGCGCCTTTTCAATGCTTTTTGGTATATTTTATTTCGCCGATTGTCCCTGCATCCATATACGGATATAATCTATATAACTGATTCGCCAAACCGAGAAGCAAAAGAGGAATAAAGACGGAGGTGTGTTTATGAACAAGGACAAGCTGCTCTCCTTAATTGTACCCGTTTTTAATGAGGAGGAGGTGCTCCCCGCTTCGTTCGAGCGTATGGACGAGGCGATGAAAGCCCTTGGCTACCCCTATGAAATTATTTATACCAATGACGGCAGCCGGGACGGAAGCATGGAAATTTTGCGTTCAATCGCGAACGACAACCCGCATGTTAAAGTGCTCTCCTTTTCACGGAATTTCGGCCACCAACTCGCGGTTACGGCCGCTATGGATCACGCGGGGGGCGACGCGCTGATCATCATCGATGTGGATTTGCAGGATCCGCCCGAGGTAATAGCGCAGTTGGTAGACTCTTGGGAGAACGGCGCGGATATCGCGTACGGAAAACGCGCCAAGCGCGAGGGCGAAACCATATTTAAGAAATTCACTGCTTTTTGCTATTACCGCCTGCTTTCAGCAATGAGCGCGTATCCAATACCATTGGATACGGGCGATTTCCGCCTTATTGACAAAAAAGTGGCCAACGAATTTTTGAATATGCGCGAGCATAACCGCTTTCTTCGCGGAATGAGCGCATGGATGGGCTTTAAATCCGTACCTGTGGAATATGTGAGGCACGAGCGTTTCGCGGGTAAAACGAAATACACCATGAAGAAAATGCTTAAGCTGGCGCTCGACGGCATACTGGGCTTTTCCTACCGTCCGCTTTCCCTTGCGGGCTATGCCGGCGCGGCCGTATCGGCTGTCGGCGGGCTGGGTCTTGTTGCGCTTATTGTATGCGCGATAACCGTGGGCGTCGCGCCATGGCTTTGGGCAGCGGACGGCCTTGTATTATTAAACGGCCTTACCTTGCTGGGCATGGGCGTACAGGGCGCATACCTAAACCGAATATATGACGAGGTTAAAGGCCGCCCGCTCTATATTCTAGGTGAAAAAATCAACGTCTCCTGACAACTCAGTAAATGATAAGGCGGCCGAAACCGGCCGCCTGTTTCTAATTAATCCTGTTTTCACACGTAATTGCATACGGCTCTTACAATGCTTTGAACGCCCTTTGTTCAGCAAACAAAAGAACGCTACCCGTTAACGCGCCGTATATCCGCGCCCAGCGCCTGAAGCTTGCGTTCAAGGTATTCATACCCGCGATCAATATAATGGATTTGTTCAATCCGGCTTTCGCCCTCAGCCATCAGCGCCGCAATAATCAACGCCGCCCCCGCCCTTAAGTCGGTTGCGTACAGCGGCGCGCCCGTCAGCCTGCTTACGCCCTCAATGGTAGCTGTTCGGCTGTTTACAACGATATTCGCGCCCATCCGCCTAAGCTCCGCAACGTGGTTAAAGCGGTCTTCAAAAATATTTTCAACAATGTAGCTGTTGCCGGCCGCCGTTGAAAGGAACGCCATCATGGGCTGCTGAAGATCCGTAGGGAAACCGGGGTACGGCAGCGTTTTAATATGCACCGCGCGCGGCCGGCCGCCGGCGGTAACGCGTATATAAAAATCATGGCCGTCGTCGCCTTCAATCACGCTAACGCCGCTTTCCATCAGCTTGGCGGATATGGCCTCGAGGTGAGTGGGAATCACGTTTTTGATAATCACGTCGCCGCAAGTGGCCGCGGCCGCAATCATAAAAGTACCCGCCTCAATCTGGTCGGGTATGATGGCATATGTACAGCCGTGCAGCTGCTTTTTTCCCATTATGCGTATAACGTCCGTACCCGCGCCCTTTACCGAGCCTCCCATCATGTTGATGAAATTGGCTACGTCCACAACATGCGGCTCTTTCGCGGCGTTGTTAATAATTGTCTGGCCCTCCGCGCGCGCGGCCGCGAGCATGGTGTTAATAGTAGCGCCTACGCTTACCACATCAAGATAGATCTCCGCGCCGTAAAGCCTTTGCGCGGTAGCGTTGACAATCCCCTTTTCAATAACCACGTCAGCGCCGAGCGCTCTCATGGCCTTGATATGCTGGTCAATTGGCCTTTGCCCAATCGAGCAGCCGCCCGGAAGAGCGATGCGAGCGCGCCCGTACCGGCCTAGGAGCGCGCCGAGCAGGTAGTAAGACGCCCTCAAGGCGCTCACCATTTCAAATGTTACGTTGCACTCGCTGATTCCGCGCGGATCAACCCGCATGCCGCCATCGGGCGTGAAATCCACGCTCGCTCCCATGCGCACAAGGATTTGCTGGAGTTTGTGAATATCCTCAATGGATGGCAAATTCTCAATTCGGCAGCTTTCGCCCGCCAATATCGTGGCAAGCACAATCGGCAGCCCGGCATTCTTCGCGCCGCTTATTACGACCTCGCCCTCAAGCCTGTTGCCGCCGTTGATTAGATAATGCGCCATAGTATTCTCCCCTTAAAAATCAATGGCGTCCGCAGGTTCCGCAATGCCCGCCCGCGCAGCCGGAGCATCCCGACCCAGAACCCTCGCTTTTCGCGCCCTGCGTTGTCCACCCATAACACTTGCCCTCGTATGCGCGGTCCGCGGCCCCGCCGCAGCCGGGGCACTTAACGCCGCTCAGGGCGGATAAACGCGCAAACTCCTCAAAAACGCGCCCGCAGGCGCCGCATTTAAACTTAAGCAGTGGCATTAAAACATCTTCTTTCTCCATAAAATAAATGCCGTTGCGGCGGACAGCGCCGCCGCGATGCCGATAACGATATAAAACCCCCCTACGCTTCCCTCGAACGGCACGCCCGTATTCATGCCAAAAAAGCTTGCGACAATTGTCGGTATGCTGATAACAATCGTCAGCGAAGCGAGCAGTTTCATTACAATATTAAGGTTATTGGAAATGACTGACGCAAACGCGTCCATCGTACCCGAGAGAATGTCGCTGTAAATCTTACACATCTCAATGGCCTGCTTGTTTTCTATAATAACGTCCTCAAGCAAATCGGTATCCTCAGGGTACTTTTTTACATCCTCAATTTTAAGAAGCTTTTCCATGACCGCTTCGTTTCCCGTAAGGGAGGTGGAGAAGTACACCAGCGACTTTTCAAGCTTAAGCATTTGGATAAGCTCGCGGTTCTTCATCGATTTATGAAGCTCCGCCTCCACAAGAGAGCTGGCCTTGTCAATTTGTTTAAGGTATTGAAGGAACCGTGAGGCGTTCCGGTAAAGCAGCTGTAAAATAAACCGGGTTTTCTTCAGCGTTGAGAACCCGCGCACACGCCCCTCTGTAAAATTATCAATAATCGAGCTTTCCTTGAGGCACACGGTCACGAGCGCCTTCTCGCTATGGATGATTCCAAGAGGGATGGTATTATAAACAAACGTCCTGCCGTCGGGCTGCACGGTCGGCAAGTCCACGATAATCAGCGTTTGCCCCTCGTCGCTTTCAACGCGCGGCGATTCCTCCTCATCCAGCGCGGCGCGGACATAATCGGGCTCCAGGTCCAATTCCCGGATTACGCGCTCAACCTCTTCCTGTTCGGGATCAATGAGATGCACCCAAACGCCGTCGGCGATTTGATCAAGCTCAATCAGCTTCCCATCCACCGTTTTGTATATGTTTAGCACATTCATGCCCCCCTTCCCTTTAAATCATCAGCTTAATTATTTTATCATCAATTTTAAGCCGAAACAACCCCGCGGCCATCGGCTTTGGCTCTGCATATACGCGCTACGCACTTTTGGCAAAAAAAGTCCACGACCCCAGCGCAGGTCATCCTATCCCTTTTATTAATGTTTCCGGGTCAATTCCGCTAAAAAAGATAACGTGACGATGTAACTGCCAGCAAAAATTAAGTAATTTAAGAATAACGCAACTAAAAAAAGAACCACGGGCAGCACCCCGAAGATTAGGGGCGTCTATATGGTTCGGCTGGATTTTTAAAAAACCACGCCACTTTTAGAGGATAAAAACGCTTCAGCGTTAAATATAAGCCCGCAGATCGTAAGTCCACGGGCGAAAACTCGGCTTATATAAATCGATCATGATTAGGTTTATTCGCAAAAACGGTTTGTTTTCAGCGGGCAATATACCCAAAAATGCGAGCAGCCAATATGCATATAATTTCGTTCAAGCAAGGCTGATAGGGTCGAACGGTATTTATTAAATCGGTTTGCACGAAAGAAAACTCCGGCTGTTCTGCGAATATAAAATTATATTAATGGTAAAGGCTGGGCGAATAACGCTTGCGCTTATACGCGTTAACCGTCAAGGTAGTAGCGCGGATTATAGGCGATTGAACTGATCCTCAATTCAAAATGCAGCCGCGCCTGCGTTAAGCCGCCGCTCTTTCCCGCAAGCGCAATCTCCTGCCCCTGCTCGATTTTATCCCCAAGCTTTACGTTTATCTCCCGCAAATGCGCATAGCGGGTAACAAATCCTTCGCCGTGGTCAATTTCCAGCGTCAGGCCGTAGCCTCCCCGCTCCATAGCGCATACAACTACGCCCGAACAGGAAGCTTTCACAGGTTCGCCCTCCGCTGCCTCAAAATCCAGGCCCCAGCTCATACCTCCCGCGTATGGGCCAAAGTTGAGGAGTATGGGACCGGAAACCGGCCGGATAAAAGTGCGATCGCCTGCGCTTTTCCCCTTTTCTCCCTCGTTCCGCCCCGGCTCGCTGCTCGACGGGCGCGCGGTTCCCAAGAGCATCCTGCCGTCCACGCGTTCCACAATTACCGTTTTCTCCGTATGTTCCCCGGATTGTTTTTGATCGTTTATATAAATGGTTTCCGTAACATAGCGCACAACTCCGTCTATTCCTTCGGATATAATTATCCGGTATCCTTCCGGCAGATAAGGGGTGTGGACGGTTTCATTTTTGCACGGGTCAAACTCCTCGCGCGCCGTCTGTACGCGCCGCTCTACGCGAACCGGGGTTTCCGGCCCGATCATAACGGAGAGCAGCTCGTCCTTATTCGTTGTGATTTCCGCACCCAGCCTTTCCACCAGCCGCACATCGTTCGCGAAATCGATTTGTACCGTTTCGCCCTGCGCCGACAAGCCGGCATAATGCCGGAGTATATCTAAAAGCAGCTCTTCCGCCGCCTGGCGGCTGGCTAAAACACCTATCGTTTCCCCATCAACAACCACGGCGGTTTCAATGAAACCCGCAGACGGCGAAGGGCCGGGCGTATTGCCGGCTGTATCGTCGGGCGCGGCGGTGACAACAGGCGTATGGGCGGGCGCGCTTTGAACCGGTAAAGGATCCTTGAGCGCGAGCGATTCGCGCTCCCACAGATACGCGCGCAAGCCAGCGAGAGCAAAAAGGGCTAATGTAAATATAACGATTAAAATCGCCGGAAGCGATACCATTTTTTTGCGTTTCATCATACAAATCCTTATCGTGATTTCGCTTAAATGCGAAAAAGCCATATCACTTTCGCAAATAAACCGTTATATTTTGAATTATAGCATAAACAATAGCAGCCTGAAACTGTTTCGTATAGAGCCATAAACTGGTAAACTTGCATGAATATTGGTATGTTAGCTACACAATTAAGCGAAATGAAAAACCTTTAAATGATTCGCCTTCACTACAATCAATTAATGAAACGCGAAATTCAGGCGGCGTTTTACAGGGCGGCAGCCATAATTAGATAGACAAACTTCCAAGACGCTACAGAGAATCTATATAAACAACGCCACGGCATGCCGCGCTCTGTCACAAACATAATCTACTTGTGTGATTACGGGGCGCTCCGTCGGCCCGGACAGCGCCCCGCAGGGAAACATAAGCTGCGCTAGGGCTGCTCGCTCACATTTTTCATGAGTCCACCCGCAAGCAAAGCCTTAAAAATCAACTTAACCGAATTGTCTGCCCGCGGCCGCTTACTTTTCCTTCCCAGCAACCTCGAATCCGCAGTTTTGGGCGGCTGGCCGTTAATATAAACCGCGTTTACGGACTTCATGCGTTTTAATTTTCAAGTTCCATTGTTTGGGCGCGTTTTTGCGTATCCGCATCGATAAAAAGCCCATGACGGTAAAGCTGCCGGTTATCCAAGGACCAGATGCGCTCGGTAAACTCACCAACAGGCGTATTCTCCAGCGCGTCATACATGGTGAACAGCTTAGCGTCCAGCAGGTCCAGTAAGCTTACTACCTCGGCCTCAGGGAACATGGGCGGTTTTGGGCTGCCATATTCCGGCTGGCCATGATGAGAAAGCAGCATGTGCTGTACAAGCCTCGTTATCTCCTCCGGTATCATAAGCTCTGCCGAAACCCGTTCAACCATCGCCACACCCAGCGCAATATGGCCAATCAACTGCCCGCTCACACTGTAGCCAGATGCGATGCCCAGCTCGCCAACGGTTAGCTCCGTCAGTTTCGCAATATCGTGGAGTATAACGCCCGCGTAAACAAGGTCCATATCCAACCTTGTATAAATTAAGGATAACTGGCGCGCGACCCTCAGCATACATAGCGTATGGTAGAGCAGGCCGCCGCGAAAAGCATGGTGAACCTTAAGCGCGGCCGGCTGAGATAAAAGTTTATCTTTATTATCGCGCAGAATATATTGTACTAGACGTTTTAAATCCTCTTCCTTAAACTCTTGCGCGCAGTCATAAATTTCCTGATACATCAAATCCGGGTCAATCGGTGCGCATGAAAGCAGTTCGCCCATATCAACCTCTTCGTTCGGCTTAAGCGGGCGAATCCTATCAATTTTCAACTGTTCCGTATCCTTCCATAGGGTAGGCGTTCCGCGAACCTTAACAATGCTGTCGGGATAGTATGCGCCGTGGATAAGCGCGTTATAATCCCACAGCTTTGCCGATATCTCCCCGCCCACATCGCTTATCACCATATCGAGATAATCGCTACCTTTGCTGTTGCTGCGCTGCTGAACGCTTTTAATCACGCAATAACCCTCGACCTGATTTGTGGTACTATTAATGATATTGCTCAAAAGCTTTATTCTGCCCATTCTTAATTCCTCCAACCATTGTATAAGCATTATAGCAAATAAATAGCCTTGTGGCAAAATTATGGGTTCCCTCACGATTGAGAAATTTTCATCGCGCGCATAACGGAGTATATTATCCCTTTTGCCGCACATACTATTTGTGCAAATATTTTGCAGGAGGTATAACAAAATGTCAGATTCAGTAACTGGCTCCCAGACAATCGGTTGCACCGTGGAAAGCTGCCGCTATAACGCGGATCATAGTTATTGCTCGCTTCAAAAAATACAGGTCGAACCGCGATGCGATTGCCACAACGGTTGTAAAGAAGACGAGAGCTTATGCGGAAGCTACGAGGCAATATAACCTGAGCTGGGAAAGCATACCCCAGAAAACACCCCTGATTAAATCAGGGGTGTTTTTCTGTAAAATCAACCTGCTTTCACCAAATTATACCGCGTCCTATATGCATTTTCTCTTTTATAGTGTTAACTAAAAGCATAAAGCTGTAATTTAAAAATGACGCTTTTTAAGAGGAACCATAGTGTGCAGCCTATGACGTCCAAAAAAGCGCCGTGTCAGCATCAATTAATTGTAACATATCCGGCGGCAAAAAGCTATAAACGCAATACGATACAGAGGCTATCATAAGAATTTGACGGCATATAATATCATGCCCGGAATTCATATCGAATACGTCTTTTTTAAGCAAGCGGGAAGCCGGGTTTTATCGGCAGTACAGCTCAATATACGTATTGATGGAATTTTGAATGACCCGCTCCGCGTCCGAACGGCTTTTGACCTCATCGATAACCGTTTCCTTGTTTTCAAGCGATTTATAAACTGAAAAAAAGTGCCTCATTTCGGCAAAAACGTGCTTTGGCAGATCCCCGATGCTTTGGTATGCGTTATATGTCGGGTCGTCAAAGGGTATGGCAATGATCTTATCGTCGTCCGCGCCGTTGTCGCGCATCGTAATCATGCCGATTGGGTAACAGCGCACCAGAGCCATCGGATGAATGGGCTCAGAGCATAAGACAAGTACGTCGAGCGGATCGCCGTCAGCCGCGAAGGTGCGCGGTATGAGGCCATAGCTCGCGGGGTAATGGGTGGATGTGTACAAGATCCTGTCCAGCTTTAACAGCCCTGTTTCCTTATCCAGCTCGTATTTGGTTTTACTGCCCTTAGTTATTTCAACAACAGCGTAAAAATCGTTCTGCCTTATCCTTTTGGGCGATATATCATGCCAGATATTCATACTTTTCCAGCTCCTCTTCATTAATTTCGTGCATTATAGCACACAACCCCACATAATGGAATGCGTTTAAGGTCTGTTTTATATTCTTTTTCCTTTTGTCATGCGCTTTATGTTTATATTGTGCGGCTCTTTTTGATATTAAACTTTTAATATTTAGCCGCTTGCTTTTTTTCCGTTTAAACGTGAACGCTCGTTTTGCCCGGCCGTAATAGCATCATGCCGTTAATCATCCCCCGATACGGGTAATATTGATGGTAATATCGACGCCGTCGCTTCGATCCTTCTGTTCCAGTTCAACCGTAAAACCCGCCTCGCGCAGCTGGTTCACGGCCATATTCATTGAATTCATGAACAAGCGGTAATCCTTAACCATGCGCACGATAATCGGGCGCGGCCTCGCGCCGTCCTTCTTGCTGTCAAAGAGCTTATCCAAGGTCTTATTCACCAGCTTCTCCGTATCCTTGACGGACAAGCCCTTATCACGAACCTTGTTGACAAGATCCATCTGCGTTTCCTCATCGCGGATACGCAATAGCGCGCGGGCATGGCGCTCTGAAAGCTTGCCTTCCGTAACGGCGCGCTTAACCTCAGGCGAAAGCTTGAGTATCCTTAACTTGTTGGCGATGGACGACTGGCTTTTCCCAAGCCGTTCCGCCAATTCCTCCTGAGTCAGGGAATAGGCTGCCAGAAGCGCATTGTAGCACTCTGCTTCCTCAAGATAGTGCAGATTCTCTCGCTGAAGATTCTCAATCAGCGCCATCATGGCGGAATCCTCCTCGAAAACGTCGTTTTGAACCACGCACGGAACCTTTTCGAGCCCCAGTATTCGCACGGCGCGCAGGCGCCTTTCCCCGGCGACAAGCTCGTATCCGCCTTCCATACGCCGCACCAGAAGCGGCTGAAGCAGGCCCACCTGCCGGATTGACGCCGCCAGCTCGTTGAGCGCGTCCTCGTCAAAGGTGCGGCGCGGCTGATTCGGATTGGGCAGGATGCTGTCCACAGGGATGTTCTCAAGGCGTTTTGACGCGTCCGCCTTTTTTGCGGCGTTTAGAAACTCAAATACAGGCATGGACAATCCCTCCTAATAACAATATACCATACATTCGCCAAGATTTATGAAATCCCGCAAACAAAGACAAAAGGCGCTAATCTTTTAGCTTACAGTGGCTTTTTTTCCGCCATGCCCGCTTTGCGGGGGTAAAGCGCGTTTGTTTCCCCGGTTTTTACCGCCGCGATGATACGCCGCTCTCCCCAGGGCGCGTCCCGGGGAATAACGCGCGCGTCCGCGTTGAGCAGCCGGAGTGCGTTTCGGGCGGCCTCAAGCTCCGCTCCGGCCTGCGGGCCTTTATACATCAGCGATACGCCCCCTTCTTTTAGGAGCGGAACCGTATACTCAAGCAGCGCGTTGACCGGCGCGACCGCACGGGAGAGGACAATGTCAAATTGGCCCCTGTATGCTTTGTTCCTCCCCGCGTCCTCCGCGCGCGTATGCGCGCAGTCGGCCTCTATGCCGAGCGCCTCGGCGACGCTGTTTAAAAAGCGCACGCGCTTGTTTAGCGAGTCAATCAGAGTCAGGCGGATATCCGGCCTCATGATTTTTATCGGTATCCCCGGAAAGCCGGCGCCCGTGCCGACGTCCGCGCATAAAGCGCCCTGGGGTATCAGATCCGCCGCAAGAAGGCTGTCGAGGAAATGCTTTTTAGCAACCTCCTCCCGGCCCGTAATCGCCGTCAGATTCACGCGCTGGTTCCATTCAGTCAGCATATCGTAATAAATTATAAACAGACGCTCCTGCTCCTTAGTTAAATCCGGCATCCATTGAGTTATCCAGCTCATTTGCGTCATACTCCGCCCCGTCTCTTCATCTGTACCAGCAGCACCGCGACGTCGGCCGGCGATACGCCCGAAATGCGCGAAGCCTGCCCGATATTCGCGGGGCGCTGCGCTTTGAGCTTTTGCCTCGCCTCCAGCCGAAGGCCGGTTATCGATTCATAATCCAAGTCCTGCGGCAGCGCTAAAAGCTCCATCTGCTTAAACCGCCGCACCTGATCCTCCTGCTTTTTTATGTACCCGTCGTACCGGGCCATAACCTCCACCTGCTCACAGGCTTCTTTATCCAGCGCGCCAAGGCCGTACGCTTGTGCTAAATCCGTATACGGTACGCCGCGCTTGATAAGCTCAAACAGCTTCACGCCGGGCTTGGCCCCGGCTCCGTCCTTTCCCGCCAGCAGACGCGTCATGCGTTCGTCTGGCGGCGCATACGCGTTAAGGTCTAAAAGCGCTTTTTTTACGGCGCTCTTTTTTTGAACGAGCCTTTCGTACCTTTTATCGCTTATTAATCCGGTCCGCCTTCCAAGCTCAGTTAACCTCATATCCGCGTTGTCCTGTCTGAGCAAAAGCCGATATTCCGCGCGCGAGGTCATCATGCGGTAGGGCTCGTCCGTACCCTTTGTGACCAAATCGTCCACAAGCACGCCGATGTAGGCGTCCGCCCTTGTGAGCAGCAGCGGCGCTTCCCCCTTCAGGCTGAGGCCGCAATTTAATCCGGCGTATAAACCCTGCGCGGCCGCCTCCTCATAACCGGAGCTGCCGTTTAACTGCCCGGCAAAATACAGCCCCGGAACTTGCTTTGATTCTAAATTAAGCCCCAGCTGGGCCGGATCGATACAGTCGTACTCTATCGCATAGCCGGGCCTTGTTATGGAGCACCGCTCAAGGCCGGGAATGGTTCTGAGCATTTTGAGCTGTACGTCCTCGGGCAGGCTTGTGGACATACCCTGCACATACATCTCCATTGTGGAAAGGCCCTCGGGTTCGATGAACACCTGATGCCTGTCTTTGTTTTCAAACCGCGTGATCTTATCCTCGATGGAGGGGCAGTATCGCGTCCCCGTGCCTGCGACCAGGCCGCTGTACATGGCGGAGCGGCTCAGGTTTTCGCGGATAAGCTCATGCGTTCTTTCATTGGTATACGTCAGATAGCACAGGCTTTGCTTTAAATCGCGCACGGGCGTTAAGAAGGAGAATGCTGGCGGGGGCGTATCCCCGCGCTGGGGCTCCATCCGCGAAAAATCAAGCGTCCTCCCGTTTACGCGCGCCGGCGTTCCGGTTTTGAACCTGCGCAGGGCAAAACCCAGCTCGTTGAGCGAGGCGGAAAGGCGGTTCGCCGGCGTTAATCCGGCCGGGCCGCAATCGGTCACGCTTTCGCCGATGAATATCCGGCTTTTCAGGTACACGCCGCAGGCTACGATAACCGCCCGGCACGAATAACGCGCGCCGCCTGTGCATTCAACGCCGCTCACGCGCCCGTTCGCAGCCAATATACGCTCGCATTCGCCCTGCCTAAGCTCAAGATTTTCTTCCATCTCCATCGCGCGCTTAACCCGCTCGTGGTAACGCCGTTTATCCATCTGCGCGCGCAGGGAATGCACGGCCGGCCCCTTTCCCGTATTGAGCATGCGGATCTGTATTACCGCGTCGTCGGCCGCGGCGCCCATCTCTCCGCCCAACGCGTCTATCTCGCGCACGAGATGGCCCTTTGACGTCCCCCCGATCGCCGGATTACATGGCATCAGAGCGACCGCTTCCAGATTAATGGTAAGGCAGAGCGTTTTTAGGCCCATGCGCGCGAGCGCCAGCGCCGCCTCGCACCCCGCATGCCCAGCGCCCAGCACAATAACGTCATACCTCCCCGCGTCGAACATCCCGTTTACCTCCAATGCAACAACCGTAAAGAACATTATAGCAAACTGGATAGGAATGGGAAACAAGAATTATTTACCGAACATGCTTTCATTAAAGAACCTCTATTTTCAGCCTTTGGGCTCGCGGGCATGAACGGACGGCTTGAGGCAATTGATTGATTAAGCATACCTTGCACAAAGCGCGCCTTTATAAACGCCTTTATGAAAGAACGGAATTTTGAGATGAGGGCGGAGTAAAAGCGATACGGAACTCAAAACGCGCTGCGTTTCCCCGTTGAAACGGTTAAAATAGTGCTGCTGCGGAAAAATGCCGTTGAGGAGGCCGGCAAAGCGGCATGTGAGGCGTACCTTGCGTTTTTTGAGCGGAAAAAGTATGATGAAGCGCATGCGCCGCTCACGGAGTTGGAATGAAACCGGCGGATTCATCCCGCGCGGAAGCTTGCTTTTGTTTTAGGATAAATAATAGCCATCTCCCCTTCTTCTACGGGCGTAAGAAAAACTTCATTTTGCTTTTATGAAGGATATAGCTTAACAGGCAGTTGTATGGTAAAATTTATACGGTACGAACCGCAAGCTAACATAAAAACCTGGCTGGTTCGCACCGTAAAGAAGCATTATTAGATTGTCATTTAACGGGATTGTTTACATGCAAATGAAGTGTCAACACAATATCTGGTTGAAATAGGGGGTGAGCAGCAAGATATTGCGGTCGCTCCCCGCGAGGGGAGCGTGGATTGAAATTCCACGCTGCGGAGGGTGTGCTGTGCAAGTGCAAGCGTCGCTCCCCGCGAGGAAAGCGTTGCTACAATATCTTGAGGCAAATAAAAAAACAAGCCCGCATGCTCACGCATGGGGCTTGGATCTTAAACGTCGTCTTTTTATAGCCTTATTTTATGCGGCGGCACTCAAGATAATAGCGCTTCTCGTTAGCCTCGCCCATTGAGAACGTTTTGCGGGGCAGCGCTCCGTCGAACACGACCGTGCGGAACAACGCGCTTTTATGCATGGGCGGTAGCGTAAAGCCCATGTTCCCGGGCTTGCTTCCAAGGCGCGTTACAACGTCCTCTCCATGAATGTAGTCTATCGAGCAGCCGGAGATTTCGTTAAGCATCACATCCAGCGCGTTTTGCAGCGTGCCGACCTCCAGCTGAGCAGAGGGACGCGTAACCCTGAAATAACCGCGCCCGCGCTCGGTAACGAACGGCAGTATATGGCGGCCGTCCCGCTCTTCACCCGACAGCGCGCGCTCATACTCCGCTTCACAGGTGAACTCAAAAACCTCGCAAGCCTGGCCCGCCATCTTTTCCTTTAAATACTGTACCGCGCGTTGAGTATCAAGCCCGAACACAACGCGGTGTATGGGTTCAAAAACAATACCTTGATCATGGACGTTTTCCAGCTCAACAAGGCAATACCGGGAAGGATGGTTTTGCGCCTCCTCAGCGCTTAACTGAGCCTTGCACCTCTCCCAATTGGCCTTGGCGGTTGCGAAGGAATGGTTGCCGTCGCCCATCGCGAAAAGCATGGGCGCTTTATCCGGGCCGTAGCTCTTTGCGAAACGTTTCGGATCCGCAAGCGCCTTAAGCGCGCTGAGCGCTTTGCTTATAAGCGCGTCGTCGTCAACGAAATAGCCCTCGATATGTCCCCCGCCCTGCATCAAGTCGAAATCGTACAGCTTCTTTATTCCATCGGCGCATTCCAAAAGGGGCTCGATAACCGTCCGCTCCGGATCGTCGATAAGCACCAGAATATGGGGCATCTCCAGTGTCGCGTCCTTTCGGATGCGCAAGCGCGGCGGGATGCGTTCAACAATCGTGCCCTCCGTTGCGCGAATAAGCGTCTGCGCGCCCTTTTCATACGAATAATTCTCGAGATCCAGCGCCACGACCAAACCATTCCTGGTTTTGCCCTCCGCAGTGCGGCGCACAAGCACGAACCCCTCCCCTATGTTTTGCAGTATTCCCTTACCCATGTATTCCTGCATGGCGCTGTTGATATCCTCAATGCGCTCGGCCTCTCCGGGCTTATCCAGATACATCTCAGGCAGCATCAGCCGCAGGGTAGAGGGCGCATCCCCCACGATTTTCTCCGTTTCCTGCCAGTATTCCGGCTCGGACGTATACTGGTCGCAGGCCACAACCGCCCACTTCGTCAAATCCACGCCTTGATTAGGGAATAAAATTTCAGGAACAAGAACGCCGATATTGTTTTCGTATTTCGCCATAGAATTGCCTCCATGCATAGTAATAAAGCGCCCCTTAATACTTCGTTCATATTCGGGACATCATCACCTAGTTTACACAAAAATGTACGGATTGCAAGACATAATGGATTAATATAAGTATAAACGCGACAACAGCGTGAGCCAAGCGTGCCGGCGGCATGGAATCACGCGCGGCGAATGCCTTATGGCAATCAACGTTCTATTTTGGCAGATTTAATTTGTTGAAACAGCGATTAAGGAAATTTAGCGCTTCTATAAGCTTTAGGAGACGGGTATTTATGACGTCACTATACAAATTACGTCATGCCTATACGCCTTCGACTAACGTCCTCTTCTGAAATAATCAGTGTGACTACATCCAATTTAAACTCGTATGAAGGATTTATATAAAAGAAGAATTGGTAAATTTAATAAGGGCATAGTGTGGCCGACGCGCGGTATTACCTTTTACGGCGGCCAGAATACAGGCCGCGGCGGGTTTGTACTCTGGTATGCACACGCGTATACGGCAAAATATGTTATTCAAGGCCGAATACAATCTTATGTATTGACCGTTTAATATTTCATGCTCGCAAAACCGCTATCCTTTTCCGGCAAAAGATCACAGCGCTTATCAGCATTTAATAAATGCAATCAATTCTTTCCGCCTTCATCACCAAACGAAGTACCCGTGTCCCTGGCCGTTTGAATGAGCGGATAATCTATCGGAAGGAACTTGGTACGGCTTGCGGCCTCGTCAAGCGGAACGGATACGATATCGCCTTTTTGTATGCCGACCATCATCCCGTAGCGCCTCTCCATAATGAGGCGGGCCGCAGCAGCGCCAAACTGCGTGGCCAGCACGCGATCGTAGGGGCAAGGCGGGCCCCCGCGCTGGTAATGGCCCGGTATGGTCACGCGCGCTTCCTGACCTGTCAGCTCCTGAAGCTGGCTTGCTATGCGGTAGGAGATGGTTGGATGAAATACCGCCCCGCTCTTTTTCTTTTTTCTCCGCTCCTCCTCGCTAAGAACCGCGTCCTCGCAGCTAACGGCGCCTTCGGCCACGGCAATGATGGAAAACGTCCGCCCCTGTTTTTTCCTGTGCTCGATAGCTTGCGCTACTGCACGGATATCATAGGGTATTTCAGGAATCAGTATAACATCGGCGCCTCCCGCCACGCCCGCGTTTAGCGTAAGCCAGCCCGCGTCGCGGCCCATCAGCTCCACAATAAACACGCGGCTGTGCGAGGACGCGGTTGTATGTATGTAATCGATTACGTTCGTCGCAATATCTGCCGCGCTTTGGAACCCAAACGTCGTGTCGGTACCCCAAATATCGTTATCAATCGTTTTAGGCAGGGTAATCACGTTCATTCCAGCGTCAGCAAGCAGCTTCGCGCTTTTTTGCGTTCCGTTTCCGCCAAGCACCACCAAGCAGTCCAGATTCAGGCGCGTATAGGTATCGAGCATGGCGGGCATAACGTCGGCGCCTTTGTCGTCCACTATCGCTTTGCCTGGAATGTACGGCTGCCGCGAGGTGCCGAGAATAGTCCCGCCCTGCGTGATGATGCCCGAAAAATCCTTCGGCTCCATATATCGGTAATCGTTCTCTATCAACCCCCGGTAGCCATCGAACATACCGAATATCTCCACATTGGAGACGTACTGGTTAAGCGCCTTGCCGACCCCGCGTATCGCGGCGTTGAGCCCCTGGCAATCCCCTCCGCTTGTAACAAGCGCGACCCTGGTTTTGCGTTTCATCTGTTACCTCCGTTACGGCGCGGAGCGCGCCGCGTATAGAAAAAGTCTAGGTTCTTCAACACAATTTGTCAACTATGATTTGTATGGGATATAATAGTACTTGGAAAGCGCGTCGACACGGCTTGATTGAGAAAGGCGGTACAATGCTCAAAAACGGCGAACGCATTGAGGATCTAAAGTATAAGGGCCTAAGGATCATTCGCCCGCCAGGCGGGTTTACCTATGGTACGGATTCTGTGCTGCTTGCGGGCTTATCCCGCGCGGGACGGAAGGAATCCGTTGTGGAGCTTTGCTCGGGCGCGGGGGCAATCGCGCTTTTATTCGGCGCTCGGACGGGAGCGCGGGTTATTGCGGTTGAATTAAGAGCGGATCTGTCGGACGCGGCCGCGCGATCCGTTAGGATGAACGGCCTTAAAAATGTAGAGGCGCTTCAAATGGATTTGAGGGACGCGCCCAGGCTTATAGGATACGGCGGCTTCGACGCGGCCGTCTGCAACCCGCCTTACTTCAGCGGGGGTACGCGCAGCCCGGATGAAATAAGGCGTATGAGCGCGCATCAGGAAAACGGCGTGCTTGATGACGTGGCTCAATGCGCGTTCCGGCTGTTGAAAAACGGCGGCCGCTTCTACATGGTGTATCCAGCCTCTCTGATAGCCGGCGCTTTTGCGTCCCTCACAGGAAACGGGCTCGAACCCAAGCGCATCCGTTTTATCTCGCACAGAGAGGGGAAGGCCCCTTACCTTCTTTTTATTGAGGCGAAAAAACTCGGCGGCCGTGGCGCGATAATCGAACCGAACCTGTACCTGACAGATATAAACGGTGATAAAACCGAGGAGATAAAAAGAATATATCATGAACAGTAAGCTCTACCTGTGCGCTACGCCCATCGGCAACCTGGGCGACGTGACCCGCCGCGTGGAAAAGACGCTGGCGGAGGCCGATTTGATTTACGCTGAGGATACAAGAAGAGCCGGGGTGCTGCTTAACAGCCTTGGCCTCCATAAGCCGCTGCGCTCGTGCCACGAACACAATGAAAACAGCCGCGCCGACGAGATTGCGGCGGCTGTAAGGGGGGGCAAGGCCGTTGCCTACATAACCGACGCGGGCATGCCGGGTGTTTCCGACCCTGGGGAAAGACTGATAGCCGCTTTTATGCGGGAAGGGCTTCCATTTGAAGTGCTTCCGGGGCCGTCGGCGTTTATAACCGCCGCCGTGCTATCCGGCCTGCCGTGCGGGGAAATCTGCTTTATCGGCTTCCTCCCGCGCGAGGGGAAGCAAAGGCGCGAAAAGCTCAAAGCGTACGCCGAGGTGCCGGCGACAATGGTTATCTATGAAAGCCCGCTTCGCGCAGCGGCAACGCTTGAAGAGCTATCTCAGTGCTGGGGCGACAGGCCCGCCGCGCTTGTGCGGGAGATTACCAAGCTGTATGAGGAAACAACAAGGGGGTCCCTTCGTGAAATTGCGGAGCGGTTCAGGGAGAGGCCGCCACGCGGCGAATGCGTGCTGGTTGTGGCCGGCGCGAAAAAACCGAACGGACCCAGCGAGCAGGATATGGACGCAATGCTGCGCGCACTTATGGCTGAGGGCGCAAGCTTAAGGGATGCGGCAAGGGAAGCCGGCGCCGCGCTAGGCGCGCCAAGGAACGAGGCTTACCGCCGCGCGGTGGAGTTGAGCCGGGAATCGGTCGGGGAAGATTCAGAAGAATAGCCTAATCGCTGCGTGAAAGGTTAGGGCGTTAATTACCTCCCGCATATGCGGCGGAATATTTGAATTGGCCGTATCGATAAAATCTTACAGCTGATAGTTCTTTTATTGGATTAGCTCCAACACATTTCAATCCACGCTCCCCTCTCGGGGAGCGACTTGGGCGTCCACGGCGTTTTTTACCTCCTTAAGTAGTTTCAATCCACGCTCCCCTCGCGGGGAGCGACCGCAACATCTTGCTGCTCACCCCCTATTTCAACCAGATATTGTGTTGACACATCATTTGCATGTAAACAATCCCGTTAAATGACGATCTAATAATGCTTTTTTACGGTGCGAACCAGCTGGCGTTTTTATGTTTGCTTGCGGTACGCGCTTCATAAACTGTACCATACAATGGTTTTATCGGCTATACAATAAGTTAAAAGATTATCGTATTCAAATGGAGGAATGAACGCTTCGCCTCATTCCTCCGGCCTATACGGGGCGCGCTATACGCCCGCTTCTATTGCGGATAGCATTACAAAACGTCCGGAACAGTATCCTGTCGGGTTTCATCCGGATCTATCCTGCCGCTTAACAGCTCAATGTTCGTATTCTCGTGCATATCGCAGCATCCCAATACCAACGCGGCCAGAATACCTGTTTGCGGCCAGAATATTGTCGCATCCACAACCCCATGCATGATAAACGCCAATATGACAACGAGGGCCAGCGCGCTGCGCTGTTTATCTATGCGTCTGTGATACAAGCGGATTATTCCCTTAACCGAAAATGTAAAGTAGGTCAGCGCAAGCGCGCAGCCTATCAGCCCGTAATTGAGCGCCAGCTCCAAAACAATATTATGCGCGTGATTGACCGGGAAGCCCTGGTACGCCTCATAAATTCTTCGGTAAGTAAAGCAACCTCCGCCCCAAAGCGGGTGCTCCCAGACCCCATTGACGGCCGTTCCCCAAATGGAGAATTTGATACCGACGTCCTCCCCCAGCGTATCCAGGCGGGGAAGCAGCTCGGGCGTAAAAAACGTAATTGCGGCAATCAGCGCGACAATACCTAAATACACGGGAAGAAATCGCCTGTTAACAAATAAAATCAGAATAAGCGACGTTATAATAATAACCACAAACGCCGTCCTGCTCTGGCAAATGCCAAGACCCATCAGATTGACGGCCATAACCATCGCGTAATATCCTCTTTTGCGCCGGCTTTGCCCGCCCGGCCTGATTAACCGGTAAAGTGCCATCAGCGTGACCGCCTCAATGATCGTGGCGTAAAAGTTCGGGTTGTAAAAAACGGATTCAAACCTATGCCCGAACTCGCCCTTGACAATAAAGAGAAGCTGCGCCAATCCAACCAAGAAGCTTATAATGCTTAAAAAGCAGCACAAATCAATAACACCGTCCATCAAACGCGGCGTCATTACACGGCGTATAAAAACCAATACGATAAGAGCGATAAATATACCCAGCGCGACCGCTATCTCAAACCATCCGCCATGGGCAGCTGAGGCGGCGATTGCGCCTATACCGAACAAAAGAAGAAGCCCGGAACCCTTAACGCTCCTAAACATACGGCCGATTCCGCCGTTTATCAGCAGGCGCGCGAAAAGGACGGCGGCGCACAAGCCTATCGCATATACAGAAATAAAGGCCGATGCTACCAACAGCAGCACCGCCTTTTCATCCAGCGTATATGTATTTTTCAGCTTAAGCGCAAGGGCGCGTAATTGAAACATATACTCTCCTTGAACATGTTCTTTTATTATTACACATGAATCGGGCTGAAATGGCAAGTATATAAATTGTTAATTTTTATTAAATCTCGCTTTTTGGTCTTTTTTTCGCAGCTTTACGCTAAAAGAATCTGATCTGAACCGAGTGCTCATAATCAAATGCGCCGATAGGAGCTCGAGCATTAATCAGAACCCGCGCTATGGAATGATTAAACGCAAAAAACAATCAGCTTAGGCAATATATAGTTTGATAAGAAGAAAACTCAAAATTGTGTTTAAGACAGCAGATTCAACAAGGTGGAATGAATATCTTATTTGTAGGAATTACAAAATGACAATCATTATTTGAACAGTTAGGCGGCACATATCACGTAGAAAGTATCTTAACCCAGATTTACGATTGCCAGACGAAGAAGAACAACCGATAGGTTTGTACGGACAAAGGCATTTGCGTTATCTGAAAGGTACATATATCAACCTTTTCACAAGCGGCAGTTTGAATACCCATCTTATCGGAATTGATAAACAGGCACAGGAACGCTTTGAAAGGCTCGTAGAGAACATGAAACAGGCGCAGGGCATCACAAGGCTGAAATCTCTTTAGAATGATGAATGACATACGGTCGTGCGCGAAGGAGATTGCGCAGAAGGATACTCATAGAAGTTTGACGGCAGGGTATAAAAGCTCTGCCGCTTTTCTTATCGTGAAGTTATTTTGAATGATGCTCGCCTAGATGGAGGTTCGTATTTTATGAGTTGATATTGTTCGTTTAAACGGATATAATTGATACAATACGACTTAGGGGTTCAGAAATGTTTGAGTATATGACGGCGCAAGAAGCCGCAGATCGTTGGGATATATCGGTACGGCGAGTGCAAAGACTTTGCAAAGAATATCGGATTGAAGGTGTGATGAACATTAACCGTGTATGGCTTATTCCCAAAACAGCGAATAAACCTGCTGATGGCAGATATAAAGTAAACAAAAATCAAGACGGAGCTGATTGACTATGAAAAGAATTTTAATTATTGATGACGATATACATATCGGAAATGTGCTTGAAGAAACACTTTTTAAAGAGGGATATAAAATCTCCCGTGCTTATTCTGGAACAGAGGCATTATTAGTTTTATCCAATTCAAATCCAGACCTTGTATTATTAGACTTAATGCTGCCGGGATTGAATGGAGATGATATACTTCCACAAATAAAGGGAATACCTGTTATCGTGGTGAGTGCTAAAGTTGATATTGATAATAAAGTTGATTTGTTGCTTGGCGGGGCAGTTGATTATGTGACGAAACCGTTTAACATGAAAGAGCTTTTAGCCAGAATTTCCGTGCATCTCAGAAATGCGGAAAGTATGCTTGTTTCTTCAGAATTGACATTTGCAGATATTGTCCTTAATACGAATACCCATATTGTAAAAATCAGCAATACGGAAATAAAATTAACAAGGACAGAGTATGCCGTTTTAAAATTGCTTATGCAAAATCCCACGCAGGTTGTTACGAAATCGCTGTTGTTAGACCGTATCAGCGCTGACACGCCAGATTGTACGGAAAGTTCTCTGAAAATGCACATCAGCAATTTAAGAAAAAAATTGCGGGAGGTAAATAACAAAGACTATATTGAAGCTGTTTGGGGGATTGGTTTTAAAATGAGGGCGGAATAAATCTTTACTATTTCTTTACTGTTCTCTTTACCGTTTTCTTTACTATTTGCAGATATAATGCCAATACATTAAACAAGGAGGTTATTATTTCATGGATTATGTTCTTAGGACAAATGCTTTATGTAAAAAATACAAAGATTATAAAGCGTTAAACGGACTGTCTATGAATGTTACTAAAGGAGCAATCTATGGCTTTGTAGGGAAAAATGGTGCTGGCAAAACAACACTTATTCGTCTGATTTGTGGATTGCAAGAGCCTACATCTGGCGAATACACGCTTTATGGAACCAAAAACGCAGATAAGGAAATTTTAAAAGCACGCAGACGAATGGGGGCAGTTGTGGAAACGCCTTCGATTTATCTTGATATGACAGCCGAAGACAATTTAAAACAGCAGTACCGTATTCTGGGACTTCCATCTTATGATGGATTAGATGATATTCTAAAACTTGTTCGATTGGATAATACAGGTAAAAAGAAAGCGAAAAACTTTTCTCTTGGTATGCGGCAACGATTAGGCATTGCCATTGCATTAGCTGGCGACCCCGATTTTTTGGTTTTGGATGAGCCTGTCAACGGTCTTGACCCACAGGGAATTATAGAAATGAGGGAGCTAATCTTAAAGCTCAATCGGGAACAGCAGATTACAGTTTTGATTTCCAGCCATATCCTTGACGAACTATCCAAACTTGCAACGCATTATGGATTTATTGACAAAGGACAGATTGTAAAGGAAATCACTGCAAAAGAATTAGATACCGATTGTCGCAAGTGTATTCGTCTTGAGGTATCTAATACCCGAGCACTATCCCGTGTGTTA
Organism: uncultured Eubacteriales bacterium; assembly: GCA_900544555.1. Lineage (GTDB taxonomy): Bacteria > Bacillota > Clostridia > Christensenellales > CAG-138 > UMGS693. Next base: position 78,169 of record UQWD01000009.1, read on the forward strand.
GACGGGATGAAGGTTGAATACAACATTATTTCCGACAAAACGGCTGACGTGTATGCAAAAATTAATGTTTCCAAATTGACATTAGCTTTAGCGAAAGAACATTGTGAAGTTATTTCTATGCGGGAACGGGACGAAAGTCTGGAAAGCTATTATGTCGGTCTGGTAGGAGGTAAAGAGAATGAATAAACTATTAACCGCAAATTTCATGCGTTTAGTAAAAGATAAAGTTTTTTGGATTGGCTTTGCTTTTATGTTTGCAGCAGGCATATTCTTTCCTGTCATGCGATACATGGATACGAAGCAGACAGGCACAATCAATCGGATAGATAATGGATTTTTAGGATGTGCCTTATTTATTGGTATTATCATGGCGGTATTTTGCAGCCTGTTTGTTGGTACGGAATACAGCGATGGCACTATCCGAAATAAAGTAATCGTTGGGCAAAACCGAAATGCAATTTATTTGGCAAATTTTCTTCTTTGTGCGGTTGTAAGCCTTATTATGTGCATCGCATTCTTTATTCCTTATCTTTGTATCGGTATTCCGCTGCTTGGTTTTTTTAATATGTCCACAAGTATGGTCTTATTATTTGTACTGACAGCATTTTTGCTTTCTGTTGCATTTTCATCTATTTTTAATTTAATTTCAATGTTAAATCACAACAAAGCAATTACTGCTGTTGTATGCATTCTCTTAGCTTTTTTGCTTCTATTTGCGGGGGCACATTTAAATAAGATGTTAAATGAGCCTGAAACGAATATGGCCTTGATCATGACTGAAAATGGGCAAGTATATGAAGCAATACCAAATCCGCATTATTTGAATGAGGGAGAACGCAAAACAGTTCAGTTCATTTATGATTTTGTTCCAGGCGGGCAGGTAATTCAATGTATGTCGTTAGAGGCTGCAAATTTGCCATTGTTACCCCTCTATTCGCTTATCATTATTTTGTCAACAACAGGTTTAGGTCTCTTCTGCTTCAAGAAAAAGAATTTAAAATAAGGAGTTTGATATGGAAATATGGTTATGGGTATCTATCGGCATTTTGATTGCAATTATCATTGCTTTATCAGTAAAAGTGCATATTTTACAAAAGTCAGTAAAGGAAATTCAAATTGCCTTTGCCGATAGACTCGTAACCGATACAAATATTTTGATCGATATTTCAAGTGGCGACAAGAATGTGCGTTGTTTGGCGAATACTATCAACGGGCAGCTTCGCAAGCTTCGTACAGAACGGCACCGATTTCAACGGGGTGACTTGGAACTGAAAAATGCAGTTACTAATATTTCTCACGATTTGCGAACGCCGCTTACTGCTATCTGCGGTTACTTGGAACTTATTGAACAAGAAGAAAAGTCTGAAGCTGTCAATCGGTATATCGGAATAATTAAAGACCGTGTGGATATTTTGACACAGCTTTCAGAGGAACTTTTCAGATATTCTGTTATCATTTCAACCAAAGACAATACAATCAGGGAACAGGTAATTATCAATACGGTATTAGAAAAAAGCATTGCAGCGTTTTATACTGTTTTTATCGAACGAAATATTGTACCTGAGATACAAATATCCGAAATAAAAGTAATACGAATGCTTGACCGTTCAGCTTTATCTCGTGTGTTTTCTAATCTGATAAGCAATGTTATAAAATACAGCGATGGAGATTTAAAAATCGTTCTGTCAGCGAATGGGGAGATAACCTTTTCCAATATGACTTCTGGATTAGATGAGATACAGGTGGGAAGGCTGTTTGACCGTTTCTATACCATAGAAGCAGCCAGAAAATCAACAGGTTTAGGATTAGCAATTTCTAAAACACTTGTTGAACAAATGAATGGAGCTATATCAGCAACATACAAAAATGGCAGATTAAGTATCCATATCTTTTTCCCAGAACATTAAAGTATGAAAGGATTTACTTATGCAAAACCTGATACAGCGTTTCGCTTTCGATTTCATCCAACAATCATCAATGGAATGTATCTCCGCTTGCGGCTCTTTACCTGCCATTTCTTTAAAATACACCGCCACATTATTTATCCAACGGTAAAACAGCCTGCTGGAATTTAAATCTGTCATAAGTGCGGATTTCTTCAATCACACCTTCATCAACGCCGCACTCACGCAGTATCTTTTCTTCGTTCTCTTTCCAGATACGCCGTTTGCGTTCTTCCCGTACGTGGTTATATGCCATTTGGTATGTCCTCCAATCCGAATTTTTGAAATGTAAAAATTCAGATAAGAGGGCGGGGAACGACAGCCCACGCCAGAAACAGGCTTGTCCTGCCTGCTGATAAAAAAAAAGAAAAACCGTAAGGGCTGTTTAGCGCCATCATAGACAATGTGGATACAGACAGCCTTGAAAGCAGCGAATTTGCCGCTTTTACCAACCTGTTCAAAGAATGGTAACCGAAACGCATACAAGCTGTCCGACGTATACGAAGTCGAGCAAAAGCAGCTGGAGCAGGAAATGGAAATGCTGAAGTCAGCGAAGCAGATACGAAAGTAACCAAAGTTGCCAAGAAATATACCCGTATGATGAACTGACACCCGAAATACTTAACGCTTTTGTGGATAAAATCATAATCCAAGATCGTATGAAACAGGACGAAAACGGATGCAGGCGCTTGATGTTTACTATTCTTATGTCGGGTTTGTAAATATTGCCACCGATGAGGAAATGCGGGCAATGGAACAGGAATATATGCAGCGTACCAATTTACAAACAGCCTGAATACTGGCAAAGGCAGGAGAAAAACTGCACTCCTGCCCATAGAAATCAATTTTTACCCTTATCTGGTTTAACTGATGATTCCACGATGAATTAAATGCTGCTTCAAACCGCGCTTTTATAAAAAGCTTAAGCAAATTCAAATAACAATCGTTGTCTTTCATGAAATTATATCGTACTGCTAATTCCATAATTCTTCCCGCTCACGATCAAAATAAAATTGGAAAACAAAAGTTAGAGGCGCTTGAGCCAAGCTGTATTACGAAACTATAAGCTTTCAACCGAACCTGACGACATGTGCGTCAGATTCGGTATGCCTTGCGCGGCAAGGGTTTCATTGCGCGGGGCGCTGACCGCGCCTATGTGCAAGCGCTCCGTGTTAACTCGAAAAACGTAGCGCAGCCACTTTTTCGACACACTGAATATGCCCGGCAATTATGCCGGGCGTATTGTCGCTGTATGAAATCCGGTTTAATAATATCCTATGACCGGATATTCTCGATCGGTGTGTTTTTCGTAGCCGCGCGTATCGGTATCCGGTGGATTAGCATCGTACAAAATAGATATGCCAGGCATAGGATGATATGCACCGCCCAAGGATATAGCGAAAACTTATATTGGATAACGTCCAGCATCCGTTCTCGGAATGAAAGCGCCATACCCCCCGTTTTCATAATGGACGAAATCAGCATCACGATAAATACAAACATGTTGGCAACTGCAAGTGCAATCAGGCCGTTCATGAGTCCAGCGCTCCATTTCCAGCGCTTTAGCTCAAATTCCGTAACGCCCATAGACTGCAGCACGCCTAATCTTTTCCTATCCTGTTCTACAGCTGATTCCTCCGTGTTATACAGGATAACGCCCGCAATCAGCGCGGCCGCCAAACCAAGCATACAGATAATGACCGTATTGTTTAACGCAGCCGCAAAGACCTCCCTGTCCATATCCTTATAATTATAGAGGGTATAACCCTGTTCTTTGCAGAAAGACAAAAGGCCCAAATCGGTTACGTCCCTGTTCGCCTGTTCGTTTCCATAAACGGCATACAGCGTTTGCCCATACAGGGTAGGATAGTATAGTTCCTGAAAATAGCTTTCCGTCTGCCACCTTTCATGCCTGCTTCCCGACGCATCGGGATACACCGTGTTTACCAATTGGTACGATCCGATAAGCGTATATCCTTGCTGGTATTGTGAGAACGGCCATATTGCCTCATCTGGGAAATATGCGATAATTCCGCTTATCGCAATATCATATTCATAAAAATAAAATTTCAAAGTATCGCTAACAAGCTTTTCACGGCATACTGTAATATCAATTGTATCCCCGATATCAAGCGCGCGTTCTTTTTTATAGTAATTGCTCTTTCGCTTATCCGTTGTCATGGAAAGTAAGTTGTACTCCTCCAATAAATGGCGCATTCGCTCTTCCTTTTTGAATTTGGCCGGCACATCCACATTACGCGGCGGCTTATCATAATTCCCGCCTTCGATATAAAGCGGAACGAGCAGTATCGCTTCTTTGCCTGCGTTAAAGTTATCCTCATCCACACTCCCTTCGGTAATGGCGCTTTTTAGCTGTTCAAAAATTAAAGTGTTTGTATTAACGCCATATAAATCCGTAATATATTTCCCTTCCGTTTCCGGCTCTTGAGTGAGTTGCCCCTTTTTCAAACCCGATCGCTCAACGCGCTTTCCGCCGAAATGCTCATAAAAAATCCGCTCAGGCAATATTTCGCTCAGCTTATTTATGCTTGGGCTATTCTTCATATTTTCAAACGAAATATACATCCGTTCCGCTTTCTTTAATACGTTAACCGACCCAACTCCCGTAATTTTTTCGATCTCTTGTACCCTTTCGCTTATTTCCCTGCCGGATATACCGTAATTAGCCGCTAAAAGATAATCGGGCGTGTTTATATAATGCTTTTTATCCATGTATTCTTCAAATGAAAGCGCGCTAAGCGCTACTGATGTAAGTATAATGACCGCCGCAAATGTAGACAGCCCGAGCGACAGCGCGCTTTTCCCGCGTTGTGCGGCGCGCCGCCGCCGGCAAACAGCGGCAAACGTGAGCCTGCCTTGGGGCCTGAGCTTGGCTGAGTTTTGTTTTTTCCTGACTTTTTCGTGGATACCCTGTACAGGAGGCACGCGCATAGCCGCTATGAGCGGCCCGGACATGCCTATTAATATTGACACGCAGCATAAGGCTATTCCAATCAATACAGACTCAATATCCGCCGCGAAAATCAAAGAGCCGCCCAAAAGTATATTGTACCCCCAAACCGCGCCGTATGAAAGCACACCGCCCGCTATCAGGCCTGCAGGAAGGCTGATTAGAAGCACTAAGCCGCTCTCCCACATAAGCATGCGGGCTACCTGGGCGTTCGACGCGCCCACCGCTTTAAGAAGCGCGATACGCTTTGTCCTGCGCTTGAGCTGGGTATACAGTATTTGGAATACGGCGCATACGGTGATTAGGAAAACGCCAAACAGGACCGTTTTCATAAGCGCTTCCTCCGTTTCCCCCATGCCTGCGGGATATGCCAGGGAATTCATTCTAAGCCGCATCTTGCCTTCCTGCACACCCAGGCTTGCCTGCATCGCCCAGTCCGTATCTTCATCGGGCCATATGCAGGCCGCCGCCTTTTCAAACAACTCGCGCACGTTTAAAGTATCCGTACTTAGAAACGCGTGATATTCTTGCGGCATGCGGAAACCGTAACCCTGCCTCTGTATCATTGACTCGTATGCGGCGTCCACCTGCCTTAATCCGGCCTCGCTTATAAACGCGTTGGGAAGCTGATAATTCCCAGCGTCCCACCGGTCTGAATAGCTCTTCATAATTCCGCTTATTCGGAAGGTCCTGCTTACCGTCATATTACGCTCGATTGTATATCCTTCCCGCGTTATAGCGTCGACGTCGTAATGGTTCGGATTTTCAGCATTGATGAATAAACACTGATATTTTGTGAGTATACTCATGGTGTAATCTTCGTAAATGATATTATCCGGCCTGCTATGCCTAAAATATGTATGCTCGAACTGGTCATAAAACTCTCCCATGAAATAACTTCTTAAGTAAAGTGCAATCATCTCCTTTCCGTTTTCTTCCATATAATCAAGGTCAATTTCTTCATAGTATTCTTTAAGTATTTCCCTAAAATTCGCTATCTCTTCTTCCGTTATAGGGCCGCGAACAGCTTCGACATAGGGCCAGAACCGCTCTTCATAGTAGTCATAAGAATCTCTTTCGTCTTCTGTAGGAAGTGAAATTTCATAAGTCACCGCAACCTCGTCGCCAACCTTGATATCTCCGCCCATCTGCCCCAGCCTGCTCATCTCAAGCGCGATTTCATTTTCCCCCTCAGGCATTCGACCCTCATACATCTCAAAACGCCCGGCCTCCATCAGCCCATCGTTCATAACGCCAATGACGCCCGCCTGTTTCGACTCGCCTATTACCCTGCTTTCTATTATATCGGCGGTTAACTCCCCGCTACCCGCCCGAAGCGCCTCCATTTCCTCGCCCGTAGCGGAAAGCAGCGCGCCCTTCC
>UQWD01000010.1 GCA_900544555.1 uncultured Eubacteriales bacterium
AGCGCGGGTAGGGCTTACCGGAGCGTTCGCCGTCCTGATAGCGCGGGTAGGGCTTACCGGAGCGTTCGCCGTCCTGATAGCGCGGGTAGGGCTTGCCGGAGCGTTCGCCGTCCTGATAGCGCGGGTAGGGCTTATTGGAGCGTTCGCTGTCCTGATAGCGCGGGTAGGGCTTGCCGGAGCGTTCGCTGTCCTGATAGCGCGGGTAGGGCTTATTGGAGCGTTCGCCGTCCTTTTCATTCATACCTCGTTGGTATCCACCGCGGTTCGTATTCTTGTTGTCTTGGCCGTAGCCTTTCTTTTCGTAAGCCATTAAATGATTCTCGTTTCTTTTATATTTACCGGATGTGGGTTTTCACCCATTTCAGTATTTGATGATCATCCGCTTCGCGCCTGCATAGAGCGTTAAGCTCATCGCTGAGCGCGCGCATGTCCGCAAGCTTCCCGCAGCTTTTTGGCCCTTCAGGACATGCACCCTCAAGGCAGGAAGGGCCGTATGAATTGAAAAGCACGCCCGCTTCACGGCGCAGCATGCCGAGCATCGCCCATGCGAGGCGGCGTATCTCCCATTGCGCGCGGTAACAACACCTTAAATGGAAAAAGTGGTTAAGCTCGCGTGCGTTCATGGTAAAGATCATGCGCGTTTCAGCCCCGTTAGGCAGCAAAAAACGTGCGTCCTCAGCAGGTATGCCCCTCTTCATCCAATCAGCATACCAACAGTTTATGGTATCCATTTGTTTTTCATACGCATGCACGGCATCCTCGCCGAGAGCGGAAACCGACGGCGGTATGATGTAATTCAATTCCTCATTTGCCACATATCTCTGGGACTGAACCGAAAAGCTTGCGATGCGATGCCGCGTAATCTGCGCCATCAGCGCGCGGGAAACGCCCTCAACCCCAAACGTAAATGAGGCGTGCTCGATTGGCGAAAAGTGGTTGGCGGACCTGAGCTTATGGATCGTCGCTTCCGCGCTTTGAGCGGCGGATTGTTTCAATTCGCCCAAACGGCTGGGACTGTAGCACAATCGCCCGGCCATCGCTATGGTTAGCTGGGGCTCCATGGAATGGGATAGAAGCGCGACGTTTAATTCAGTTTGGGCCATTTTGTTTATCCTCTTTTTCGTGTTTTTGTGGCAGGCTCAAACGCATAAGTTCCGCCAGGCGTGCGTCCCTGCCCGTCAGATAAAGGTATCCGGCTAGGGCCTCAAGCCCCGTCGCGACTCTGTAATCCGCTATACTGGCATTCTTTGGTACGGTACCCATATGAGCGTTCCTTCCGCGCTTATAAATGCCCATCTCCTCTTCCGTGAGCAACGGCTCCCAACGCCTGAACGCTTCCGCCTGAGCGCAGGCGCAAACGAGTGAAGCGGATTGAAGGTGAAGGCCGCGCACAGTACTGTCCGATATCTCCACAAGATAAGAGCGAACGAATAAATCGTATACCGTATCGCCGATATACGCCAGCACCAAAGCGTTAAGCTGCCGCGCATCCCGCGCGGCGGCGTCAGGGAACGCTCGCCTCACTGCCGCTAACAGCGCGGGCGAGTTCAATAAACGGTTATTTTCTTCCATCCTTTTTATTATATCGGCATGTATCGCGATTGTAAATGACGTCACTTGATAAAGCAGCGTTTATATTTTGCTTTTAAACGGTTGGGCAATGTGATACCGAGCAATCCTTGCATAAAGGAATTCTTTAAAGTATGCGCTATGACAAATAATAGATAAACCTATTCTTATCAGTTGTGATTTCGTACCTGGCAATGATAAGAAAAACACCGGAAACACGCATAAACACTAGAACCGACATATTAATTGTCAATATTGATTAGTGCTTCCTGTTTACACTTCGGGCACAATAGTGGAAAGTTATTCAACTCTGTATCTTCCCGCATTTTTCATCTTGCCTTGTTTCCGCATATAGGACACAATATCCATTGTTCCCCTCGCACTAAACCACGCCATTTTTAAAGTAATGAGTTAAGGGTTACTTATTAACTGCTTCTGCTAATTTTTTTATCTCGCCCTCATTTATTTCAGGTTCAGTAAATCCCTCATTAAAGCCGTCAATTTTCTTTAAAGACTGAAACAATTTCCTATATAGAAAATTCATTCTTTCGTAGTCCATCTTGCCACCAACAGAGGTCACATAAGAAGCATCGTTTATTAGCTCTATTGGGTAGAGTGTTTCAAAAAATCCCTCGGTAACATTCGGGGTATAGCAGCACGCAAATAATCCTATCTTCTTGTGTAATAGCTGTTTTAGATTGCGTTTACAAAATTGAGTAATTTCTTTTTGAATTTTACCCATGTACACAGAACCGCCAATAAAAACAGCATCATATTGAGATAAATTGATTTTATCTGCTTTAGCTGAATGATGCTTACTTCACCAGGAAGATAAGACTTTAGGATTTCTGCGCATTTTTTGTACATCCGTATTTTGTTGCATACACGACTGCAATTTTCATTAAAACGCCTCCTTACGGTAAATCATGTCAAACTGCTCTATATGCAATCCCAACATTTTAATTGCCTCTTCTTCCTTTTCAGCTATACCGTCATATTTATTGAGTAAAAGAAAAATCGGCGCAAAGAACTGTAATGCCATAACTTCGGGATTTGCTTGCCGCATGTAGCCTTGTTTAATCATTTCATCAAAAAGTGTAGCTTGGTAAGAAATTGCGATATCAATATATACTTCTCGATATATACGGTCAATTTCTTTGTTCTTGTATTTTTCAATGGAAAGCATTTTACGAAATTGAGAAGCATAGGGGTCTTTCAAGTAAAAATGAAAAATTTCACTACTGATTTTCTTTAAAACCTCGTTGCCACCTGTTGCGTATTTCTTTGCCATTTCTTGCAGTTCACCGTTGGGGAGCTTAAAAGAAGTAGAAGCGTATCTAAACCGTAATTGTATCGCGGATACCAATGTATCAAAGATTTCTTGTTTGCTGCTGAAATGCTTGTATAAAGAGCTTTGCTTAATTCCCACTTCTGCCGCAATATCACGCACTGTTACACCGTCATAGCCTTTATCAGCAAACAGCTTTAGTGATTCAAATAAAATAATTTCTTTCGTATTTCTTTTCGCCATGCCAATACCTCACTTACATATAATCAAAACGAGTAGGAACAGAGTTATAAAGCCATATACGAGAGCCTTCAATAAATGCGATTTGAACAATGCTCACGACGACAATAACGAAAAAGATATTTTGTCTGTATTCCGGCTCGAAGATTGATACTATCCCAAGCACCCATATAATCACACTTGCTATCCAAAAAACAATGGATTGAATGCTGCTAACAGAAAACAGCCCCATTCCTACGCTGCCGTCAGTAGCGTATATGATAGAGTCGCAATACAGATCACGAACGTTCGCAAAATACCACAATGCACCGTGAAGCAGGATAAAGAGCAGGATAATCATGCCCCATTTTTGAATTGCCGTCCGGCTTAAATATCCCCATATCATATAGCCGATATTTACCCCCAACAAAAGTGTAGTGATAATTGCAACGCTGTTCCCAGAGTATAATTTTACCATAGTCATAAACTCCTTTCGATATGGCTATCGTTTGTTCTCTTTTATTTTAGCTACTATTTGTTCGCCTGTCAAGTCCTTGCAATACTACGGAATATAATACACCTATCTAAAAGCATGTTGTTCATGTCGCCCTCCTTAAATTTATGGTGCCTGATTGGTGCCAAATCTTACAAAACCACGATATGATGGAAAGACATACAAGGCGATATGCGGAAAACCTTGAATTTAAGCCATTCTTGCGTGAGCTGTAAACATTTATGAGGGGGTTATAAGAAGATTTTCGTCTATCAAATTATTAAAAAATGGGCTTAAGCAGCTTATGAGCGCCTGTTTATATAGCAAGTTGAAGCTCGCGTGAAACAATACTGGGTAAGCATGGGCGATTAAGGCGCGTGCTTAACCGCCCCGCTGCGAATGCGTTTATTCGTCGACGGCCAGGCGTACTTTTTGCATCATTTCCGGTATGGAGATATGCTGGGGGCATTCGTCCACACATTTTTTGCAGCCGATACAGGAGGATGCGCGGGCGGTTTCCTCCATGGCTTTGTATTTCTTAACAAAGTCTCCGCGCAGCTTTGATAACTGAAACGCGTTATAGAGCTTGAACACGCCCGGTATATCCACTCCAGAGGGGCAATCCATGCAATAACGGCAGCCGGTACAGGGAATGGTTACATTTTGCTTATGCAATTCCAACGCCTGGGTAAGCGCACACCGCTCATTTTCGTTTAAAGGCTCAAAGCGTTCCATTGTAGATACGTTATCTATGACCTGCTCCATGTTGGACATGCCGCTGAGGACCGTAAGTACGTTTTCAAGACCGGCGGCGTACCTTATGGCCCACGAAGCGACGCTCCTTTCAGGCGCGGCCTCCTTTAACAAAGCGTTAGCGCCCTCGCTCAGCGACGCCAGAGCCCCGCCGCGCACCGGCTCCATTACGATGCACGGCGCGCCGTATTCCCGTATCATTTCATACTGCGTTTTCGCGTCCTGCATCTCCCAGTCCATATAATTGAGCTGTATTTGTACGAAATCCCATTCATGTCTGTACAAAACTTCCTTAAGCACTTCAGGCTTATCGTGGAAGGAGAAGCCCAAATTGCGTATTAAGCCCTGCTTTTTTAAGCTGAGCAGCCTATCGTAGGCCCTGAATCTCTCATAGTTCTCCTCAAAGGATTTTTCGTTTATCGCGTGCAGCAGATAATAATCAAAATAAGAGACGCCGCAATTATTCAGCTGCTCGTTAAAAATGCGTTCAACATCCTCCGCGCACGTCAGCTTCCAGCCGGGAAGTTTTGTGGCCAACAAAAAGCTTTCCCTCGGGTATTTTTTCAGCGCGCGGCCGGTAAACGCCTCGGATTGGCCGTTGTGGTAGGGGTAAGCCGTATCGATATAATTCACGCCGTGGGCGTAAGCGTAATCAATAATCTGCTCGGCCCGGGTAAAGTCTATTTTTTCATCCTCCGTTGTTGGAAGGCGCATACATCCCATGCCAAGCACGGATACCGTACGGCCATCCTTTGGGTTAAGGCGCGTAAACATCGGTATAACCTCCATTCGATTATTATTTCAATATTATAGCATAACAGCAAGTACATTTAAATGAACAGCCGTCCGCATCAACAGTAAGCGCGCGGCTTATAGCTGCTTCATTTGGCATAGAGCCGGGCGCTTTCATTATACATGCTTACAATATCCTGCAAAACGCCGAAATGTTCAAAATCCGGATGATAGATGATGTTGATTTCCCTTATCATACTCAGGTTTTCTACCGGAAGTACGGTTATCTTGCCTTTCTTGAGTTCATCCATGCAGGCGCTCTTCGCCAATATTGAAACGCCGAAATCACGGCGGATTAAGTCCTTAATGGTCGCGATGTTGTTAACCTCCAATATCACGTTGAACTCGTCGATGGACATATTCTGGCTTTCGAGGTGCGCGATAAACAGGTTCCTCGTGCCGGAATCCGGAAGGCGCAGAATGAGTTTTTCCTTCTTAAGCTCATCAATGGTGACCATGCTGTTTTGAGCCAGGCGGTTGTTATTGGATACCGCGAGAACAAGGCAGTCCGTATCCAGTAATATTGAGTTAAAGCCGGCCCCGGGCGCTTTACCCTCGACTATCGCCAAATCAATCTCGTATGTTTTAAGCTTTTCATAAAGATTATTTATGGTATCAGAAATAATCGTAATACAGATATCGCCGTTTACATTGCAGTAACGCGCCAGAACTTCCGTCACGAGGTTGCTTTCCGAAGTGTGCGTAATGCCGACGGTCATCCTCGTAGCATGCGCCTTCTCGTCTCGGATGCTCTGCAGCAGGCTCTGGCACAGAGCGTTCATGCGCTTTGCGTATTTTACGGCAATTTCGCCTTCCCTGGTTAACTTAAGCGATTTGTCCGCGCGGATAAACAGCTTTGCGTTCAGCTCGTTTTCCAGCTGCTTAATATGCTGGCTTACGGCGGGCTGAGTTAGCGAAAGCTGCTCCGCCGCGCGGGTAAAGCTGCCTGTTTGAGATACTTTTAACAGCGTGTTCAGCCTTGGATCCAGCATAGCGAACCACCATCCATAAAACTTTTTTATAATGCACTAATGAATCATCATTTTACATTATCTATTGATGATCATATCATGAGGTATGCGCAAAATCAACCGCGCACAATTTTACGCGTCGACGGAGGACAATATGAGTGGTTTTTATAGCCGGATTGGGGATACGCCCACAATACTCATTGCGCTTGCGGTCATACTCTTGTCCGGATTTCTTGTAACGCGCCTAACAAGCCGAATTAAACTTCCTCATATCAGCGGATATATCATAGCCGGCGTGTTAATCGGGCCGTATGTGCTTAAACTGGTTCCCCAAACCCTTATCGATGGCATGGGGTTTATGAGCGATATTGCGTTGGCGTTTATCGCGTTCAACATCGGAGGCTTTTTCAAAAGGGAGGCGTTAAAGGGCGCGGCGGCCAAATCGTTAGTCATAACATTGTTTGAATCATTGTTGGCCGGAATTGTCGTTTCGCTCTCCATGCGGTTCGTGTTCGGCCTGGGATGGGATTTTTCCCTGCTGCTCGGCGCGATTGCGACCGCGACCGCGCCGGCCAGCATCATGATGACCATCAACCAGTACCATGCGCGCGGAGAATTTGTGGATACGCTTGTGGAAGTTGTGGCGTTTGACGACGCGGTATGCCTGCTGGCGTTCAGCGTAGCGGCGGCCGTATCTTCCGCCGGCGAATCCGGAGATGCGGGGTGGGGCGGGGCGCTCATGTCCGTTGGATACAATATTGCCGCATTGGGATTGGGCGCGGCCTGCGGGTTTTTGCTCTGCAAAACGATAACGCCTAATCGCAGCCGGGACAGCCGATTGATCATTACGGCCGCACTGCTGATTTTAGTATCCGGCTTATGCGCCATCGTGAAAATATCGCCGTTGATCTCCTGCATGGCAATGGGCTGCGCGTACGTGAATTTTTCAGGAGATAAGGCGCTGTATGAGCAATTAAACGGATTTACCCCGCCGATTATGGCCATTTTTTTTATAGTGTCTGGCATGAACCTGAATTTGGTTGCGCTCGGCACGGTTGGATTGATAGGCGTGGGTTATTTTATCATTCGCATAGCGGGCAAATATTTCGGAGCGTTTTTTGGCTGCGTATCAACCGGCGCAAGCAAGCCTGTAAGAGATTACCTCGGCATCGCGCTGATACCCCAGGCCGGCGTGGCAATCAATCTCGCGTTCCTTGGCCAGCGTATCCTTTCGCCTGAAACCGGCAACCTTTTGCTCACCATCATCCTTTCTTCGTCGGCACTGTATGAGTTGATCGGCCCCGCCTGCGCGAAGGCGGCGCTGTGCCTGTCGGGGGCGATCAAAAAAAAGGCGTAGACTCGCCGGTTTTGGGGGTTGTTATAAGTGTGGATAGCAAACCCGGTAGCAGCGCAGAAGCGATCCCGTTGCGCGAACAAGCGCCTTTGTGTGTGAGAAGTCGGGCATGCGCTGCCAAACGGCAGCATGATACGCAATCCGCACCATTAGGCTGTTGAAAAAGTAGAGAGCGCGGACGATCGAACAACCTACAAAGCCTCGTTCTGCTACGGGGCGTAGGGCCCGGCGCCGCAAAAAAGCCGTTGGGAGTCGTGTATGCCCCAAAGCTTATACGGTATAGTAACACAGCGCGTAGTCTAGGGCCCGCTTAATTAATCGCTAATATGTAGTATGCTGATAGAGTTTAAGGCCCGGAGCACCAGCCCGGGCCTTATAGAAAACAGGGTTCTTGCTTAAACGCCGAAATTGAGTTCCGCCCCTCCCGATACCGTATCGATATTGAGTGAGTTTCCCGAGCCTTCAAACCAATGATTTTTACCCCTGTCCTCATCATTGATTTTAATACGGCCTGATATGGAACTGAATTCCCCTGAATATGCGGAAGCGGGTTCAGAGGTTTCAAATTCAACGCTCCCCGATACCTGACCGATGGTAATATCCCCAAGCAGCTTCCCTTTGAGCGAAATACGGCCCGAAACACTGCTGGCCTCAATATCGCCAACTGCTTCGCCGGTATAAGTAATTGATCCGGATACGGATTCCAGGTTGAGCCTGGCCGCGTTTGCCTGTTCCGCCATTATCGCGCCGGAAACGGTTTCAATTGTTAAGCTTTTGGCGGTAATCACGTTGATTTTGACGCCGCCGGATACGCTGTTTATGGAAACGGAATCGGCGCTTAAGCTGTTAACGTCAACGCTGCCGCTTACATTATCACATATGATTTTGTCAATTTGCGCCCCTTCTGGAATCGTTACCTCAATTACACCCGAGTAGTTCACAGCCCATGACGGCCAGTTGTTTGAATTTTTGGTTTCGCGAATAATCAGCGTTCCATTATTTAGGCTGTACTCAGGCACGTAATAAGTATTCTTAAACTCGTATCGGAAGCGGAACGAGTCGCCGCGTTTTATGACGATTTCCGCGCGTACGGCGTCCAGGTTGACGGTATGGAACGGTTCGGCGCCTTCACCTGAATCGAACTGATAATTTTCAACTTTACCGTTAAGCGCCTGGCTGATATCGCCCGGCCACTGTTTTAACGGGCTGCCGCCCATAATCAGGCCCGCGGTGAGAAGGAGAAGACCTGCGGCCAACAGGCAAGAGGTAATGATGATTATGCTTTTAGTCGATGTTTTCATTGCTATTATCCTCCTTGGAATATAATGGCGGGAGAGGTACGTCCGTGCCGGCGGGACTGTCAGACCCGGCCCTCTTTTTCAATCTGCGTCCAAATAACCCCGCGATTGCGCGAAAGCCTTTTTTCGTCAGCCAGGTAACGAGCATAACGCAAGCCATGCCAAGCCCCACGGCGATTAACGCCGCGCCGATCACGATGAATACGTCAGCCGGCGAGTTTAACGCGCCTCGCACAATAGCTAATACGGCTGCGGCTACTCCGCCCGCCGCGATTGCCACCGCCGCAATCCCCAGCGATACAATAACGGCCGCCAGAGCCACAACGAGCGCGATTACGACAGCGGCGCCGGCAACTGCTAAAGGCAGCGCGACAGGGGATGCAAAAATAGCGAGTATCACCCACATAACGCTTGAAAAACCGGATTTTGTTGAGGGCTTTTTACCTTCATTTATCGCGCTGCTGGCCAAAATCATGGACGCTATGCGGCGCGGGCTACCCAGTTCGTTTATGGTGCGCTGCTCGTTTTCAAGGCCCGCATCGTCAAAATACTCGCTGTAATAGCGCATTATATCTTCCACCTCATCAGCCGGAAGCTTTTTTAAATACTTCCTTAGCTTGGCTAGAAAAACAGTTTTAGTCATTTTCCTTCACTCCCTTTAACAGTAAATTATCCAAGTTGTTTTTGTACTCCTGCCACTGCCGGCGAAAAAGCTCCAACTGCGCCCGGCCTGATTCGGTAATGGAATAATACCGGCGATTCCTGCCTTGAAAGGGCTTATCATAGGTGAGAAGGTAATTTCCCTGCTCAAGTCTCCTTAAAACCGGGTAAAGCGTGGATTCGGATAAACTTAGGACGCTTTTAATGCTTTGCGTAAGAAAATACCCGTATGCGTCGCCTTCGGACAATATAGAAAGCACGCACGCATCCAATAATGACGCGCCTACCGTAAAGGCCATAATACACACCTCCATTTCGCTATAATATAGTCCGAATAAAAATATTATATGGCGTATAATATTATTTTGCAAGTATGTGCAGAGAATATATAATTAATATCATGCGTTTTATTAAAAACGTACTTGTCATAATAAACTGCCTATCCACAACTTACAACTTCCAGCGGCAAATGCGATTAATATGTTAGCCTAAGCTATAATACGCTTGCGTTTTCAGGCCGTGGATTATAATATGATAAAAACGCCTGTAAGCATCAGGCATTGGGATTCACGCCGCCGTTATCGGCCGGCAGGGAGGAGGGCGCTTGTCAATTCTTTGTTTGGGGGACAGTTTGACATATGGGAGTTACGGGTATTCATACATCCCTTTCCTTGGTGGGAACATCAATGTTTATAACAGAGGCGTAAATGGCGATACGATTGCCGGAGCGTTTAAGCGCGCGAAAAGATATGTTGCGGATAAGCGTTATCAAGATGCGGATACGTATATCGTTTCCATCGGCACAAACGACTGCCTCCTTCCATTTTTAAGTGGACTTTCACCGTTGTGGGCAACGCAGATGAAGCTACGGTTTATATGGCAGAAATGCTGCTTAAGCCAAGCGCAGTTCGCGCAGGCATATGAAGATCTCATAGACCTTTTAATCCAAAATGGGAAGCGCGTGATAGTTATTGGGCTTCCATATATGCAGATAAAGGGGTTCCCAACATGCGAGCTGATACTTCGGAATCAGCTGATTGAGAAATTGGCAAAACGAAAAAGCTTAAACTATGTGGACGCGAGGCAGATTCAATGCGGGATAGCCGGGAGCTGTCAAAATGTTCATTCATGGGGGTGCTGCGGGCTGGCGCGTGTTTTTGACGGGGCGCTCATGCATTTGCTTCCGGGAACGAAGGACTGGCTCTCTCAAAAACGGAACTTGTCGCTGACGGTGGACGGCTGCCATTATAATTCAGCCTCAGCTAAGGCGATAGGGGAGGCGGTGCGCGTCCACCTATAAAATGGGCCGGAAACTTCCTGAGCTACTACGCTTAATTGTTATTTTTTCGCTCTGAACTCTTGTGCTGAGAGATAAATAACACTATTAAATGGACTTATCATAACCGCGTAATTTAAGGCCTACGCTAGAGTTGCGTACCGCGGGCCGCGTTTTGGAAGCACATTAGGATCAGCGGCTTAATAAGTGGGCGCTTTTTGCGCCGCATGCGCAAATCATCCCATGCAGCAACGAAAATTTGCGAAACACATTAATATTTTCGGGCAGGCATTGAACCGCCTGCCCGTTAACCCAGCAAAAACAACTCATTTGTATATAACCGAAATACGGCGTGAGGGATCAAGGAGCGGTTAAATACCCATTTCTTCCTTAACCTCTTTAAAACAACGAACCGCAAAGTCCAAATCCTCGCGGCTGTGTCCCGCGGAAACCTGCGTGCGAATGCGCGCTTTTCCTTGAGGGACAACGGGATAGAAGAACCCCACAACATAAACGCCCTTTTCAAGCATGCGTCTGGAAAATTCCTGAGCGATTTTCGCGTCGTATACCATTACGGGTACGATGGGGTGCGTGCTTTGGGGGACGTCAAAGCCTAGCTTTGAGAGTTCGCTGCGGAAATAGGCGGTATTTTCATGCACCTTATCGCGCAGGGCGGTGGACTCGCTGAGCATATCGAATACTTTTATGGAGGCGGCGCAAATCGCAGGTGCCAGCGTGTTGGAGAAAAGGTATGGACGCGAACGCTGCCTAAGCAGATCGATAATTTCCTGGCGCGCGCTTGTATAGCCGCCGCTTGCACCTCCAAGCGCCTTTCCGAGCGTGCCCGTGATGATATCCACGCGGCCCATCACGCCGCAGTGCTCATGCGTGCCTTTGCCGTGCTCGCCCATAAAGCCCACGGCATGGCTGTCGTCAACCATCACCAGCGCGCCGTACTCCTCAGCCAAATCGCAGATGCTTTCAAGATTAGCGATAAAGCCGTCCATCGAGAAAACGCCGTCGGTAGCTATTAGCTTAATGCGGCAATCCTTGGCGGCTTCAAGCTGCTGCCTGAGATCCGCCATGTTATTATTTTTATACCGGAAGCGTTTCGCCTTACACAGACGCACGCCGTCGATGATGCTCGCGTGGTTCAATTCGTCAGAAATCACCGCGTCTTGAGGGCCTAACAGCGTTTCAAACAAACCGCCGTTCGCGTCAAAGCAGGAGGTATACAGTATTGTATCATCCATACCCAGAAAATCGGATATTTTGCGCTCAAGCCGTTTATGGATCTCCTGCGTTCCGCAGATAAAACGCACGGATGAGAGTCCAAAGCCCCATTCATCATAACTGTTTTTAGCCGCCTCGATGAGCGCGGGATGGTTAGACAGCCCGAGATAGTTGTTGGCGCACATGTTGAGCACGCCCCTTGTCATTGTCGTGTCTATACGCGCCTTCTGGGGAGTGGTTATAATGCGCTCGTCCTTATACGTCCCCGCCTCGCGAATGGAATCTAGCTCTTCTTCAAAGATTTTTATCGCTTCTTTTTCTTTAAACATATTTAGAACCTCCTTATTGCTTGGTCCAATCCAGAACAACCTTGCCGGATTCACCGCTCATCATGGCGGCAAAGCCTTTTTCAAACTCTGTATAATGGAAACGGTGCGTCACCAGCTTAGATAGGTCAAGCCCGGCTTCAATCATGGCGGTCATCCGATACCAGGTTTCAAACATCTTGCGTCCGTAAATGCCCTGAAGCGTAAGCCCTTTAAATATCACATCGTTCCAGTCGATGACGGTGCCGGGCCCGGCTATGCCTAAAAGCGCGGCCTTGCCCCCGTTGCGCATGGACTTGAGCAGCTGGTTCAGCGCGGCGCCCACGCCGCTCATCTCCAGGCCCACGTCAAAGCCCTCGGTTATGCGCTGTTCGGCCATGACGTCTTCAAGCTTCTGGCGACTGAGGTTGACTGTTGCCGTCGCGCCCATTTCCAGCGCAAGATTTAAGCGGTATTCGTTCATATCCGTGACGACAACCCGGCGCGCTCCGTTATGCCGGCATATTCCGGCGGCCATTATGCCGATTGGCCCGGCGCCGGTGATGAGCACATCCTCTCCCACTACGTCGAACATGGTCGCGGTATGCGTCGCGTTGCCGTACGCGTCAAAGAAGGAAACGATATCCTCGGGTATATCCTCGCTTATCGGGATTACGTTCGCGGCTGGGATGCACAGATATTGCGCGAACGCGCCGTCCCGGTTTACGCCGACGCCTATGGTATGCTTGCACCAGTGCCCGTTTCCGGCGCGGCAGTTGCGGCAATGCCCGCATACGATATGCCCCTCTCCGGATACCCTCTGGCCTACGCTGTATCCCGTTACGCCCTGCCCCAGCGCGGCTATCTCGCCAACGTACTCATGGCCTATCGTCATAGGCGGGCGTATATTTTGCTCGCTCCATGAATCCCAACGGTAAATGTGTACGTCCGTACCACAAATGGCGGTTTTGTGAATCTTAATTAAAACCTCGCCGATACCAGGCTCGGGTACAGGAACCTGCCTCAACTCCAGCCCCGGCCCCTTAATGGGCTTGACAAGCGCATCCATATACTGCATGGAACTTACTCTCCTTTATACAGAAAATCAATATGGTAATACCCATTAATTATACTTCCTCAGCTTGTCATTTCCAACCGCCGCATACAAAAAAATTGTATATTAATTGGTTAATATATGGGCCCCGCCGCCGCTGTACAGCAGAGCGAAGAGGATCACGAACACGGCGATTACCGTGAGTACAATCGGGTAGAACCACAGCATGGATATGCGGCGGTAAAACGGCGTTTTCATTTTCTTCATTGGTAAAACCTCCTATAAGGTAATTGTGAACAGAATGGCAACTCTATTATAACACGCTTGATTAGGAAAATCGTTCACAATATAATAAATTTTACAAGCGGCGGATGGGTCAGTCGCCCTGAACATGAAGCCGGATAATGAATGTGAGGTGCGTTATGGAAAAGTATGCGTATGCGATAACGACGGATTCCACTGTTGATCTGGGCTTAGAGCGGATGAAAGAGCTCGGCGTGCCTTTTGTGCATTTGTATTATACGCATAATGGTACGGAATATCAGGATGATATGTCCGAAAAATCCGCCAAGTTTATTTACGACAGTATGCGGGCGGGTACGAATATAACTACCTCGCAGGCTGTAAGCGAAGAATTTATTCAAATATGGTCCCCCATCCTTGAAGGGGGGCGGGATATTGTGTACGTTGGGTTCTCAAGCGGGCTTTCCGGCACGGTGAACAGCGCTACTATCGCCATGCGCGAGCTGATGGACAGGTACCCCGACAGGCGAATCTATATCGTTGACTCGCTATGCGCGTCGGGCGGGGAAGGGATGCTGCTGCTCAACGCGTTAAGAATGCGTGAAGAGGGGCTTGCCGCAAAGGAGTGCGCCAATAAGCTTGAGGAGCTTAAGCTGTATATCAATCACTGGTTTACCGTCGGGGAGCTGGCGTATCTCAAGCGGGGCGGGCGCGTTTCAAACGTCGCGGCGTTTGTCGCTGATATACTCAATATTAAGCCGGTTCTCAATATGGATTGCTTTGGGCATCTGATACCGCGTGAAAAGGTTAAAGGGCGTAAGTCTTCCATTAAGCGTATGTTTCAGCATATGGACGATGAGATTGATATTGAGCGTACAAGGTTTGTTCATATAACCCATTCGGATTGCATGGACGACGCGCTTTACCTTAAATCCATGATATTGGAGCGTTTTCCCAAGATGCCCGTTAATATTTCGACCGTCGGGGCGGTAATCGGCGCCCATAGCGGCCCGGGTACGCTGGCGCTGTTTTTTATTGGGAATAAACGCACCACATAATCGGTTTTTCCATTAAAATGCTCGCTATCCTGCGTGGTGCGCAGGGGATTATTGAATAAAAAAGGCTTGTCAGCGCTTGAAGTCCCAAAATCCGACGGGCCTTTAAAAACTGAAAATTGCCTGCCTATTGTTTATATTTCCCCGCGTTCGTTTAGCCGCAATTATGACGGCTTCAAAGCTGCCAGCGCTTAAAGGGTTGTCCCCCCGATCCAGAGCGGTTTATGCGCAGGCATGAAGGCTACATAAAAAGTAACTTGAGTTTCTTGCAGGGTATTTCGCTCGGAGCTTTCCATAACGTTTGGTTCCGAGCAATGAAAGGGGTATTTTATAATGAAAGGGAATTATTACGCGCAAAATCTAAACGCGCAAAAGCTCTTTCAGGTTTATCAAACAGGATATCCAAGAGTAAAGCAGTATTTGGAGGCGGAGATAACTTTCGTTAAAAACCATTTGAAGGGCACTGAGCGTATTTTAGAACTCGGGGCGGGATACGGGCGAATAATAAAGGAGCTGGCGCCATACTGTGAGTCGATAGTCGGCATTGATATTTCAAATGATAACGTTGAGTTTGGCAAAGCGTATTTGAACGGCGTGCCAAACGCACGTTTAATAGTTATGAACGCGCATCAACTGAGTTTTCAGGAGCGTTTTGATATTATACTATGTTTGCAGAACGGATTATCCTCAATGAAGATAGAGCCGGTTGAATACATGAATAGGATGATGGGCTTAATCGCAAAAGGCGGGAAAGCGTTTATCAGCGGTTACAGCCCCGAGTTTTGGGAACATCGCGTAGCGTGGTTTAAGGAACAGGCGGAAAAAGGCCTGCTGGGCGAAATAGACATGGACAAAACGAAGGATGGGGTTATTGTTTGTAAAGATGGTTTTCGATCAGCGACGTTCTCTCATGAAGAGATGGACGCGGTTGGGAGAAAGTCCGGCTATGAATATGAGGTAACACAGGTCGATGGGTCGAGTATATTTTTGGTGATATCTAAATCCTTATAAAAGCTCAATAACGCGCCGAAATAACGCGGATTGCACGCGAATGCCATAATCTGTTTAACATATTCCTGATAACAGCTACCGGTTAGGCCGGTTAAAAGACCATGCCGGCGTCTGTTATATTGAAAAGCAAATGATACAAAGCAGTTAAAATTAGGATAGCGTCATAAAGTACAAACCGGATTGCGCGTCCTTCTCAAGGACGGATAAAAAGCCTGTTGTTATAATCAGTCAAATTGCCTGATGAAATTCAAGGAGGCTTCCTGTAATGCGCTATAGAACTAAGTTAGTGAATTTAATTTAAAGTCTCCCATTATCAGATATAACGCTTTTAAGGGAACTAACAAAAAAGCGGTTCGCCCTATTAAAAGTTTTAGGCCGGCAAACCGCCCTTAATTTATCCTCTTATCACCATGGGTATCATGGGCGGATCAGAACCTGCCCGACCCCCCAGCCAAAAACGCCGATGCCCAACGCATTTAAAGTAATGCTGGTAAGCTGTTCGGGATAAGGCATTGCTCCGCTCATTACGAAAATCCAGTTGAACAAAGCATATTCACGGCCTAGGGTGATTTGAATCCCGATAAACCCAATTAAAACAATTAAGCCGATACTCACTTTTTTACCGGAGGTAACGCCAAGGAACGACACCGCCATCACAGCGAAGCTTTGAGCCAAGGTCAGTACAAACAGCTGGCCGAACGCAATATCCATCATCACGGAAACCGCACCGCATACAACGGCAATTAAAACCGCGAACAGGATAAAGAAACGCAGCTGGCGTATCAGGCCCCAGTACAGATAAGAGCGGGGGTATGTGAAATTCAGCTCCCCGCCTTCCGTATCGAGCAGCCCCTGCATCAGCATCATCGCCCCATACCCGCCTAAAAACGGGATGAGCGTTTCAAGCAGCGAAAGCGTAATCAAATTGTTCTGCTCCAAATTGCTTTGAACAATATAGGTCATTATAAGGAATAAACCCGCAGCCAACGGTATCATACGTATGTTGATTCCAGGCTCCTTCAGGTCAAAGCGCAGCTCTCTGAAAAATCGCCTCATGTTTCCTGATCCTTCTGTATGATATAGGTATAGCTGTCTTCCAGGTTCGGGCTCGTCGCGTTCGCCTCCGTTTGCCCATCCGCCAAATACCGCACGCGGTAGCCGGAATCAACGGGGGTGAAATTAATCACCGTATGGCTTTTTTCCAGCTCTCTAAACATAGCTTCGTTCATTGTTTCCTCTATGATGTTGCAGCCCGCCATGGCCTGGATTTCCGGCGTGCTGCCGGTAACGAGCGCTCTGCCGCGGTTCATGATGGACACCTTATCGCACAAGCTCTCCACATCGTTTACGATGTGGCTGGAGATGAGGATAATCCGCTGACCGTTATTATAGTCCCGGATAAGCTTGCGAAGGTTGATACGTTCCGCGGGATCCAACCCGACGGACGGTTCATCCATAATCAGCAGGCTGGGTTCCCCGAGAATAGCCTGCGCAACGCCCAAGCGCCGGAGCATCCCGCCCGAAAGGTGGCCGACCTTGCGTTTTGCGTATTGAGTTAGATGCGCCCGCTCCATCGCCAACGCAACCTGTTCCTTTTCCCGCTGTCTCGGTATGTTTTTGAGCAGCGCTACGTTTAACAGCGCTTCGTCAACCTTTAGATACTTGTACATGCCGAAATGCTGCGGAAGATAGCCGATTTTCTCCTTAACCGCCCTTGGCTGCTTCCAGTTATAATCTCCCCAGGCGATTTCGCCCTTGTCCGCGTCCAAAATCGTCGCCAAAATGCGCATCAGGGTGGTTTTACCCGCGCCGTTGGGGCCGAGCAAACCATGGATACCTGGCGCTATGGCGAGGTTTACGTCGTCAAGCGCCTGAACCTTTTTGAAGGATTTAGATAAAGAGTTGATTACAATATCCATTTATTCCTCTCCTTGATAATGATAAAGCTCGGATAGGATATCCATCGGCAAGACGACCTCACCCGACAATAACCGTTGATACAAAGCCTTGAACGGTTCGTCGAAGTTTTCCCCTGCTTGCATCCGGCTAACTATCTCGTCCATCCACCGTTCTTCGTCCTCCGTAAGCGGGGGCTGGGGGATTCTCTCCCCATTAATGATCTCCATGTCGCCTCCTGAATAAAAACGCGTTCTGAGTGTTTCAGCATCATATTCAATATCGCCGCCGCCGTTCGCGCGTATATAAACTCTTAGCCAGCCTGCAAAGCTTGATATTGATACTTTGGGCAGCTCAATGGGGAACCCTGTGCAGGAGTTAAGTAAATAGGGGATCGCCATATTTTCGTTAACATCGATGGACGACTGATATGCCTCAAGCGAGTCCGCCCGGTTTCTAGACGCGGTTGTGGTTGATGATTCATTGCGCATCCGTATCTCCCACTCGTCGCCCCATGAGTACAGCTCCTGAGGGCCTACAATTACAGAACAACGCATCTGAATGACGGCGATTGTACGCGGCTTCTCCGGCTTTTTAACGGCGTCCATCCGTTCGCAGAGATCAAGCAGCCTGTCATAAGCATCCAGCACAGCGTCCGCTGGCAGCCCGTTTAAATCATACAGGCTAGCCGGCACATAAACGTCCACGCCGCGGTGGGCGCTGTGAAGCATACCTGAATAGAGAGAAACCCCGTCGTCGGAAATCCCGTAGTAAGTATTATCACCCTGCTTCGCTAAATTCGTGTACAGATGGCCGGGGCCTTTGTATTTAAGCGAATACGCCACCTCGTCCCCCCGCTGCCAATCCTGGATAAAGAACGTTTCTGCTTCTTCAAATAAATTGTTGCTGTAGTTGGACACGGTTTTGATTCCCGGCCAGGGTATCCACGGGAACGAGCGGTTTAACTGCACCGTCGTTTCGTTTGCCGGGAAGCTGGGCAAGCTGTAGCCGTGGTATTTGAACGTAAAATTAACCGTTTCCCCGCTTTTTTTCTCTTCTGGGAAATAGACCATGATTCCATCGTGGCTGCGGTCAAATTCGGCGGCCGCGCCGTCGAGGAGGATTTCGTCGACTTTCAAATCGCTATACAGCACGAACGACTGGCCGCTTGCGTCGTCGCTCAATATCGCTTTCATATCAACCTTGGCGTTTATCCCCTGTGTTGTGCATGACAGGTCGATATCCGTTTTAACTGGCGTGATGTTCTTTTGCGTGGGGAAATCCGCGAGGCTTACCGGCATTCCCGGAATATACTCATCGTGTTTCTTATATGCAAAGCTCTTTGCGTATGAAGGATTTGCGCACCAGGTAAAGAAAAATCCGTAACGGGCGTAAAACAACGCTATCATTAAAGCGCCGCATGTGAAAACCGTCCCTATTTTTATCCAGGCGTTCCGCTTTTTTATGCGCGTGGAGGCAAAGCCCTTGCCGCTAAAACATACATAGAGGGCGGCCAGCAGCGCGAGAATCCCGATGCGGGCTGTCCACCTTGGCAGCTCAACCGGGGCGCCGGTGGATAAATTATCAAACATATGAAAGTCGTTAATGCCCATGTTGAATGCGTTTATTAAAAATCCACCGCCGCCAAGCCCCATCACACGGGTAAAATCCGCGAAATAGAGCCAGAGCGTGGACGTTGGGAGCCAGACGAGTATTGCGGGCAGGTATACGCTTTTGCCAGCGTTCCAGTGGCTGATCAAAAGGCCCCAAACGCCCAATATAAAGCACGGAAAAAAATAAAGCAGCGCGACATAGGATAAGGATAGCTGGATCCACAACGCCGGGGCATCGTCGGCGGCCATCTGGATATAGCAACCCGCCATAACCACAAGCGTCGTCAGCAGGGATAAGAGGCCGACAGCCGTTATCTGCGCCCAGGGGATCAACCGGGCTTGTTTTGCGTAAGCGGCAAAGATATCATCCAACCTCTCCCTGCGCTGTTCCCGCCGCATTTCAATCCCAAACATCATGAAAACCAGTGTGAGCACGACCTGCGCGTAAGCGGTTTGCCCCACGGCGCGATAGGAGGCCGTGGGGTAAACGTAATAATAGCAGCCTAAGGCGAACAATACGCCGAAGGCGAGGAGGAGCATCCAAACCGTTCTTCTGGTAAACGCCTGGATTTGCGTACGGACGATAAGAAAAAAACTTCTCATATTTTACCTCGCGTTTTATTCGCAGTATAGCGGCGGACACGCCGCCGCTATCGGTCAAATGCAAATTGGGGGTGAACCCAAATTTAGTGCCCGTCTTGTTTAACCAGGCAGTAGCCGGTGTGGTTTCTATTAGGTGCAAAGGCCTCAGCAAAAAATGTGCCGGTTTCTTCACCATCATTATCCCAATATAGTGTGTCAAGGATTTGGTAAGGCGAAGCTCCAATTTCATCCCTAGTATGAATCCATATTTCGCCCCGGGTACACATCCTGCCAATCAATCTTTTGTCAGAGGTTCCAGTACCATACGTACTTGCTACTTCACCATAAAGGTAATTCTTGTTCAGGGTTTGGTTTACCCCGGCAACCTTCGTGTTGCTTCCATATTCAACAGAAGCTCTTGAATTTAAGGTTATTGCTAACGCGTTTGCCGCGGTTAAATACAGCATCAAAGCGCATACGGCCAATATAACGATTCTCGTCCTCTTTTTCATATTATTATCCTCCTTTTAAATTATTCTTTAGTCTGAATGCAACAGTTTTTATTTATGAGGATTATTAAAGTAAAACCTCATACAAAATAAAAACTTACAATACTATAAACCATCAATCATATCTTCTATATCTAGCTTGCACCTCCCGCTTTTCATCTGCTCACAACTCATCCGCTCATGAAAGAAACCAAGGTTATACAGAGTACTCTAGATACAGTATACTTATATTAACCATAATATGTCAATTATAAATTTTATCGCATTACGAAATAAGAGTCTGCTTGCGGTATCCGTACAACCGTCAGCCTCAATAAATCTCGTAACGCGTAATCCGGTTAACTATCGGGTTAGGCTATTCATATTTAGCTACTGATTAAGACTATGTATATATAGGAATATGAATACAATCTAATATATATTTAGTGTAAAATATAAGCTAGTGTATAAAATATTAAGCAATTGATCGTAAAGCATACGCCGCACGGTGCCGCTCAGTTCAAAAAAACATAAACCGGCACATTTGTTATACATATATATAAACTACTATTTGTGGGATAAAATCAGTTGTGTAATTTTAATTAACCGTATGATTAAACAAGGTTGTTAAAGCATGTATCAATTTATTTAAGGCGCCAAAAAAGTGTATAATAATTAATATTTCTACAAAATCATACTAAGACATGCTCTTTACATATTGTGGCAATATATGGTAAAATGATTTTACGGTTTTAGGGAAAATGATGTAAAACCTTGGAATGTAATCGTATTACTCCCCGAATAATGCTTAACAGATTATAAGGAGGTGAAAACAATGAAAGAGAAAATGCTGGGTTTCACAATGGAAGTTGAGGAAGAAATCGTAGCTCAGGCCGTTATGGTAGTCGCGGCTGTCGCGGCTGACGCCGCTGCGGGCGGAGAATAAGCTTAACCGAAAAACGAGTCATTCTTTCTGTACGATTTACGGGGTAGGATAAAAATCCGCCGCCATGGGAAATCGTATACTCCCCGAATAATGCTTAACAGATTATAAGGAGGTGAAAATAATGAAAGAGAAAATGCTGGGTTTCACAATGGAAGTTGAGGAAGAGATCGTAGCTCAGGCCGTTATGGTAGTCGCTGCCGTCGCAGCCGACGCAGCCGCTGGCGGCGAATAACACTTGAATTGCTTACGTCATTTTCCCTTTACCTTTAAACAGGAGGTGTTAAATGGGCGCACCTGACCATATTGTTAAACTGCTGGAGACCCCTTTCTTCGATGAAAAGAATATTTTAGCTACCAAGCTGCCCGAGGGTGGCGTTCAGCTGGCAAACCTTGCCGATGGGCGCTGCCATTTTGTAGGGGAATTTGAATACGGGCTGCTTCAGTTGTGCGATGGAAAACGTACGATTAAGGAGCTGGCGCAGTTGGGCGGGCTTCCTGATGAGAACGCTATGTGCAAGTTTCTGCTCGCCTCTTTATCCCTTGGTATTCTCGGCGAGCCGGAAAGGCGGCCTTTCAATATCCTTCAAATGCGGCTGTCGCTGTTTAATCCATCTCGCATATTAAAGCCGGGAGGCAAGCCGGCCGTAATATTACGCAATTTTCTTTATTTCGCTTCGCTGCTGTCCATCGTGTTCTGTATTTGGGCTATAATTTCCAACGCGCAATACCTTATAGACTTCACAATGGATGCGTTCGTAACAAGGCCGATAAATATCCTGCTCTTTCTGATACATTCGCTGATTATTGGGTTTTTTCATGAGTTCGGCCATGCCGTCGTGCTGACGAGTTACGGCCTGCCCAGCGTGCGAATGGGCGTGCTGTTAAACTTCTTCACGCCCGCGTTCTATACGGATGTTTCTGGGATAAACCGTATCACGATGAAGACCAAACGCATTTTTGTCTGGCTGGCCGGTATTATGGCGCAGCTTGTGATACTGGCCGTTACGTTATTTATGATTTTATACTTAAACATCAGCCCGTGGTGGAAGGATTTCTGCTTGATGCTATTCCTTGCGGATCTGATGCTCGTTATTTTCAACCTGCTGTTTGTTATGCGGTTTGACGGATATTCTATAATCTGCGACATGCTCGGCGACAGAAGGCTTGAAGAGGACGCATTCGCGTTCCTATCCAATCCGCTAAACGAGCGGAACCTTCAGGTTCCGGCGAGAAAAAAGTTTATCTATGTCATACTCGGTAGCATCAACCGGATATTTCCTTTTGTAATGGGTGGTTGGTTTGTGAGCACCTTATTACCGATGTTCGTGCCTCAGGCTAACCCCGTTATCGAGATCGTTTTCCCCATAGCCGTAACCGGATTAATTGCGTTCTTTACGGTGAGAAGGGTTATACGCAGAACGAGGAGTAGAAATTCATGAGCGGCTGTTTTTATCTGAATCCATCAACCTTGCTGATACGGAATGAGGGCCGGTACGAAATTCGGATCGGGCCGTTTCCTCCGATACTCTTAAACGAAGAGGAACATGGTGAGTTTATAAAGAATTTTTCAACAGCAAAGGAATACAGCCTGGAAAAGATCCTGGAATATTTTACGGTTGACGAGGCGTTTGACCTGTTCAGGCGCAACGCGTTTATCGACAGGGAGATCGATATGTCCGACAGGTATTCGCGTATGGATTGTTTTTTCTCCCTTGAGGGTAACGACGGCGCCCTTAAAACGCTCGCCGGGAAGAACGTGCTGGTGCTGGGCGCGGGTGGCGTCGCGACGCATATTGTATGGATGTACGCCGCGCTTGGCGTGGGAAAGATGACGCTGCTTGATTTTGACGTCGTGGAGCTGAGCAATTTAAACCGCCAGCTGCTTTATGAAGAAGGGGACGTTGGCAGGAACAAAATCGAGGCGTTGGCTGATCATATCAATCGCATAAACAGCGACGTGGAGCTTGAACTGCTGGACGTTCGCGTAAAAAGCGGCGAACAGTTGGACGAGATTATCGGCGCGAAACCGTACGACCTGGTCGTGGCGGCTATCGATACGCCGCTTGCGGTGCGTCATTGGATAAACGAGGCCTGCGTTAAGCACAAGGTTCCTTACGTTACAGGCGCTTTTGGCAATAACCGGGGAATAGTAGGCATAACGTATATTCCGAATGAAACACCATGCTTTGACTGCATGCAGGATCAAAATGTTCGCAATATAGAACGAGTGGCCGGATCGGCGGGCGCGACGCTCCCGCTGATAGCGGAATTCACCGCGTCAAAAGTCGCTACCGAGGGCGTTAACATTTTGCTTGGAAGAAACGAGCCCGCATACGCCGGCAAGTATGAGGTGTTCGATTATCAAACGAATCTCACTGAGGTTGCGGAAATGACCCTGAGGCCTCAATGCCCGGTTTGCGGAAGAAAAAACGCTGATGAGAGAAAGCTTGATTTATCGCTGATAAATTATATCTATTACTTTATCTGCGCGGCTGCACCGCTCGTTATCCACGCGTATCCGAAGTATATGTATATTCCTATTATCGCGCTGGTAGCGGTAAACGCTCTGCTGTTGATTGGCCGTAGGTATGACAATGTTTATGAAACGGCCTTCTGCGGCGCGCTTATTTTGTCGTTCTCCGCTCTGTTGGTATTTTTAGCTGTAACGCCTCAGCTTAATGCGATAAATTACGTTGCAAGGATTCTGTTCGTAACGTTTTTCTTCCTGTTTTTTATTTGCCTATGCTCGCTTGCCTTTATATCCAACGTATTTTTGGGAGAAAGGTTTATCGATCGGCTGAGAAACCGGCGCGGCTCAAAGCGGGCTTGACGGCTCAAGCCTTAAAAGCCGACGCAAACTTAGCTTTTTGAAACGACCGTTTATTGAGACACAGGCTCTTAGTTGGACTGTGTCTTTTTGATCAATCTGTATATATCTTTTGATTTCTAGATTAAGCAAGACGTGTTGACGCCTTGTATTTATAATGATTCATAAACCGACAAAACCACAGTGTAACACAATAGCTTTGGCTAAAATGCAAAAAATATCTAATATTGCGCATTGCGTACATTTAATGAAAAAGGGATTGCATGCGGACACAACATATGCTAAGGTTACTTTGGTTTTATACTAGATATAGAAGGGCAGGATGAAAATGATTGAACTGAGCAAAAATGCGCTTACGGTTTTAGAACGGCGTTATCTAACGCGCGACGCGGACGGAAAGCTTACGGAAACACCTGAGGGCATGTTCCGCCGCGTGGCTAAGGCCGTAGCCTCGGCGGATAAGGCGTTCGACTCGGACACGGATGTAAATAAAACGGCCGAAGGCTTTTATAATATGATGGCGCAGCTCCGATTTATGCCGAACTCGCCTACGCTGATGAATGCGGGCAAAGCGCTTGGCCAGCTTTCCGCATGCTTTGTTTTACCCGTATCCGATTCCATGACGGATATTTTTGAGGCCGTAAAAAACGCTGCGTTAATCCACCAGAGCGGGGGAGGCACGGGCTTTTCGTTTTCGCGGCTGAGGCCGGCGGGGGCTACCGTGCGTTCTACCGGCGGCGTGGCTTCAGGCCCCGTCAGCTTTATGCGCGTGTTTAACGCGGCGACAGAAGCGGTTAAACAGGGCGGGACCCGGCGAGGCGCTAATATGGGCATTTTGCGGGTAGATCATCCCGACATACTTAATTTCATCCGCTGCAAGAGCGATAACAGCGAGATCAATAATTTCAATATCAGCGTTGGGCTAACTGAGAAGTTTATGCAAGCAGTTCAAAGCGGGGGCGAATTTGAGCTTCACGACCCGCGCGACGGGTCCGTTACAGGTACGCTCAACGCCCGTGAGGTTTTTGAGCTAATCGTAGATATGGCCTGGAAAAACGGCGAGCCGGGAATCGTTTTTTTAGACAGGCTTAATCGGGATAACGTCGTGCCGTGCGTAGGCGATATCGAGTCGACCAATCCCTGCGGCGAACAACCCCTTCTGCCGTATGAAAGCTGTAACCTCGGTTCCATCAACCTTTCGCGCATGCTGAGGGAGGAGGGCGGAGTCTTTACCGTCGATTATGATTTAATAGGCAGAACCGTTGACGAGGCGATGCATTTTCTTGATAACGTTATTGAGATCAACCAATACCCTCTGCCTCAGATTAAGGAAATGACCTTGGCGACGCGCAAGGTTGGTTTGGGTGTGATGGGGTTCGCGGATATGCTTTACCGCCTTGGCGTGGCTTACAACTCAGAAGAAGGTATCGCGGCCGCCGAGAAGGTTATGGGCTTTATTAACGCAAGGGCGCACCGAGCGTCCATCGCCCTTGCCGAAAGGCGGGGGTCGTTTGAGCTGTTTGAGCAAAGCTTGCTTAAAGGACGGGCAAAGGCGTACAGGAACGCGACCTGTACCACGATAGCGCCCACGGGTACGATTTCCATCATTTGCGGAGCGTCAAGCGGAATTGAGCCGCTTTTCGCCCTGAGCTTCGTGCGCAACGTAATGGATAACGACGAGCTTGCGCAGGTGGATCCGTATTTTGAGCGCGTCGCGCGGCAGGAGGGCTTTTATTCAGATGAGCTCATGCGCCGTATAGCGCGGGAGGGGACGCTTAAGCATATCGATGAAATCCCGGAGCGCATACGCCGTATATTTGTGACGGCGCACGATATCGAGCCGAGTTATCACATACGCATGCAGGCGGCGTTTCAAAAGCATACGGATAACGCGGTATCCAAAACCGTCAATTTCCCCAACAGCGCGTCGCGCGACGATGTCGCAGAGGTGTTTATATCCGCGTTCAGGCTGGATTGTAAGGGCGTTACCATATACCGCGACGGTAGCAGATCCGAGCAGGTATTATATGTTGGGGACAAGAAAGAGGAAAAAGCACTAAAACAGGAAGCTGTAACACCGCGTCCGCGCCCGGAAATGACGAGAGGAGTCACCGAGAAGGTGGTTATCGGCTGCGGAAACCTGTATATCACGGTCAATTATGACGATGAGGGCATCTGCGAGGTATTCACCAATTTGGGAAGGGCGGGCGGGTGCCCAAGCCAGAGCGAGGCGACCAGCAGGCTGATATCGACCGCCCTGAGGTCCGGGATGGACGTTAACGCGCTGAT
Source organism: uncultured Eubacteriales bacterium (assembly GCA_900544555.1). Lineage (GTDB taxonomy): Bacteria > Bacillota > Clostridia > Christensenellales > CAG-138 > UMGS693. The sequence continues at coordinate 26,216 of UQWD01000010.1, forward strand.
TGAACAGCTTAAAGGCATTCGCTGCCATTCCACTTTGCGCCAGAGGGCGAACAATAAAAATATAAAAGTCCTTTCCTGCCCGGACGCTATCGGACGCGTGCTGGAAAAGGTTATGAAAATGCGCGAGTCTCAATGCCGCAATGCGCAATGCGCCGACGAACCCATTATACCTGCGCCTTCCCCGGATAACGGCGCGGACTGCGCTCATCCGGCTTCCGCCGGCCTTCCATGCCCGGAATGCGGCAACGAAATGGAACATGAGGGCGGCTGCGTTATCTGCCGCGCCTGCGGCTATTCCAAATGCGGATAGAATGCGGCTGACGGCGCGGGCGATTAAGAGAAGGCGCTCGCGCCGGTAACAGGGAAGCGCGGACCTAAAAGAAACATAAGCTTTATGCCGATATTGACCGCTCTATACGCGCAACGCGGTTTGAAGATATGATGGAATGAGGGCTACGTCGTCAATGGCGCCCTGCTCTTAAATATGAGGCGGGAATACGCGCCGGATAAATCGTTGCGTCCGGCGCGTTTATGTGTGGATTCTATAAGCTGCGCCTGAAAATAAAATCGGGTAAAGGCGCGCAAAAATGGTTTACAATGCGTTGACGGACTGATAAAATATTTAATGGTGCTTCATGCGCCGTTTTACATTTACCTTTATTACCATTTAGGGGGGCATAGAGTTCATGAAAGATTATACCGCGAAAAATATCAAGAACATCGGCGTATTTGGCCATGGAGGCGAGGGCAAGACCACGCTTACGGAGGCTATGTTGTTTAACGCCGGGCTAATTGAGCGCATGGGCCGCGTGGAAGACGGGACCACGGTTACGGATTATGATCCGGAGGAGAGTAAACGCACCATTTCCATCGGCATGGCGGTAGCTCCGCTTGAATGGAACGGTATTAAGCTAAACATCATCGATGCTCCGGGATTCTTTGATTTTTATGGCGAGGTGGTGTCCGCCATGGCGCTTGCGGATTCCGCGCTTATCGTTGTCGGCGCGGTATCGGGCCCCGTGGTCGGGGCGGAAAAAGCTATGGCTATGTGCGTGAAGGCGAACAAACCCCGTATGATGGTCATTAATCAGATGGATCGCGAGAACGCCAATTTTAATAAGGTAATGGAGGCCATCAATGAAAAGTTCGGCCCTTCCGCCGTCCCGGTACAGCTGCCGATTATAGAGGGCGGCTTGTTTAAGGGGTATGTGGACGTAATCAATATGACGGCGAAAATGTTTGATAAAAAGGGAGAAACCACGGCCGATATCCCGTCAAGCCTTAAGGATGCGTCGGAACGCTATTATGAAGCTCTCATGGAAGCCGCGGCGGAAAGCGACGAGGAGCTGATGGAAAAATACTTTGAAGACGGCGAGCTTTCCCGCGAGGAGGTCAGCGCCGGCCTTTCAAAGGGCGTGCTCGACGGCGTTATAACCCCGGTATGCTGCTGCGCCGCCCAACCCAACATCGGCGTAAACACCTTGCTTGATAATCTGGCGGTTTACATGCCGTCCGCAGATCAGGTAAAAGCGCCTTCGGCCGTCGACGCGAAAACGGAAAAGCCCGTGGAGATCAAGCTGGACGGCAAGCTGGCAGCTCAGGTGGTTAAAACGGTAGCCGACCCGTTTGTTGGCAAAATTTCATTGCTTAAAGTGTATTCCGGCGCGTTGAGCGCCGATATCTCGGCATATAACCCCAATGCGGAAAAGAACGAAAAATCCGGCGCGGTTTATTGTATGCGCGGCAAAAAACTCGTCAATACGGATAAGCTCATCGCGGGGGATATTGGCGCGATGGCAAAGCTTCAGTTTACGAATACGGGGGATACGCTGTGCGATTCTTCCGCCCCGGTGCGTTTTGAACCGTTGGTATTTCCGCATGCCTGTATCAGCCTGGCGGTATCAGCGAAGAAGCAGGGCGAAGAGGATAAGGTCTTCGCAGGGCTCAACAGGCTGCGCGAGGAAGATCCTACCATGACGATTGAGAAAAACGTTGAAACCGGCGACGTGCTCATCGGCGGGTTAGGCGAGATGCATATCGACGTTATATGCGCGAAATTGAAGAATAAATTCAATGTTGAAGCTTCGCTCTCCGACCCCAAGGTGCCTTACCGTGAAACTATCCGCTCAACCGCCGAGGCCGAAGGCAAGCATAAAAAACAAACGGGCGGCTCCGGACAGTTCGGCGTCGTGCAAATGCGCTTTGAACCCAGTTCTGAGGAGTTTGAATTCGTTAACGCCATTGTCGGAGGCGTGGTTCCCAAGGAATATGTACCCGCGGTTGAGAAGGGTACGCGCGAAGCTTTGAAAAAGGGCGTGCTGGCCGGTTACCCGATGACCGGCGTAAAGGCTACGCTCTATGACGGCAAGTACCACCCGGTAGATTCAAAGGAAGTCGCTTTTAAATCCGCAGCCAGGCTTGCATACAAGGCCGCCTGCGTAAAGGCCAGCCCCACGTTGATTGAGCCGATTTACCGGTATGATATCCTTGTTCCGAGCGAGTACATGGGGGATGTAATCGGCGACATCAACCGCCGCCGCGGCCGCGTGCTAGGAATGAACCCGGTTACCGACGGAACGGAGGTTGTGGCCGAGGTGCCGCTTTGCGAAATGTTTAAATATGCCACGGATCTTCGCTCGATGACGCAGGCCAGAGGCTCGTTTAAAATGGAATTTGTACGATATGAGGACGTGCCGGGAAATATCGCGCAAAAGATTATCGAGCAGGCGAAGAAGGACGAGGAAGACGACGAGTAAGGTTTGAAAACGAACATATACAAATGCGGCGCGGTGAAGACCGCGCCGGTTTTTTAGCATGCGTTTTCCAGCTATTTGAATGATAACAGATTGAATCGCGGCAGGAATATAATAAGGGGTTATTACAATATAAAGTGCGTAAAGGAAGTATAGTAAACTACGAACTTAACAATTGGAAAGGTGCGAAACAAATGGCGTATCTTACTATTTAGAAGCGACGCAACATTCCTTTCATTCAAAGGTTAATCAAAGATTTGACCGGGTAAAATGGGAAAAAACGACTGCTGTACATTACGATAAAATCAAGGTCATGCAATTTTCCATATTATTGCATAAATATTTTAAAGAATATAAGTCACCGTGCGAGTCGTCTGTTTAACAGACGGTGCACACATAAGCTCATAATATGTTTAATTCGTTATAGGTTTGCGGGGATGATGAACAAACATCAAAGCGCAATAAGTTGTTTAAACGGAGATTATACGCCCGCCTGAGGCGGTCAAAAAACCCGGGGTAGGGTCGGAGCGGCAACCCCCATAGGCTTTCAACCAAACCTGACGACATGAGCGTCAGATTCGGAATGCCTTACGCAGCAAGGGTTTCTTTGCACGGGGCGCTGACGCGCCAATGCAAAAGCGATCCGTGTTAACTCGAAAAACGTGGCGCAGCCACTTTTTCGACACACTGAGGCGGGCTTAACGCCCGCCTGTTACATAATCGGGCTAGCTATGGCACCGGCATCGACAGGTATGATGCCTTGAGCCGCAGGGCGCGTAGTATAGCCTGAGCACCCTTTCGCCTTCGCAAAGGTCGAGCCGCCACGGCTTTGCACAGGCAAACAGCCAGCAAGGGATACATTCGGCATGGTCGCGCGCGTTTACCTGATCGCACGCATACGCATCGGTAACTTCTTTATCCGGAGCAATTTTTTGGCCCGTACAGTAGTTGAGGTATTCTACCGTATAGGAAACCGGGGCGTTGATAACCTCGGCGGAAGCGTTATCATATATATACCCGTCGCCTGTCTCGAGCACCGCATAGTTTTCAACCGTACCATCCGCGCAGGCCGCTTTGTGTATATAGATGAATTCGCGATACCCGCCGGCAGGTACGGTAAAATCCACCGCCAGTATCATACGGTTTGAGCTGACCAGCGCCTCGCTGATGCTCCGCACGCCCTGCACATCGTAAAGCAGAGGGAAATAGGCGGCCTCATCGGTATAGTTCCGCACGATAACGCGATAATAGACATCTTTACAGCCCTGAACGGTTTGCGTTTTATAATCGACGCCGTCCGGATCCACGCCAATATATTTTTCTATCGTAAAGCCAGTGTCGCACGCAACGACAGGCGTTTGGAAAAACAGCTCGCGCGGCGGATTATTATATGTCAGCTCAGGCGTTGCGGCGTTAAGGTGATTAGGCTCTAAAAACGCAGTGAAAGATCTCATATCGATGTTTGTATGCAGATGCTCGCCGTGAGCCGCCCCTTTTCCCGTAATCCTGAACTGAATTCTTATATTGGTCCGGCTGTCAGGCGACGCGATGGGGAAGGGCGCTTCGCCAAGATATACCGAAACCGACCCGTTTTCAACATTGTCGTCGCTGACGTCCGGAAGCAGCGCGGGCTTATGATAAACGGTATAATCTGGGTCGTCGGGATCCGTTATATCCGGGGCGCTAAGCGATTTGAGCCGGATACCGTCCTGCTCCCCAGTGATGCGGATTGAACCGGGTACATATTCAAACAGCGCCGTATTGATGGCGTCAGTAATTGAAACGCGCAGGCTTCCCGTTAAAACCAGTAAATATCGGGCCAGCCGCTCTAGTTCCTCAATGATGGGGTTTTCTGAGCTCTTTTCCGCGGCCTGGTGCAGATAGGATCCTGTTGAAGCGATGGTGCGCATGATATTCAAAACGTCGTCCTTAGTATAAGGACCCGGCTCCTGCGCTCCGATTTCTATGCCGAGCACGAAAACCGAGGCGTTGCCGTCCTCCGGATCCTTTATTTTACCAGCAGTTTCATATGCGCGCTCCAGCGCCAGAACAAGCTCTTGAGACGTGGCGGAGCGGTCGGAAATTTCGGTAATCAGCGCCGGCAGGGTTTGCTGTAAATACAGAAAGTATTTCCACGGCTCGCCAGGAGCGTTCGGCGCAAAATCGCTGTCCACGCTTGCCGGGGCAGCATAAACGCCGGCGTATTCCGGGTTTATGGATCGGTTGGCCTGGCCGTCGGTTAACAAAATAACCGCGCGGCGCAATATATCGTCCGACTGGGTAAAGCCCGGCGTTTTCAACAGGGTATAAGCTGCTTTGAGGCCTGCCTCCGTATTGGTATCCTCGCCGTAGGGGACAGCCCAGATCATGTTATCTAAAATGGTGTTGTTTTCATAGCCGCCGTCATTCATGCTGTAAGGGAGCTGCGCGCTGCTCAGCGGCGTTCCGGCAGCCACGGCTTCGATAAAGTTGCCCGTATAGGCAGCAGGATCCGCCGCGTAAATCGTATCCAGATACCCTTTCAGGGCCATATCGGGTTTAGCGGTGCCGTCATCATTGTAGATGTCTGAATAACGGATTTTGTAATAATTGTAATAGTTGTACAGGCTTAATTCCGTGCTTGCGGCTATTGGAGCGGAAGCGTCCATATAGGCGGGAATATCGGTTGCGGAAACGTACGAGCCGTTTCGATAGCCTAGAATCTGCCCGATAAGGTTACCGCTTGTCGTCGAGCGCCGCCAGGTGAAAAGCGTTCCCAAGTAATCATAGCTTAATCCTCCGGCGGGCAGCGCGACATAAGCGTCGCGAGCGAACGGCAAGACGGTGACGACCGTATCCCTGTTCTGCTCCCAGAGCATGTTGATGGTTCGGATTAACGCTCGCTTGGCAAGCGCCATTTTACGGCTGCCGCCTGACATCATGCTGGACGTTACGTCCAGGACGAATACCACGTCCAGCGAATGGGGCGGAAAATAGGTGAACGAGAGCGGATTTGCCTCAATGTCAAGCGTTACTTGAGCGTCGCAGCCGCCTGTGGCGCCCTTTGATATGCGGAGCAGATCCTGAAAATAGGCCGTGCCGCCCGCGCCATTATTCAGGCCCGCGTCATAAACCGCCGTTTCCTCAGAAGATATCCAATAGCTTTCTTCCAACGGATCTCCCGTTGAACGGATTATATCGTATCCGCCGGTATCGGCGGGATTTTCTTTGCCAGGCCCCTGATGGGCACATGGGGTTTTTTCTATCGTCATATTTGCATCCTCCAGTCCATTACAGTATATGCGGGCGCAAATATTCACGTGTAATTTGTTGAACGGGATAGTTCGCTAAATCGCGGAACTGAGTGAACGGCGGGCTTTCCAATGGATTAAACATTGCATCCCATTCTCGGGAATTAATATTGTTACGATGAATATATCTTAACACAGAGCCCGGAACCGATTATGCGGGGCGTTTTAAAAATGCTCAGTTAAGCAATCGTTGTGTTGGCAAAATAGTGACGCGGCCGAGTATCTGCGCAAAAAAACGCATAGCCCGCTTTGTTATGAGACGCGTACGGCAACAGTTTGTCAAGAACAGGCGCGGTATAAAAATGAATTACGTAAACTTAAATCAAGCCGTCCGAAACAATGAAATTCACAGGAACGGAAGAGACGGCTTATTGATTGTGATTATAGACGCGATATGCACGCGCGGCCGCTTCCGGCCCGGCAGGTCGGAGGCTGGGCTTTGACGAGCGTGCGTTTTTAGAGTTTAACGCGCAATAAACCCTTTGGCAAGAACATATAGCTTGGGTTCCAAACCGAAACGGCGGCAGAACTCTTCCACCTCCATAGCGGCTTTTTTCCTGCCCGCCTCTGCGATATTGGCCTTTTGCGACCGAATTAAGAGGTTTTTAGGCGTATGGCATAAATCGACGAACTCCATAATTTGCGTTTTATATCCGCAGGCGTGCAGTATTTGGCCTCGGATCGCATCGGTTATTAAAGCGGATGCCCTTTCGTGTATAACGCCGTATTCACCGAATATGGGCATATCCGTAAACGATATCTGCTTAGCGGCCTCATGATGGCAGCACGGCGCGGAAAGGATGAATTTAGCCCCCCATCGAATGGCGTTAAAAAGCGCGTAATCCGTCGCCGTGTCGCATGCGTGCAGGGATATGACCATATCAACCGGTTGTGATTCGCGCTCAAAGTCCGCAATGTCGCCGCATACAAACCGCAGGCCTTCATATTGGTATTTAGCGGAAAGGCGGTTGCAATAATCTATCACATCCTGCTTAAGATCAACCCCGGTCATGTTCACGGAGATATTCCGGATTTGTGTAAGATAATAGTATACGATAAACGTTAAATACGATTTTCCGCACCCGAAATCTACAATATTGAGGGCGGATATAGCCTGTTCGCGAATAAGATCGTCAATTATTTCCAGGAACCGGTTTATTTGGCGGAACTTATCATACATGGACTGTACTACGCGGCCCTGCGGCGTAATAACGCCCATATCCACGAGCGGGGGCGCCACGCTGCCCTCTTTAAGTATAGAGCTTTTCTCCCGGTTATGCCCTTCTATCCTAGCCGGGGCATGCGCGCAAGCTTTTTTTTGTATGAGAAGCTTGTTTTTCTTTGTGATTCTTATCGCATATTCGTAAGAATCATCCCACGCGTTAAGCTGAGAATAGTCTTTAAGCGCTGCTAGTATAAATTCGGCTGCTCGTTCCCTGCCAATGGTTTGGTGATAGGCCTTATCGCTTGAGAGCTGTTCGCATAAATATCCTTTATCATACAACGACAAGGTGATTTTTCGATATTCAGCCCGAACGGAGGGGTTGCTGATGACGATTTTATAAGCCTCATTCGCTAAAAGCTCGCTGATTAGCTCGCTCCCCGATTTGGTGATACCGTTCATGTATTATTACCTCTTTTGTTGAATTAGTTATTGCCCGTTTATCACAGGCCAAGGCACGCGAAACCCAGCGCCGGAACGCTTTCGCTCATATTGGGAGCCGCCGGCCTCTGAACTTAAAGAGCCGAGCGGGCGAGCGTTACAACGCATTCAGATTACAGCGAAACATAAACGGCCGGCACGCTAAATGCCCGCGGCGATGCCCGGGCTGTCCTCAACTCCGACAATATAACGCATAATGCTCCGCCTGGTTACAATGCCGATGAACATATCCCTGTCGTCGATTACGGGTACGAAATTCTGGTTCATGGACGTGGTGAGAAGATCCTCCATATTGGTATCGATCCGTATAGGCTTGTTATCCATATGGCGGTGTATATCGCTGATAAGCTGATGCTCCGCAGCGCGGATGTTCAGGCTGTGATCGTTTTTTATGTACCAAAGCAGATCACCCTCTGTAATGGTACCTACATAGCGGCCTTCCCGGTCGATGACGGGAATCGAGCTATAACGGTGCACCTCCATTTTTTCAAGGGCTTGCCTTAAAGTATAGTCGTTATACAAATAGGCCACGTCCGCCTTTGAGGTTAAAAAATACAATATATTCATTAGGATTTACGCCTCCGAATTTTTTTAAATAGCGCCGGGCGCGACAGCGCTGCGCGTATCCAGAGCGTAACGCTCCATTACCGCGTCGTAAACCGCTTTGAACGGCGCATGCGCGCGCGCAGCCGCCTCTGATACAAAACGGTATTCCGGCTTCGCCTTTATTATACCGTATCCTTCGGAGATTTTCACCGGAATTATTCCGTACGCGGTGTGAACATTTTCAAAACGCGATGTGAGCGTGGCCCTTTCGCGGCAATGGCGCCTCAGGCCGGTGGCAGAGGTGTTTTGTAATAGCCACAATGAAATCCGTTCCGTATCCTTGGGTTGAAGCAGGCAGGTGAGCATAAAAGCCGGCCGGCCCCGCTTCATTTGTATGGGCGTGACAAAAGCGTCCAGCACGCCGAACTCCAGCAGCTGTTCAAGGCAAAAGCCAACGGCTTCAGGAGTCATATCGTCCAGATTGCAGGTTATTTCCGTTATTTGGTTAACGGGAGACAGGGCGGATTCCCCCAAAAACGCCCGCAGGCAGTTGGCATTATCGTACAGCTTGGTCCCCGTGCCGCAGCCTATTGCGGCGACGGTCATCGGGGGCATGGGGCCGAAGGAATGAACGAAGTGCCGAAGAAGGGCGGCTCCAGTGGGCGTGCAAAGCTCGCCAAGCACGTTACCGCCGTATATGGGTACACCCCTTAATATGCTCGCCGTCGCAGGCGCCGGTACGGGTAGCGAACCGTGCGAGCAGCGCACATAGCCCGAGCCCACATGAATGGGCGAGCAAACGACGCTTTCAGGGCTGAGCGATTCCATCAGCAAACACGCCGCTAAAATATCGGCAACTGCGTCTAAGTCGCCCACCTCGCAAAAATGCACCTGTTCTACCGCGCATCCATGCGCCTCCGCCTCCGCGTTCGCGATCAGCCGGTAAACGGCGTTCGCATCCGCTTTTACCCTGTCCGAAACGGGAAGCGAATCGATAAGCGTGCGAATGTCGCCGACCGTGCGGCCGCCATGCGTATGCGGTACGCCGCTGTGCGTATGGGCGTGTTCATGTGTTTGACAGTGGCTATGCGAATGCTCGTGGCTGTGCGCATGCTCATGGCTATGCGAACGCTCATGGGTTAAGTGTGGGCCCTCGCTTTCATCAGGGCGTACGCGGCTAAAATCATCCAGGCTCTGCTCCTGTGCGCCGTTGACGAGCACGCGTAAATGCGATCCTCTTACGCCGTGCCTTAAATCCACGGAATACTCCATCCTTACTCCGGGCAGGCCCAAACTATTAAAGCGATCCGCCCACGCCTCAGGCTCTGGCAATAAGTCCAAAAGGGCTGCGCTGAACATATCCCCGGCCGCGCCCATTCCACATTGCAGATAAAGCGTTTTCATTATTTTTTCCTCCTATAACGTTGATGGATTCATTCCGATTTCATTTGATTTATCATGCTTGCCAGATACCCCGCGCCGAAGCCGTTATCGATATTGACAACACTAACGCCGCTTGCGCAGGAATTGAGCATGGACAGCAGCGCGGCCAACCCCCCGAAGGACGCGCCGTAGCCCACGCTTGTAGGCACGGCGATCACCGGACAGGACACGAGGCCGCCAATAACGCTGGCCAGCGCGCCCTCCATTCCCGCGGCGCATATAACAACGCGCGCGCTGGTAAGCGTATCGATATGCTTAAGCAGCCTGTGCAGCCCTGAGACGCCGACGTCGTACAGGCGGGTTACTCGGCTTCCGAGCGTCTGAGCGGTAACGGCCGCCTCCTCACAAACGGGGATATCGCTTGTCCCTCCCGACGCAATTACTATAGAGCCTGAAACCGCGGCGGGCGGGTGGCCTAAAACGCCCATACGCGCCTTCGGATAATAGGTGAAATCCTTCCTGGGCTCCAATAGCTTAACCGTATCGTTTGAAATACGCGTGATCATCACGGCGCGCGCGCCGCCGTTTAGCAGCGCGTTCGCGATGCCAAGCGCCTGCTCGGGTTCTTTACCCGCGCCGTAAATAACCTCAGCGGCTCCCTGCCGCACCGCGCGGTGATGATCAACCTTGGCGTATCCGAGATCTTCAAACGGCTGGGTCTGCAAGCTTAACAGGGCCTGCTGAGCGGTCAGCTGCCCGCTCTCAATCTTTTCAAGCAAAAGGAGCATGGCGCGCTTATCCATTTCATCCTACCTCGCCTTCATGTGGTACCATAATCATGAAATCTATTATCCAACATTTTAAACGGATGCACAACCCGCTTAAAATTCGGGATAACAGACTAATTTAGTTGACATGGATATTATCATACATTACATTTAAAGATATTGCTGTTCATTTGATATAAAAATATTATTATAAATGACAAGCGGCTATTTAAAAGGGGTGAGATGAATTGAGGATGGCGGTACATATACAACTTAATACGACTGAGCTGCCTTTGGATAATCGAAGAACGGTCCTCAGCCTGTTTAAGCATGGCCTGGAACTTTACGGCGGGCCTTATATGATCGCGCAGTATTATGACAGGCCGAGGCCGAAGCCATACGCATGGGGCCTTTATTTACCGGGAGCAAAGTTTTTGGGCAGCATACAAATTAAAGATCCGTTTATGCGCCTGATATTTTCTACGGATGACTTGAAGGTTTTTTGCGACTTTTACAATGCGCTCAACATGCTTAGAGGCAGGGAAGTGAAAATTTCTGGAATCGGTATGATGGTCAGTAATATTACCATGATGGAGGAAAACGTGGTTTTAAGCGGCGATACATGGATTAAAATGCTCTCGCCGCTTGTGGTGAGAGAGCACGACAGGGAAGCCAACCGGGATAAATACTATACGGTGGACGATTTGGGGTTTGAACACCAGTTGATTCGATCCGTCGAAACGCAGCTTTATGCGCTTGGCAAAAACCCCGCGTGGATTCAAACGCTTCATGTTTTGGATACATCGCAGGCGAAAAGGGCGATGGTTACGCATTATGACAGGTACGTTCCAGCGACGGTAGGCAGGCTGCGAATATCCGGCTCGATGGAGCTTATTAAGCTGCTTCAAAAAATCGGTATGGGCGCGCAACGCTCGGCGGGTTTCGGCCTGTTTGATGCGGAAAGGCCGGGCGGAAGTTACTTTAACCCTACGGACATACGGTAAGCTCATTTCAAGCGTCCGCGCGTTAAAAAGCACGGACGCGAGCTGAGATGAACAGGCGCGCCGCGTTTTTCAAATAGAATACCAGCTTACGGAAGTCAGCTTTTGCGCTAAGCTTTTCGCTTCAGGCTTCATAACGCTGATGCAAGAAGGGATAGTGCACCCCGAACTGCTATGGTAATTTACGCGCGATCCATTTAAGGCCGCACGGCGGAAGAATTATCTATGGTTGATTGAATTATATGATATATAAGCAATGAGTTCCGAAAAGCTACTGCAATCTATAATTATCTCTCATAAGTTTCAAATTTCCTTTATTCGCTCTAAATAGTTCCTAAAAAGCATATTGCATATTGAAATTGGATAAACTATACTATGAAAATGAATTTGAAATTCAAATTCATTTTATAGGAGGAGAATGATGAGAGGCAGCTATCAAACGCGCCAGCGCGCTGCTATCGACGCTTGCATGCGGGCGCATAAGGGCGAGCACATGACTGTCGACGGTTGGATGCAAGCGCTTATGAACCATGGGGTTACGGTTGGCCGAAGCACGGTTTACCGTTATTTGGAGCTCATGCGTGAAAAGGGCAAGGTGAAGCAATTCGCGGCGGGAGACGGTAGCGCTTGCTTTGCTTATGTCGAGGATGAGATAAGCCGTGGCGTTCAGCATGTTATGTGTACGGGATGCGGCAGGGTTGAGCATGTGGACTGCGGGGCAATGGATATGCTGATGGAGCATATGGCCCAAAACCACGGGTTTGCCGTAGACAAATCCCGCACGGTATTGTACGGAAGGTGCAGCCGATGCTCGGAGGAAGAGAAATGAAGATAAAACATAGCATCACGGCCATTTTTCTGATTATTGTATGCTGTATGGCCGGCTGTTCATATGGAGGAAACGAGCCCGGCAGCGGAAAAATACAAATTGTGGCCACGCTCTTCCCACAATACGATTTTGCAAGGCAGATTGCGGGAAACCGGGCGGAGGTCGCGCTTTTACTTCCACCCGGGATGGAAAGCCATTCCTATGAAATTTCTCCGGCGGACGTTATTAAAATTGAACAATCCGATCTTTTTATCTATACGGGCGAATACATGGAGAACTGGGCACAGCGCGTTATTTCCGGCCTTGAGGGAAATACGCGGGTGGTGGACGTTTCAAAGGGTATAACGCTTGACGAAACGAACCATGAGGAAACGGGAAGCTCGCTTCATATGCATCATTATGACCCGCATATATGGACCGACCCTACGATGGCGATGATCATGGTTCGGAACATCACGGACGCGTTGTGTCAGGAGGATCCGGAGAACGGCGCCTTTTACCGCGAGAACGCAAACGATTATATTGAAAGGCTCCATGAGCTGGATAGGGATATTCTTTCCGCCGTAGAGGAAGGCAGCCGAAAAACGATTTATTTCGGCGGCCGCTACGCCATGCATTATTTCAGCAAACGATACGGGCTGACATGCGTGAGCGCTTACGACTCGTGCTCCGCTCAAACCGAACCTTCGGCTAAAGCGGTTGCTGAAATTATTGACTCAATGAAGGAGGACGGGGCGGGGGTTATCTACTATGAAGAATTAACCGACCCCAAGGTGGCGCGTTCCATCGCCGCGGATACCGGAGCGAAGATTTTGCTTTTGCATTCATGCCATAACGTATCTAAGGATGAGTTCAACTCGGGCGCTACTTACCTTTCTTTGATGCGGCAGAACCTGGATAGATTGAGGGAGGGCTTGAAATGACGCTGCTCTCATGCCGGGGCGTAACGCTCGCATATGACGCGCGCGTAGCGGTGGACCGGGTGAGTTTCACGGTTGAGGAAGGGGATTATATCTTAGTTGCTGGAGAAAACGGCTCTGGGAAAAGCACGCTCATAAAAGGCATATTGGGGCTGCTTCCCCTAAAAGCCGGCGAAATCCGGTTCGAGGGCGTAAAACGCAATGACATAGGGTATTTGCCCCAGCAGACGCGCGTTCAGCGCGACTTCCCCGCTTCGGTCTGGGAGGTCGTACTCTCAGGCTGCATGAACAGCGCCGGCATGCGCCCGTTTTTCAGCAAAGAGGATAAAGCGCGCGCCAAATCGGTCATGCAACGGCTAAAGATCTGGGATATGCGCGCGCTCTCCTATCGCAGCCTCTCGGGCGGCCAGCAGCAGAGGGCGCTGCTGGCCCGCGCGCTTTTAGCGACCGGGCGATTGTTACTTTTGGATGAGCCTGTTACCGGGTTGGATCCGATAGCGTCCCATGAGATGTATTCATCCATAAAGCGGCTGAACAGGGAAAACGGCATAGCGGTTATTATGGTGTCCCATGATATCGGCTGCGCGATACAGGATGCGAAACACGTGCTTCACCTTGGAACAGGGCGGATGTTTTTCGGCACCGCACGGGAGTACCGTGATAGCGATATCGGAGGGCGGTTTATAGGCTGCGCTTATATGAAAGCGCCGGAGGTATAGTATGATTGAGGCAATTCGCGAAATGTTCTCCTATGGGTTTCTCGTTAACGCTCTTATTGTCGGCAGCCTTGTGGCTTTATGCTCGGCGCTTTTAGGGGTAAGCCTGGTGTTAAAACGCTATTCCATGATAGGGGACGGCCTTTCCCATGTGGGCTTTGGCGCTATATCGATAGCGATGGCCGCGAATCTTGCGCCGCTAGCCGTTGCTATTCCCGCCGTAATCATCGCCGCGTTCGCGCTCCTTAGGCTGAGCGAGAACGGGGGCATGAGGGGCGACGCCGCTATCGGGCTTGTTGCGTCGGCGGCGCTGGCCGCGGGCGTTATCGTAACCTCGCTCAGCAGCGGCCTTAATGCGGATGTTTACAGTTATCTTTTTGGCAGCATACTGGCGATGAGCGCTGCGGACGTATACTTGTCCGGCGGCGTCGCGGCTTCAGTACTGCTGCTGTTCATCGTGTTTTACAATAAGATATTTGCCGTTACGTTTGACGAGCCGTTCGCAAGGGCAACCGGCGTGCACGCGCGTACGTACAATACCATACTCGCACTGTTAACCGCGCTGACGATTGTAGTCGGCATGCGCATGATGGGGGCCATGCTTATTTCGGGCCTTATCGTTTTCCCGGCTGTTTCCGCTATGCGCGTCTGCGGCAGCTTTCGCTCGGTTACGGCATGCGCGGCGGCGCTTTCCGTCGTTTGCTTTGTGGCCGGTATTATCCTGTCGTACGCGTTGGGCACTCCGGCGGGCGCCAGCGTTGTGGCTGTAAATACAGTCGCTTTTGCCGCGTGTTTTATCATTGGCAAAACCGCTTCGTTCGGACGGCGCGCTTTATAAAGGCTTGTTTATATGCGTGCCGGGATTTTAGTACGTATGCGGCGGTTTAATCGCGCGCTACGGCCCGCGCCGATTTGTTTAAAAACAATTAAACCATCATAACAGCCCGCTATGCTATAATATAATCAAAGGTGGTGCGCATATTGAGAAGAATGAAAGGGTGGAAAATAAAAACCGCGGCCGCTGAATTATTGGCCTGTTTCCTTCTCGCCGCCTGCATCGCCGGGTGCGGGGAAGCGGCCGGGAGTACGGACGCGCCGGATACATCTGGCGGGGCGTCCCCTTATGTTGAGCCCACGCCAGCCAAGCCCGGAAATTTGACCAGGGATGAGCAGACTTTTTTGGCCTTGTCCGCAAACATATGGGTGGATATTTATGATCCGGCCTACATACTTACGTTTGATCCAACCGCCTCCACTATGACGGAGCGCAACGAAGCGGCGGGAGTGCTGGACGTTTGGAACATACGTATTGAGGGTAACGAAATCGTGCTGCTTAACGATTTGGGCAAGGAAACCGGCAGGCGGCCGTTCGTCAGCGACGGATCGGCGTTGCACATTGATTTTGGCGAGATCATCGGGATTGTAACATATGAGCCGAGCAAATAATATAATAGCCGGCTTTAACGCCCGTTTCTCACGGGCTTTGGCGGGAGCAACCGCTGGTTGCCGGCTTGAAAAGCAAAGTAGATAGCGCAACCGGCTCTGCCCGGGTTAAGATAGTGACAAGAACATGAAGGGAAAAAAGCGTGTATGAATATTGAGATAGCGAACAGGCTTGTACGGCTGAGAAAGCAGAACGGCTTATCACAGGAGGAGCTGGCTTCCAGGCTGGGCATAAGCCGTCAGGCCGTAAGCAAGTGGGAACGCGCTGAAGCCTCGCCCGATACCGATAATTTAATTCTGCTGGCGCGTGAATACGGCGTTTCGCTTGACGAACTGCTGCGCACGGAGGATGAGCTTGAGGAGCTAAGGGCGGCCAACCCCAATAATGCGGAAAGCCGCGCGGAGGAGACGGATAAACAAGGCGATGCGAACGCGGATTTTAAAGTATTTGTTGGAGACAACAGCATTAAAATTTCCGGGCTTACCGGCGATGAAACTCAAGAGTGCGGCGAGGACGAGGCCGCCGGCGTTCAAGAGGATGTAAAACCAAAGAAAAAAAGCTTTTATATTAATAAGAACGGAAAGGGTATTCAAATCCATATTGGGGACGAATGGGATGAGGGCGAAGGCGAAGAGGAGGCCCGCATGGGTAACGACGTGGACGATGAAAACCACGATTTTGACGACGATTTTGACGACGATGATGAATACAAGCCCTTTCTGCTGGCGTTCCCATACCCTGTGTTCTGCGCGGTAATGTACCTGATCATGGGGTTTGTGTGGGACCTGTGGCATCCGGGATGGATTATCTTCATCACAATTCCCATCTATTATCCGCTCGTGAACGCGATACTTGGCCGGGGTAAAAAACCGCTTTGGCGGACGTTCCCTTACCCTATATTCTGCCTTGTCTTTTTTCTCGTACTGGGCTGCGTGTGGGGATTATGGCATCCCGCCTGGATTATCTTTATGACCATCCCGATTTATTACCCAATCGTCAACGCGCTCGGCAGGAAGGGCAAGCGCCGCGAACAGCCGTAATAACCGTAAATGATTTTTTAAAATCCGGCTTCAAAGGAAAGCGTGAAGCCGGTTTTTTATCGACGAGACGCCGTCGCTAAAGCGAATGAAGTTGCAAAAGAGAAGGGCGGTTGCTATAATTGTAGGCGTAAAGGAATGCTATACTACTTAATAGGGGTTTTTATGCGTATATTACTGACCAATGACGATGGTATTCATGCCGAGGGTATTGACGCGCTTGTGCGTGCGCTATCAGCGGAGCATGAGCTTGTTGTGGCCGCACCCGATTCCGAGCGTAGCGGGGCGAGCCATTCTTTGACGTTTTCAACGCCCATAAGAATGAGAGAGGCGCGTAATTGGAACGATTTGCCCGACTCTGTGCGCGCGTACGCCATCAACGGCACGCCGGTGGACTGTGTGAAGCTCGCATGCGGGAACCTCGATTTTCAGCCGGATTTGGTTTTATCCGGCATCAATATCGGCCAGAATATTGGTACGGACGTTTTTTATTCCGGCACGGTATCCGCGGCGTTTGAAGGCGCGCTGCTGGACATACCGTCGATAGCCGTCTCGATCGCCTCGTTTACGCCCAAGAATATCGGCGCCGCGGCGGAGGCCATGCGAAGAATGCTTAAATGGTGCGTGAGCGAAGTGTTTGTGATCAGCCGATTTCTCAATATCAATATGCCGGATCTTCCGCTTGAAAGCATGCGCGGCGTAAAATGGGCTCCCCTGAGCCGCCAGGAATACGATAAAACATATATTGAACGCTTGGATCCGCACGACAGGCGCTATTACTGGATACCCTCGGGCAGGGCGGAGCGTTCGGGCGCGAAGGAAGAGGATACGGACGAGCGGTGGGTGTTGGAGGGCTACATTGCCGTTACGCCGCTCAAAACCGATATTACGGATGAGGAGCGCTTGAATCAGCTACGGCAGGTGCGGATTCCGCTGGACAACGGTATGTAAACGGCCTGACGTCCCTTGAACTTGACGGCCGGCGCATAACGGTTTAAGGTTTAAATCGTTGGCTGAGGGCGCAAGCTGCTGCCGGATGATTATAATATCGATTAAATGATCAGGCGGCGTTTAACATCGCGTAATAATCAGGGGGAACGGCTTGCCAAGGACGCTGATTTTATTTTTTCCGCGGGATGTTCTTCCGACAGCGGGTTCGCTCGCTTGAGCGTTTACAACGCTTATTTTTGCCGTCGGCGTAAGCGTAAGGGAGCTGCGTATAACTGTTAAACATGTTAATACGGTTTTGCGCTTCGAGCGGATTTTTAACCCAAAGATAAAACGAAGGCGCGCGATGATTATGAAATTAATTCTGATACGGCACGGGCAAACGGAATGGAACGTCCAGCGGCGGGCGCAGGGCCAAACCGATATTCCAATGGATGAGAATGGACTGCGCCAGGCGAGGGCAGTCGCTCGGCGGCTGCGTACGGATAATATTGACGGCCTTTATACAAGCCCGCTGTCGCGAGCGCATGAAACGGCGGCGGAGATAGGCGCGCTTATTGGAATTGAACCCATTGTTATGCCCGAGCTCACCGAGATACAATTTGGATTATGGGAGGGGCGTACGTTCAACGAGCTAAAAGCGATTTATCCCGCACTGTTTGAACAATGGAGCGCGGCACCATACGGCTGCAGAGCTCCGCAAGCCGAAACCCTTGAGGAGATACTTTTTAGGGTAAGGCCGGTTGTCCGCAGGATTGCCGCTTATTGCCGGAACGCCGTAATAGTAAGCCATACACTCCCCTTAAAGCTTATCATCGCGGACGCGATAGGACTCGACTTTAACCGGATTCATCACCTGAAACTGGACAACTGCGGCTACACGCTGCTTAACATGGATAACAACGGGCAAGGGTCATTGATGGTTATGAACGATATTTCACACATGAGAGGAGCGGCCCTATGATAAAAATCGCCATTATAGGCGGAGGCCCTGCGGGCATGCTGGCCGCCGCTTCGGCCGCGGACGCCGGCGCTCAAGCCGTTCTTTATGAAAAAAATGAAAAGCTCGGCAAAAAGCTGTTCCTTACGGGAAAGGGCCGCTGCAATATCACGAACAGTGCGCGGATCGACGAGTTTTTTATGCATATACCCCGAAACCCCAAATTCCTTTACAGCGCCTTTAACGCATTTAACAATCAGGATATGGTGTCCCTTCTTGACGGGCTAAAGGTGCCGACGAAGGTTGAGCGCGGAGGTCGGGTTTTTCCGGCGTCGGATAAATCCAGCGATGTGCTGCGCGCCCTGTCGGAATACTGTGCGCAAAAGGGCGTTCTGATTCGATTGAGTTCGAATGTGTTGGAGATAAAGCGCGCGCATGAAGGATTTATTGTTATAACGCATCGCGGAGAGGAAAAATTCAACGCGGTGATTTTGGCTACGGGCGGCTTAAGCTATCCGCAAACGGGGTCTACCGGCGACGGCTACCGCTTCGCGAGGGGATTCGGGCATGGCATGGAAACGCCGAGGGCATCGCTTGTTCCATTGGAAACAGAGGAAAGCTGGCCCGCCGGGCTGGCGGGTCTTTCGTTGAAAAACGTCAGGCTGACCGCTTATCAAAATAAGCGTGCGGTTTTTGACGAGGTTGGGGAAATGCTATTTACACACTTTGGCGTTTCAGGGCCGTTGGTTTTAAGCGCGAGCAGCAGGGTAGCGGATAACCCGAAGGGAGCGCTACTTAGCGTCGATATGAAGCCGGGACTTAACGAGGAGGAGCTGGACAGGCGGATCCTTCGCGACTTTACGGCAAATACGCGTAAGCTATTAGCCAACGCGCTTTACGCACTGCTGCCGGGTAAAATGATTCCGGTAATAATCGGCCTGTCTGGGATTGATCCTAAAAAGCCGGTAGATCAGATCACAAAGGCTGAGCGGCGCGCGCTTTTATCGCTTTTAAAGGCGCTGCCCCTGACAATATCCGGCGCGCGTCCTATTGATGAAGCCGTTATAACGCGCGGCGGCGTTAATATCAGGGAGATTAACGCCTCAACGATGGAATCCAAGCGCGTTCCTGGCCTGTATTTCGCCGGCGAGCTGCTGGATGTGGACGGATATACGGGCGGGTATAATCTTCAAATCGCGTATTCGACGGGATTTCTAGCTGGAAAATCCGCCGCTGGCGGGGAGGAGCAGGGGTTGTGAATAATATTCGCATAGCAATTGACGGCCCCGCTGGAGCGGGAAAGAGCACCATAGCAAAAATCGTAGCCAAGGAGCTTGGCTATACCTATATCGATACGGGGGCCATGTACCGCGCGGTCGCACTTAAAGCCCTCCGTATGGGGATTTCGCCGTTTGACGACATGCGCGTCAACAACATGCTATCCCACACCAGGGTCGATGTTGTGCTTCGGGGCGGCGAGCAGGCCGTTATGCTGGACGGTGAGGACGTAACCGGGCTAATCCGCGCGGAGGAAGTCTCAAAAGGCGCATCCGACGTGGCCGTTAACCCGGCCGTGAGGCTTAAGCTGGTCGAGCTTCAACGTGAGATGGCGTCCAAGCGGAGCGTGGTCATGGATGGGCGCGACATCGGTTCATACGTGCTGCCCGACGCTCAATACAAATTTTACATCACCGCTTCTGTAAACGAGCGCGCGCGCAGGCGCTATATTCAACTGGAACGGCAAAATATGCTTATGGGACGCACGGTGGAAAAAATCGCGGAGGAAATAAAGGCAAGGGACGCGACGGATAAAGGTCGCGCCTTCGCGCCGTTGGTTTGCCTTGCGGAAGCTGTTTGCATTGACACAACCCAAATGTCTATAATCGAGGCGGCAAAGGCCGTGCTTGATTATATTGTCAAGGGGGGCGAAAGCCGGTGATTTACGTGTTCTTCAAATTTATTCTCGGGCCGCTGATTCTGCTATTTTTACGCCCTGTTGTTTATGGCCGGGAAAATCTGCGCGTGCAGGGAAAGGCCATATTCGTCAGCAACCATATTTCGATGGCGGATCCCATGCTGCTGGCGTTAATCTCACCGCGTATCATTCATTTTATGGCTAAAAAGGAGATCTTTAAGTCAAGGCTCGGGAATCTGTTTTTTCGCGCGATGCTGGCTTTTCCCGTGAACAGGAGAAACGCGGATCTCCAGTCTTTGAGGATCGCGCTCAAGGTGCTGGATAAAGGGAAGGTGTTTGGGATATTCCCGGAAGGCAAGCGGGCTGTTACGGAGGATCTGGACGAATTTGAAAAGGGAGCGGCTTTCCTTGCGGTCCGTTCCGGCGCGCCGCTTGTTCCGATGTATATTCATCCGGGCAGCTACCGTTCGCTGCATCCCCGCGTTATCGTGGGCAGCCCCATACAGATAAATTCACTTTCGGCGGGCGCGAATAAATCCTCTTTAATCGACGTGGTCACAGACGAGATAGCGGACGCGGTAAGCGCGCTCAAAGAGGAAATGGAGATGAGCTTTGATAATACGAACCGCTGAAAATATCGGCTTTTGCTTCGGCGTAAAGCGGGCTATTCAGATGGCGTGGGAAGCCAGGGAGCGGGCCGGAATGGTTTATACGCTTGGCGATATTATTCATAACGAGCAGGTCGTCGAGCAATTAAAGGTTCAAGGCATAAGGCCCGTTCATTCCATCGACGAGGTCGGGCCGGGGGACACGCTGATTATCCGATCGCACGGGGTTGGCAGGGAAACGTATGAAAATTGCAGGGAAATGGGCGTCGCGCTTTTAGACGCCACTTGCCCGTTCGTCAAACGAATCCATTCGATAGCGCGGGAATTTTCTGAAAAAGGCATACCCGTTATAATTATTGGGAAGGACGATCATCCGGAAGTAATGGGTATAAACGGATGGTGCGGAGGAAAAGCTGTAATAGTCGGCGGCGCAAAGGACGTTGAAAGCTTGGGCGAGTTTGACAGGGCGTGCATCGTTGTACAAACGACATTTTCCAAAACGCTGTACCGCGAGTTGGCGGCGGCTCTTGAAAAAAAGGTTCAGAAGCCCGAATTCTTTGATACGATATGCGCTACGACTTCAATCCGGCAGGCGGAGGCGGAGAAGCTGAGCCGCGAATGCACGCATATGATCATTATCGGGGGCAGGAACAGCTCGAATACGCGCAAACTGTATGAGGCATGCCGAAATTTCTGCACAAATATACAAACAATACAAAAACCTGATGATCTTGCTCTTGAAATTATTCATTCAAATGATATAATAGGTATTGTTGCAGGCGCATCAACGCCGGATTGGATGATTAGGGAGGTTAAAGCAAGAATGAGCGAAATTGAAAAGACGATGGCTGAACATCCGGAAGTAGAAAACAATGAGGTCGAAACGGAAGCAACAGCTACCGTCGATGAGCCCATTGCGGTTGAACCCGAACCAGCGGACAAAAGCCCCGAATTAGTGGACGAAAGCCCCGAGCCAGCGCGCGAAAGCATTGAACCAGCGGACGACAACTCTGAAGCGGCGGATTCCAATTTTGAGGAAGCGTTTGAAAAAACGCTCGTCAGAATCCGCAACGGTCAGATCCTTAAAGGGACGGTGGTACAGCTTGTCGATGGAGAGGTGAGCGTCAATATCGGATATAAGTCCGACGGTTTTATACCGCGTAACGAGTTTTCCTCCGATACGGATTTGAATCCCGCCGACGTTGTGAAAATCGGGGATGAAATTGAAGTTGAGGTTCTCAAGGTAAATGACGGCGAAGGCAACGTGCTGCTGTCGCGCAAAAACGTTGAGAGCAAGAAGGCTTGGGACAAGCTGGTACAGGAAACGGGAGAGGAAGGCCGTATTTTCGACGGGATAGGCAAGGAGGTCGTTAAAGGGGGCATGATAGCTTCCATCAACGGTATCCGCGCGTTCGTCCCCGCCTCCCAGCTTTCAAACAAATATGTAGAGAATATATCCGATTTTGTCGGCAAACCTATCAGGCTAAAAATTATTGAAGTTGATAAATCCAGGAAGAGGATTGTCGCCTCGCATAAAGCCGTTTTACAGGAAGAAGCCGAGCAGGCCAGAAAAGAGAAGTGGGATCAGCTGGTCGTTGGCTCGAAGATAAGCGGTGTTGTCCGCAGGCTGACGGATTTCGGGGCATTTGTGGATATTGGCGGGCTCGACGGCCTCATTCATGTTACCGACGTCGCATGGGGCAGGGTAAAGCACCCGTCCGACGTGCTTAAGTCCGGACAGGAAATCGAAGTATTAATTCTTAACGTTGATAAGGAAAAACAGCGGATTTCACTCGGATATAAGCAGCTTCAGCCCAAGCCGTGGACGCTTGCGGGCGAGAAGTATCCCATCGGCACGATAATTGAGGGCAAGGTCGTGCGTATCGTACCCTTCGGCGCGTTTGTAGCTATTGAGCCGACGATTGACGGCTTAATCCATATTTCGCAGGTTGGCGTTAGGCGCGTTGTAAAGGTTGAGGATGAAATTAAAGTAGGCGATATGGTTCGCTGCAAGGTTCTGGATGTGAACCCCGAGGCTAAGCGCATAAGCTTAAGCCGCAGAGACGTATTGATTGAGGAAAATCCTGAGATAGCAGAGGAGCTTGCCAAGGAGAAGGCCGACCGCGATCGCATCGCCGCGGAGCGCGCTGAACAGCGCGCGGCCGCTATGGAACAGGCTAAGCAGCAGCGCGAGCAGCATGATCGTGAGCGCGTTGAGCGCCGCGAACGTCCCTCACAGCATAGCGCGGATCGCCCTGAACGTCAGGAACGCCGGCAGCGCAGGGAGGATTCGGACTATCAACTGCCGCCCGTACAATCCTCAACGACTTCACTGGCGGATTTGTTCTCCAATTTTACACCGGAAGAGTAATATTATTATTCAAGGATTTAAACGCCGCCCCTTTATGGGGCGGCGTTAGTGTGTCGAAAAAGTGACTGCGCCGCGTTTTTCGCGCTAACATGGAGCGCTTGCACATTGACGCGGTCAGCGCCCCGTGCAAAGAAACCCTTGCTGCTCAAGGCATTCCGAATCTGACGCACATGTCGACAGATTCGGTTGAAAGCCTATGGGGTTGCGGCTCCGACCCAACCCCGGGTTTTTTTGACAGGCTGACGACGCCCCTTTATGGAGCGGCGTTAGAGTATCAACGGATCCATAGGAATTTTAGGTGTTGCGATTACAGATGATTATATTCGCTTGCGTCGCTAAGACAAAAAATAGTTTTCCTGGGGAAAATGCAGGGTAAGGGGGAGCTTTAGCGTTAATTGTTTTCCCTAATAAAGCTGTTGCGGGCGCAAATCCGCATCCCATCTATATATATGGGATACAGTCAAAGCAGGCAGCCCGAATTCCTAGGCATCCAGCTTTTCACTCACAAAGCGGATATACCTCTATGGTGTAGGCGCGTCCCCGGCTAGGGGTATCTTTTTTCACTCGTCCCGGCAATAAGCCTGATTGCTATGCGGATAATGCATATTGTTTATGAGCTTCTTTAACCCTGTTCCGCAAACAATTCGCCCTTTTTCAGATGTTCTGCAAGCTCGTTAGTATGGGTTACTACCAGACGCATTTATTTAACTGCCGGGCGCTTTCTTTGAGAATTGAGATACCCTGCGCCATATCTTCATCCAAATTTCCGGTTGACTCGTCGGCCAGAAGTCGGGGACCTCGCTGGCCAGCGCCCGCGCGATGGCCACCCGTGCTGCTGGCCGCCGGAAAGCTTGAGCACATTTCGCTTTGCTTCTTCTCTTGTAAGACCTAATCGCTCCAAAAACGGCATTACAGCTTTTTTCGAGGTCGGCCGGACATTTTCCCGCGGGGTCAAATAATCAATCAGGTTATAGCTTTTAAAAACAAAAAGAACGTATTTTTTGCGATTACGCCCCAACCCTGTCTTTCAATGTCCTTCCCAACAAGTAAAATGCTGCCGCCTGTGGGGCAGTCTAATCCGCCCAGCAAAGAGAGCAGCGTTGTTTTGCCGTACCCGGACAGGCCGAGAACCGCATACATCTTCCGCGTATACTGCTCCATTGTATGAGCCTTACAAAACAAGCGGCGCCAATATATAGGGGGATTTTATATTGTTGCATGTATTATCACACTAAATTTGGGGAAAAATAGCAAATGACACCATTCTGCATAAGCAGACGGGATTCTTTGCAGGATGCGATTTTTGCGCCGCGAATACTTCTATTTCAGCAAAGGAGGACGAGCTATGGAGTTAACCGGTATTAGGGAACAGGGCGTATTGACTATCCGGCTTAAGGGGGAGCTGGATCATCATAACGCAGAACAGGCCAGAAATGGTATAGATTCGCTGCTCAGCGATAAGGGAATAAAGGAATTAATCCTAGATCTCTCAGGCGTTTCGTTTATGGATAGCTCTGGCGTCGGGGTGATTCTGGGCAGATACCGGCTTTTGTCGGGCAGAAGGGGTGTAATGCGCGTAACGGGCGCTTCAAGAAGCATAGAGAAGATATTGAAGATGGCGGGCGTCTATGCGCTTCTTGAGCGCAAGGCGATATGAGGGGGGACGATATGTACGAAAATGAGATGCATTTGAGTTTTGCAAGCAAATCGCAAAACGAGGGGTTCGCGCGCATGGTTGCGGCCGCGTTCGCCGCCCAGCTTGATCCGACGATAGAGGAGCTGACGGATATACGTACGGCGGTCAGCGAGGCTGTCACAAACGCAATTATACACGGATATGATAACAAGCCTGGAACCGTGTTTATGGATTGCTATATACGGGGAGATTCCATATCATTGTCCATACGCGATCTGGGAAGGGGAATCGAGGATATCGACCTTGCCCGGCAGCCGTTTTATACTTCAAAACCGAATTTAGACCGTTCTGGTATGGGGTTTTGCGTGATGGAAGCGTTTATGGATACCGTTGACGTTCAGTCCGAACCCGGCCGGGGTACTACCGTGACGATGAAAAAGAGGATCCGGGTGACAGACAATGCGTGATTCAGCGCCGCTGGAGCATGAACGAACGCTGGAACTGATAAAATGCGCCCAGGCTGGGGACGACGAGGCCCAGGAGCTGCTTGTGGTGCATAACGCCGCGCTCGTAAAATCAATAGTAAAAAAGTACATTGGGCGCGGCGTTGATTTCGATGATCTTTATCAGATCGGATGCCTCGGCCTGATAAAGGCCATACGAAACTATGACGCGACGTATCAGGTCCGATTCTCTACATACGCCGTGCCTATGATTATGGGTGAGGTCAAGCGCTTTTTGCGGGACGACGGGATGATAAAGGTCAGCCGTTCGCTCAAGGAGCTGGCCACGCACGCCGCTGCCGCACAGGAAAAGCTGGGGCTGAAGCTTGGCAGGGAGCCGACGGTGAACGAGCTGGCGCAGGATTTAGGCGTTGAGGTCGATGAGCTTATTATGGCAATGGAAGCCTCACGCCCGCACATGAGCATTTATGAACCCATATATGGCGACGACTCGGAATGCTCGATGCTGGATAAGGTCAAATCCAAGACAAACGCAGAGTCCGAAATCGTAAACCGGGTGCTGCTTAAGGAGCTGCTGGGTCAGCTGAACCCAAGGGAAAGGCAGCTTATCATGCTCAGGTATTTTGAAGATAAGACTCAAGGCGAGATTGCGAAAATATTCGGCGTTTCGCAGGTGCAGATATCTCGGCTTGAGGGTAAAATTATTAAAAAGCTCAGAGAAGCGGCAACCTAAGGGCAATAAATCGCGCCACAAATTATGGAGGCGTGCAATTAAACGTTGCGTTCATAACACTTTACGCGCATAACAACGTCAAAATATACTATTGACCCGCTGCGGTGAATACATGGTTACGGTGTTCCGCGTCGGGAAGCATGCCAACATGCGACAGGCTCCCGTTAAAATGCATGCACGCGTGGCCGGACATTTCATTGCCGGCAACCTGATCCTCTCCGTGAGGATGCCCCTGCAAAGAGGCGGCGATGAGCCGGCCTTCAACCGTTAAAACCACCGGCCTTTTATAAAAGCTTGAGTCGGTATTGAATATTTCCTTAAAAACAGCCGTGTCCGAAGCGCTGGCGCACTCCATTTCGGCATGGTTTTCACCGCCGAGATACACCATAACAAACTGCTTTCCCGTATTGAAGTCTGTTACTGTATAGCCTGTCCCCACTGCAAGCGAGTCCTTAAGCTGACCCCAATCCACAAGCTGGCCCACGACAGCCGGCTCGCCCTGAAGGGACGGCCCTATCGGGATTTTTACGTCTTGCGCTATCGGTGCGCGGACCGCGTTTTGAGAAAACAGCACGGCCTTACTTTCCTCGCCCATGATACCGTCGTTAAGCAGAGAAGCACCTGACTGGAATTGCTGAAAGCGTTTCGTGGCGTCCGCGCTCATGGACTGGAAGCGCCCCGTCGCCTTATAATGAAAATACCCGAGTTCGCGCAGCCTTATCTGCACCCTCACCACAATTTCGCCCGTCGCGTTGTTCGTAAGCGGATCCGTATCCGATACGTCAACGGCGTATGCGCCGGCGCAGTAAAAGCAGCATAAGCATATTGTTAGCAAAAAAGCGGTTAACCTTTTCATGCTTCAACCCCTCGATTCATACAAATAACCAACAGGTGCAGCGTCGCCGCGCCTTAGTTTATATTATACCACGCGCGCCTTGCCCGGGGCAATTTTTGCTAGGTTTAATATATTCTAAAAAGAAATAGAACATCAACAAATAATGGAAATTACGGAACATAAAGGCGTAACCCGAATGCCTTGTAGTATGCTATAATCGTGAGGGAAGGTGATAGTATGCGTTGCAGTTGCCCGAATTGCGATTTGTACATGGTCCAGGTAGAGCGCGGAATAAAAAGCGGGTGTAAATGCCCGGCCTGCGCATACATTTGCCGCGCCTGTATGGGCGGCGGCGTTCCTCCGCTGGAGCGGGATGAAATTATTGCCGGCTATACGGACAGGGGGAATCCTGTGAGGATGGGAAGCGATGAAAGTATAAAGCGCACTCCGTTCATTGAGAATAGGTGATATTTTTCCTGGGGTTCGCAGGGGCCTATGTAATTGGCCTAATGAACAAAGCGGCCCGCGTACGCGGGCGCTTTTAACCTCGGTAAAACCGTTTTGTATGCTGCCCTGTAAAAATAAGGGCTATATTATCGTGCCAAGCCTCTTTTTCGGCGCGAATATACTCTTATTTTGCAAGCATATGTACTTTCTTTTTTGTCCGCATTGTGATACAATCTTTAAGGCGCATTGTCGCTTTTTTATCAAACGTTTAGAAATTATGTGTAGTATCAAGGAGGTAACAATTCATGGCCAACGCAAACGGTGCCCGCAAGGAACAGTTCGAGCAGTTGGACGCTGTCATCGCCCAATGGAAGGATGAGCCGGGCGGCCTTCTGCCCATTATGCAGCACGCTCAGGAACTGCTTGGCTGCCTTGACGAGGAAGTTCAGGCCTATATTTCCGAAAAAACCGGAGCGCCCGTAACGACGATTTATGGAATCGCTACGTTTTACTCCCTGTTTACGCTTGAGCCGAAGGGCAAATACGCTATCGGCATGTGCATGGGGACCGCATGCTATGTAAGGGGAGCCCAAAACGTGATAGATGAGCTGGAGAAACAGCTTGAGATTGAGGTTGGGCGCACGACATCTGACGGATTGTTTACCTTAGATGCTACCAGGTGCATAGGCTGCTGCGGACTTGCTCCGGCGATGATGATTAACGACGAGGTTTACGGCAGGCTGTCTCCCGGGGATATAGCGGGCATTATTAACGAGTATCGTCAAAAAGGCTGATAAGCCCATGATGATGAAGGATATATCCCTGCATGTAATGGATATCGCGCAGAATTCCATAACGGCCGGGGCAGGAAATATTCAAATCAGGGCCGCTGTAGATAGAAGCGGGGATCGGCTTGACGTGTCGGTTCAAGACGATGGGCGTGGTATGAGCGAGGAAACGGTTAAGCGCGTCGTCAACCCTTTTGTTACATCCCGCACGACCCGCAAGGTTGGGCTGGGAATCCCATTCTTCAAAGCCGGGGCGGAAGCCTGCGGCGGGGACTTTGAGCTTAGCTCACATCCGGGAAAGGGCACATTCATCCGGGCCGGCTACCGCCTTTCCCATATCGACAGGCCGCCCCTCGGGGATATGGCTCAAACCGTGCTGACGCTGGCGGTCTGCAACCCGGCGCTGGAGTTTATATTCCAATACAGCGTGGATGGGAAGGATTTTTGCTTTGATACGCGCCAGATCCGCTCGGCGCTCGGGCAGGACGTGCCGCTCAACACGCCGGAGGTTTATGAGTGGATGCGCGATTATCTTAGCGAGGGCATACAAGAATTAAACGGAGGTATTGATATATGAAAACATTGCAGGAGCTTGAAGCGATTCGCAAGAAAACGCTTGAAGGGATTAATTTACGTAAAGAACACAGCGGAACGCGCGTTGTGGTCGGCATGGCCACGTGCGGTATTGCAGCCGGCGCGCGGCCCGTGCTCGCGGCGTTCATGGATGAGGCTGCAAAACGCTCGCTTCAGAATGTGGTTGTCGCGCAAACCGGTTGTATCGGCGTTTGCCGCCTGGAGCCCATAGTGGAAGTATACAAGCCCGACCAGGAGAAGGTAACCTATGTTAAGGTAACGCCCGACATGGTCAGCCGCATTGTTACTGAGCATATTGTGAACGACAGGGTTGTGGATGAGTTTACGATAGGCTATTACGAAAAGCATAATAAATAAGCTGACGCGGAGGGTAAAGCAGTATGGAATTTTATCGTTCTCAGGTTCTGGTGTGTACGGGTACGGGATGCACATCGTCCAACTCACCGGGTATAATCAAGCGTTTTGAAGAGGAAATCAAGAATGCCGGGCTGGAAAAAGAGGTTAAGGTTGTGCCGACAGGCTGCTTTGGCCTTTGCGAAACCGGGCCGGTGGTTATTATATACCCTGAAGGCGCGTTCTACAGCCATATCAAGGTTACGGACGTGCCGCGCATCGTCAATGAGCATCTGCTCAAGGGGCGTATCGTTACGGAACTGCTGTATAAGGAAAGCGTTACCGAGGAGGATAATATACGCTCGCTTGACGAGGTGGACTTTTATAAAAAGCAAAAACGCGTAGCGCTCCGCAACTGCGGCGTTATTGATCCGGAAAACCTTGAGGAGTACATCGCGTTTGACGGATACAGGGCGCTGGCCAAATGCCTTACCGAGCTAACGCCGGACGAGGTGATTGATATCGTCCAGCGCTCCGGCCTTCGCGGTCGCGGGGGCGGAGGATTCCCCACCGGGCTGAAATGGAAATTTGCGCGCCAGCCGGTTAGCGACGTTAAATACGTATGCTGCAACGCGGATGAAGGGGACCCGGGCGCGTTCATGGATCGCTCCGTGCTGGAGGGGGATCCGCATTCCGTTTTGGAAGCTATGGCTATCGCGGGATACGCTATCGGCGCGAAACAGGGCTATATCTATATCCGCGCGGAATATCCCATCGCCGTGAAGCGCTTGCGCATCGCCATCGACCAGGCTCGCAAGGCCGGGCTACTCGGCGAGAACATCTTTGGAACGGACTTCGCGTTTGACATTGAACTACGCCTTGGTTCGGGCGCGTTCGTTTGCGGTGAGGAAACCGCCCTTATGGCTTCGATTGAAGGCAACAGGGGCGAACCGCGTCCCCGCCCGCCGTTCCCGGCGGTTAAGGGGCTGTTCGGAAAGCCGACCTTGCTCAACAATGTAGAGACATACGCCAATATCTGCCAGATTATATTAAACGGGCCGGAATGGTTCGCGTCCATGGGTACGGAAAAGAGCAAGGGGACTAAGGTTTTTGCGCTCGGCGGAAAAATTAACAACACCGGCTTGGTTGAGATCCCGATGGGAACGACGCTGCGTGAGGTCATTTTTGAGATAGGCGGCGGCATTCCCAACAATAAAAAGTTCAAAGCAGCGCAGACCGGCGGGCCGTCGGGAGGCTGTATTCCGGCTGAGCATCTGGATATCCCCATTGATTATGATAACCTCATAGCTATCGGGTCCATGATGGGTTCGGGCGGTATGATCGTTATGGACGAGGATAACTGCATGGTCAATATCGCCAAATTCTTTTTAGAGTTTACGGTTGATGAATCATGCGGCAAATGCCCGCCCTGCCGCATCGGCACACGGCGTATGCTTGAGATGCTCAAGAAAATAACGGACGGCAACGGCGAGCCGGGCGATCTTGAAAAGCTTGAGTCGCTGGCGAAGAATATTAAAGCCTCCGCCCTTTGCGGCCTGGGCCAAACCGCGCCAAACCCCGTCTTAAGCACCATTCGCTATTTTAGGGATGAGTATGAGGCGCACATTAACGAAAAGCGCTGCCCGGCGGGCGTATGTAAATCCCTGCTTAACTATACCATCGACCCGGATAAGTGCCGCGGATGCAGTCTTTGCGCGAAAGTATGCCCGGCAAGCGCGATAAGCGGCCAGATCAAGAGCCCGTATGTAATCGATCAGCAAAAGTGCGTCAAGTGCGGCGCTTGTATGGAAAAATGCAAATTTGGAGCTATCGAACGCAAATAAGAGGGGCCGATTCAGTTTAATATAATGAGAAGCTCAACGGCGCGGTTTATCCGCGCCGAACAACCCCTAAGAATTTTGGGTAAGCGGTTCCCTGAGGGTTTATTCGTGAGCGGCCGCCCCATAATCGCGGGCATTTTTGATAACCTGAGACGGCGCGTACTAACGCGCCGTTTCAGCCTACCAGAAAAACCCGGGGCTGGGTCGGAGCCGCAACCCCCATAGGCTTTCAACCGAATCTGACGACATGTGCGTCAGATTCGGAATGCCTTGCGCAGCAAGGGTTTCTTTGCACGGGGCGCTGACCGCGCCAATGTGCAAGCGCTCCGTGTTAACTCGAAAAACGTGGCGCAGCCACTTTTTCGACACACTGAGACGGCGCGTTAGTACGCGCTTTTTATTGTTACGCTAAGAATGCCTGCGATTTGCATAACAAGGAGGACGGCGTTAAGCATTGCGTATGAAAACAGCAGTAACCAGTGTATCATTGATACAATGCGAGTTCAGCGTTATGTTAATCAATGGCGTTATAATGTTTATTCAACTTAATAAGTTTTATATGAACAGTGCCAGTTCGTTATAATGCGCTGGGCATGTTTTATAAAAAGCGTGGGATGAGGGTAAAGTGAAATAAATATTCTGCAATACGCATAGGTGTGATAGCGCAGGCTATCAACGGAATTAACCTGACGTACACAAACATATTTATAAATATAGAAACGGGGCTAAAAACACTGCAAGTGTAAGCCCCGCATTTGAACAATTACGGCTAAAAAAAGCGCGGTTTACCTATCTTGTAATAAGTAAAGATAATTAAGGGTTAATAAGGATAAACGTGGCGCGGCGGCCCCGGGCAGCTGACATGCTGCGTTTCATAGCAAATGCCGCAAATAAACACATGGCAATTATTCGCGCACCCTATTGTGCGCCAGGCGTGCGTGTGCTCCTCGGCCGCCGACGCAATCGTGGGTACCAGCATGAGTACAACCAGCAACGCCAGGGCTGCGCTTAAAAGCTTTTTCATTTCATAAATCCTTTCCAGTATAATTGACTAATCAGTTAGGGTAAACTTCAGATCTGTGCGCCTGTTCATTGTTAAGGACAGGCATTCATACGCATCACATCCAATCTTTGTATATGATGGTTATCCCGATTTGCAGCTTTATGTAACAAAGTATCTGAAATAATGCAGTGATGTATCTTAGGTGGTGCATTCCCGATAATCAAGGTTTATTCCATTTCCCCGGCGTTAAAGTGATTATCGCGTTAAGAGTATAGCAGCTTCGGTTCTGCGCTGCTCACGGTGGCGTACACTATATGAATAATGATATAAATTACAGATTAATCAGTTCGATTTTTCTCTCCAAGTACGTTGAAATTCCGTATTCTCACCGAAGGTAATCTGAGCTATCGATAAGCGGTATATCGAACCTGAAGGACCCCGCCGTGTTTCTTTGGTAAAATCAAGCGTCTGTTTTGGCAATAAGAATTTATCAGCAGTCAGCAGATCCCATTCAATTGAGCTGTCAATTTGATTCTCGCGGCAGGTATCCACCCTTACGACAATGCTTTTTAACGGGCTTTTAGATGAATTTTTAATCTTCCCGTAAATAACCGCTGAGTTATCCTGGCTTAAGTTAAAGCGTAAAGCCTTAAACCGTACCCCTTTGAGTACGAATAAGCCATCCCTTTCCACACGGCCGCTTATGTAATTACCAATAAATAGGATGCTCAAAACAGCAATCAGTGCGTACAACGCATAAGAGCTGTTTAAGAATACGGCCAGTTTTCCCATACCGGGAATATGGCGGACATACGTTCCGAGAACATCCTCTCTTCGTGTTTCATATATATCCAACTCGTCCGTGCCTTCCGCGTGAGTGCGGAAAATCTCTACCTCGCCAATGCAATCAATCCGTGCAAGGTAGTGGGTTAAGATGATTGACTGACCAAATCGGTCGGCTCGAAACGTTATGATGGTTCCGGGTTCGATAGCCCGCCCTGCGGGAGCGCGCTTAACCAGCACCATCGAACCTGCCGTTATGGTAGGTTCCATGCTGTCCGTAACGATGGCATACGCCTGGTAAGGAAAAATACGCGCAGCAGTATCCGGCGCAAAGCGCGATAACAGCGCATAGCCTAACAAAAGTGCGATTATAATCGCAAACAAGACGTTCCCTGCAATACTTAAACCGCGTTTAACACGAGCTTTTTCTTTTATCATGCTCATAGAACCCTCACATCATAAAGGGTATACCGCTTTTATAATCGGCATACCCCTGATTATTTTCGTTTCCGCTCAGCCAAAGCTTTAGATGGTTTTAGCCGTCGCCTCAGCGTTGATTTCAAACGTGATCGTCTTGCCGGCATAATCGGCAGGATCCGCGTTTTCATCAAGCGTTACTTTTACTGTATAGACATTCGCTTCGGAAAGCGTGACATCGCCTGATGCCGGAACTTCGGAAGCGTCTTGGGCGTTTCCATCAAGGAAAGTGACCGTTATGTCGTTATTGGCAGCTTCAATGTTATCCACCTTGATGTCGGAAGCGGATAGCTTGAGCGAATCAAGGTTTTCCTTGCCGTTTATATTAACGGTCAT
This sequence comes from uncultured Eubacteriales bacterium, assembly GCA_900544555.1. Taxonomy (GTDB): domain Bacteria; phylum Bacillota; class Clostridia; order Christensenellales; family CAG-138; genus UMGS693. The sequence goes on from UQWD01000010.1 coordinate 59,617, forward strand.
TTCAGCGGATAATTCTCCGCCGGATATCGCGCCGGCAGGCGCAAGTTCGCCGGTGAAGTTCAGAGTATCAGAAGAAATGTCTACCGTTGTAGCGGATGCAATCGTAATCGCGCCGGAGGAAGCGGAATCGCTGAGCTTATCCCACGTCGCGTAAGATATACCTATGGATGCGACGACCGCCGCAGCAGTGATGAACGAAATAAGTTTTTTGGCTTTCATGTTTAGTTCTCCTTCTAAGAATTATTTTTGCCGAGATATATCTTAACATAATTAATGTAATATAACATATATCAAATTATAATCTGGTTATATAAATTTCAGATAGTAATATACAAAATGTAAATTTTGTAAAAAAATGAAGTAATATACACTTGCTGTTTAACTGGAATAATAGAAGAATTTGCTGTGATTAAGACGATCGCTTTAATACTAACTTGTTTTGAAATTACCCTGCCATTGGATATAGACTATAAAGCGTCGGTTAATTTTCGCATTTGAACTTCAACTCTGGACTGAAAAGCAACTATTGAATCAGTCCCACGCCTTAAGAGGAGGGGGAGCCTGCATATTATAGGATGAGTGTACAAAATTCGCGATATGTAAAAAACGACGTTCAATTATGCATATATGGCCTATGGCATAACCTATATAAAGTATTTATTACTCATGATTTCAATGCACAACGAAGCACAGAGTAAACCGTACCGCTCTGTGCTTAACTTAAACCGCAGATAATTTTTTATGTCGGGTTGCTGCGCTATTTCCTCATACGAGGGCATCCGCAACGGGCGTTGTTATTGGGCGTCATCGACTGCACTATTTCCAGACACTCTCCAAAGCGTTGGAAATGAACGATTTCACGTTCACGCAGGAACCGCAGGGGATTGAGTATCTCCGGGTTTTCCGTAAGCGTCATAAGATGCTCATACGTAGCGCGCGCTTTTTGTTCAGCAGCTAGATCCTCAACCAAATCAGCAATTGGATCGCCTGTGCATTGGATATAGGACGCCGTGAAGGGGACCCCATTGGGATCCGCTGGGTATACGCCGTGATCATGCATGGTATAATACCCGGCTAGCCCCGCGGCCTTTATTTCTTCAATACTGGCGTTTTTCATGCATTGAAGGATCATGGAGCCAATCATTTCCCAGTGTGCCATTTCTTCGGTACACCGAGGTTATCATAGAGAATTTTTTAAGACAGCCGTGGGAATATCGTAATCTCAAAATCATCCGGCGCAGCATGCCAGCGGCCCTTGATTGTTTTTGTATAAACAGCCTTATCCAGCACCTCGCGCAGCAGGTCGTTCTGCGCCTTCGGATTTGACAAATCATGATATGAATCCAATAAATGCTGCACCTTAGGTATGATGTTCTTATATGCTCCCGAGCGGGCTTCCTCCAGCTTAATTTCCTCATTAAGCGCTTCAATAGAAGCTTTCGCCTTGGCTATCTGCTCGCCTAGAATCCGGCTGCGGTTGAGGAATACGTCCACATCGTAAACGCCCTGCTCAAGCAAGTCGTGCAAGCGCTCCATCTGCTTGTTCAGTTTGCTCAATTCGGCCTCAACAACCCTGAGCGTCATCTTCTTTGACGCTAGCGCCGAGGGTGATAGGGTTTCGCCCTGCGTTAAGAGCTTAAGCTTGTATTCCGCCAGCCAGTCGCGTAGCGCGGATAATATGTGCTCCTCAACATAGTGCAGCGCGGAGCTTACATTGGAGCATGACGCGTTAGGGCACATGAGCGTATCCGGCTGTCCGCGCCCGGCGGGATAGGGGCGGCGCACCAGCTTCCGGCCGCACACGCCGCACACCACTATCCCGGCGAGCGGGTTTTTTACGCCTTTTGCACGACCGATAGGGGCCGGGCGGTTGCAGGACATCAGCTTCTGCGCCGCGTCAAAGGTATCCGTTGAAATCAACGGCTCATGCAGACCCTTAACGCATATCCGATCTTCGGGACGCGCTCTCGGGCGCGTAACCGTGATTTGGCCGTCGACCATCCGTTTCACATGGGGCCGCGTGTTCCAGCGAATCATACCCGCGTACACAGGGTTGATGAGGATGTCCCTTATGCTGCTTTCCGACCACGCGCCGCCCTTTTGAGGGGGAATAGCCATCTCGTTCAGGCGCCGGGCGATGAGGGATACGCCAAGCCGCCTGTAAGCGCCGTCCTCTAACGGATATCCGATGGTATACAGGTCGAATATCATGCGGATAACATCCGCCTGCCCGGGATGCGGCTCGAGCGTATACCCTTTTTCGCGCTCAAGCTTTTTGCGCACGTATCCGTAGGGAGGATGGTTGCCGAGAAATTTCCCCTCCCGCGCGGAAGCTTCCCGGCCGCGCTGCATGCGCCGGTTTATCACCTTATACTCCCGGCGTGCCATAAATAGCCCGAACTCAAAATACTCCTCGTCAAACTCATTCGACGGGTCGTAGGTTTTCATGGGCGTGATGATTTTCGCGCCGGAAAATTTGAACGTTTGAGCAACGAGCCCCTGATCCATCGTGTCGCCGCGCGCCAGACGCTCGACCTCCATAACGAGTACGCCGACCCAGCGGCCTTGTTCGACCTCTGCGAGAACCCGCTGCATTACAGGGCGGGCGGCGATTGTCTCGCCGGAAACGATTTCGCGGTAAATATCGGTTACGTTTAGCTTTTGCCGCCGGGCAAGCTCGAGCAGCGCCTTTTCATGCCGCGCCAGCGTTTCACCCTCGCCGCGCGCCTCAGCCTCGGCGTCCGCCCGGGATTTGCGCAGATAGATGATATAGTTTTCTTGCGCCATGACTGCCTCCGGCTTTTTTATTGAATATGTTTGTAATGCGTACGGCATTGTAATATCTCAACCCGGTCGCTGACTATGCGGTATACAAGCCGGTTTGTTTCGTCAATGCGACGGCTCCAATAACCATGTAAATCGCCTTTCAAAGGCTCCGGTTTACCTAATCCGGTATTGCCATTGCGATCAATATCCTGTAACAGCAGGTTTATGCGCTTTAGCGTTTTTTTGTCTTGTGATTGCCAGTATAAATAATCTTCCCACGCATAATCATCCCATGCTTTAATCATCGTCAACCTCAATGATATCATGGATAGCGCCGCCGGTTTCCTCCATGCGTTCTTTGGCGGTTAATAAGCGGGCTTGATTTTCGGCGCAATAAAACGGGTCGGCACGTAAGTCGAACGGAATGCCGTTGCAGCGAACAACCTGTTTGAGAAACATGGTGGTGGCGGCTGATAGGCTTATCCCGATATCGGAGAAAACGGTTTCCGCTTGCTTTTTCAGCAAGTCGTCGACGCGTATGTTAAGGTTTGCCATAAAAATCACTCCTTTTATATTATTATATCCAATCATTCGTAAAAGTCAACACAATATACGTAGATTGCTTTACAAAAGCACTTAAACGGTTAATCCCAGCTTGTGCTTAATAGAGCGGAATAGGACAAATTCCGCAACAATATATATGTTAGGAGAGGGGTGAAATCATGGTTAAACCGCCAAAACCGGGCAACGTGGTTAAGGATTATTATCAAGGCAACGCGCACATCAAAATATGCGACGATTGCTGCCGTGACCAGACGCAGGAAGAGAAGGACGCAATTGTTGACCGCGTGACCCGTATTGTGATGACGTATTGCGCGGAGCAGCAGGATGATAAGCCTGAAGATGATAATTTACTTCAATCCACGCCCCCGCGAGGGGAGCGATGTTAATTTGCGCCGCTTCATCTGCGTTGTCTATTTCAATCCAAGCTCCCCGCGAGGGGAGCGACATCATAGGCAGCGAAGACGAAATGTGCCTTTTTATTTCAATCCACGCTCCCCGCGAGGGGAGCGACGGTAACTGGCGTAATTAGAGAACAAAGCCACTGATTGTACGACATAGGCCGGAGATGTCGGCTTTGCTGACGAACTCGAACTTAACCTTACCCATCCCGGAAAACCACAATTCAAGCTCGCTGTCGAGGTCAAGTACTCCCGCAGTTTCCACAGAATACGCTTGTATTTTGCTGTAAGGAAGGGATGTAAAATCCTTTTTCTTACCCGTCAATCCCTGTACGTTAATTGATATTATTCTTTTGTTTGTAAAAACGATACCGTCACGGATGCTCTGAAATGTACCTACGATATGTTCGCCTTGTACGAACATCGGGGAAATGAGTGATTCAAAATTCGCGGCGGGTACGGGCTTTAGCTTCATAAAGCTGGCGTTTTGAAAGTCAATCATGAAATTCTCCTTTTGTTTTTAATTTTTTATTTATTTGTTTTTTCACGCACCTCTCGCGAGATGCGACAAGACAAGTGCTGTTTAAAGGATTGGAATCTATATTTCAATCCACGCATCTCTCGCGAGATGCGACAAGCGCCTCATAATACTCATCATCCGTTAACTAATATTTCAATCCACGCATCTCTCGCGAGATGCGACGCTACATACATAAGCTTCAGGCGCTCAGTTTTCGATTTCAATCCACGCACCTCTCGCGAGATGCGACCGCAATATCTTGTAACTCACCCCCTATCTTCACAAGATATTGTTTTTGCATAGCGTTTACACATCATCCAAGCCCGTAAACACCTTGAATTCCGGTGCGAACCTGCCGGCGTTTTTATGGTCGCATGCGGTTCGCATTACTCGGATTATATCATAACCCCCATTATGGGGCTAGACCGGTTATATATTACAACTATATAGAATCCCAGCATTATTAGTGCCTGGTTATCTCATCCATGAAGCCGGCCGTTATGATACCGCTAGGGAGCGCTATTACAGCAATGCCAAAAAAGGATGATATTATGCTTACAGCTTTACCCGCCGCTGATACTGGATAGATATCTCCGTACCCCACGGTGGTTAGCGCCGTAGTCGCCCAATATATAGCGTCAAAAATACCGTCAAATGTGTCTGGTTCAATATTAAATATAATCAAAGCCGTTATGACAACGTAGAGCACAGCCATAATGAGTACGCTTAAAAGGATGCTTCGGTTTTTCTTTAATACGCGCGAAATAATCTCAAAGTTCTTTGAGTACCGGAGGCCTTTAAATATGCGAGTTATTTTAATCACTCTAAAGACGCGGATTAAAAGAAAAACAGGGTTTATCAACCCAATAGAAGGGAGGATTGCTAACAAATCAATAAGCGCAAAAGGAGTAAACGGATAAACCAAAAATGAAATTAGACCCTTATCCAATTTAAAATCTGCTGTTATAAGCCTTAGTAGATAATCTAATATAAATACTGTTACCGTGACGTTTTCTAAAAATATAAGCAATGGATGGGGATCTTTAAAAAACAAGGGAAGAATACTGATTGCCACAAAAAGAAGAATGATGGTATCATATATTCTACTTGTTATGTTAGAATCGTGTTTATACGGACTTATGATGTTAAAAACAAATAAACGAACTCTTTTCATTTGGTTTTCTAAACCCCTAGCTTCCTCATATCTAGTAAAATTATACATAAATCCTTTTGATGTAGCAATATAGTTTATTGTCACCGATTCTATTGATTAAAAGATTTCATTGCGAACAACGTTACTTTTTGTCGATATAATGGATATATATGCATAAATGCGCATTGAAAAATCGAAAATCAGAGAATGTGTTCCTTGACAAATTAAGCCCTTAAGGGCTTAATTATCAGTTATACCGAGTAGTGTGTGTATCGCATTACGCATCTCAGGATGATTTCGATATTCAGTAATGAGCTGCTTCTCCTTTGCGGACAACGCAATCCCATAGAATATCGGAACAGTGAGTAAATCATCCGCCGACACCTGGAGCGCCTTACATATTAAAACTAATGTATCTGCATCTGGACGATTAATACCGAGCTCCCAGTTTGACACTCTGCCATTGCTTACGCCAATTTGGCTGGCAAACTCTTTTTGCGATAGCCCTCGGAGCTCACGATAATATCTGATTTTTCTGCCTATTTCATATTTCATACCTCAAAATATCACCTCAAAAATAGGATATACGGCGGTTTATCAAAAGTCAATCAAGAAATCCTGAAATATTTAGCTTGACAATCATGAAAATCTTGATTATAGTTAAGGCAATCAAGAAAATCTGGAAAGGGGAGGGAATATTTATGAAAGTATATGAAAAAGTACGAGAGTACATTGATGCGCACCATTTAAAGCAAAAATCAATTGCTGTATCAGCAGGTATCCCCAACGCAACGTTTAATGCCATGTTAAACGGCAAACGAACAATGTATGCCGATGATTTGAGTGCGATATGCAAAGCACTGTCTGTAAGCGCTGATACATTTGTAGACGTTCGGCAAGCGAGCTGAACCCTCTAAGAGGTTAAAGGACGAGTAAGCAATGTAAGGCACGGAGGACGGCATGAAACAAAGGTATGTACAGGTTGGGACAATTGGCATACGCAATCCCGCTAATCGGTACGAAATACATAACGTACCAATATATGAAACCGTCACGCCTGAAATCGCCGAGGCTGAAAGTAATGTGCAGACAGACATATCAAAGCTGTTCGCCGCAAAAATGAAGCATTACATTGATGCCGGTGCACTAACGCCATATGACGGAGGTAATAAAGATGAAGAAAACACTTAATCGCTTTATGCACATGCTCTTGTACCGCTATCCGTGGGTTAACTGGCCTTACTGCCTTTGGGGCGGGGTCATGGTTTCTACGACAACAAAATTGCCTTCTTTATCTTTTATTATGAGATCTGGGCAATTTGAGCGCCCAACCAGGTAGTCAAGTGAAATATTGAAGCAGTCGGCAATTTCTACAAGTTTTTCAATTGTAGTGCCGCGCCTTCCGCGCTCAATGTCGCTAATTGCAGGCTTACTAATGCCGAGGATACAACCCAGCTGTGTCTGCGAGAGGCCATGCATCATTCGTATGAGCTTTAGACGCTCACAAAATATATTCTGATTATACATAATAACCCCTTGATGGTTAGCTTAAAGCAACTATAATAAGATTAAAGTTAGCTAAAAGCGAACTATAATCAAGAGAAAGGAGGTTGCTTGACTACGATGATAAGACAAACGCGTATTGACGAGGAAGGAACCCCCTAAACTCTTAATACCAGACTAGCACAGACCGCCTCGGCGGTCAAGGGAGGTAGATAACTTGGATATCTTGGATAAAGAGATCAAACCTAGCGATCTAAGCGAGCTAATAACCGCATGGGAAACCCCAGAGAGTTGCCCGAGATGCCGGGAGCACTTATCCCTTGATTGGTCTTATTGCCCGGAGTGTGGGCGGCCAATTAGCCCCGAGGAGGAGAAACATGGTTAAACCGCCGAAACCGGGCAATGTAGTCAAGGATTATTATCAAGGTAACGCACACATAAAAATCTGCGACGACTGCTGCCGCGACCAGACGCAGGAAGAGAAGGACGCGATAGTTGACCGCGTAACCCGTATCATAATGATGTATTGCAAGGAACGGCAGGATGCTACGCCTGATAATACCGGTGTCAAGTGTTGGAGATAACCAAAGGAGGATAATAAGATGAGAAACAAAATTTTATGGACACTAAAGCAAATTCTGCCGCTGATGTATGTCAGCAGATACAAGGATGGTGAGGGAAAAGCCAAAGTATCGGTATGGCGGCAATGGATGGGGAAGGTAATTTGGGATACTCATTATAATGTGTATTAAAGCCGGAACCAGGGGGAACGCCGTTCCAGCAAACTACCCCCTGGCCCTGTTTGAGCAAGGTAGACGTGATGTGCGTATAAGTACTGCGCTGAGAGTGGCAGCTGCGCTTAAGTGTACATTAAACGACCTCTTTAACTAAAAAAGCGAGGTGAAAACATGCCAAAACTCAATGAATCAAAGGAAGCAATCGACTGTAAAAAGCTGCGCGCGTCAATACGGTATTATATGGCCTATTATGGAATAACGGCAACGGAGCTGGCTCTGTGCGCCCGTATAGGGTTATCCACGTTATATAACAGATTCAACCGCCCGGAGTGCTTTACCCTTGGCGAGCTGCAACGGGTAGCGGCTAAATTCAAACTGACGTCTGCTGCGGAACTGTTGAAAGAAATACCGATACAAAATCAACAAGTGAGCTAGGAGGATGGAAATGTATTACAGAACCTGTCCGAACTGTGGGTGTAACCTCGACCCCGATGAACGTTGCGACTGCCGAAAGGCGGAAGGTAAGCAGTATAAATTTGAAGAGATCCTTAAACACCGAGGATATAAGAAAGGAGCATACCATGAACGAAAACCACAATAGCATTATGCAAATGGCCAGTAGGTGCGTTTGGAGAGACGGTGATAACGTTATCCCCTGTATTACCTTATGAAAACGGGTAATTAACCGGCATCAGCCAGTGTAAAGGAGGCTTCTAATGCTAAATAGTGCGCAGCTGCAGGGCAGGCTCACGGCAGACCCTGTACTTAGATATACCCCAACCGGCGTAGCGACTACTAGCTTCACCCTCGCCAGCGACACAGGACGCAAAGCTGCGGATGGCAGCAGAATTACGAACTTCATCGGCTGTGTCGCATGGCGTAATCAAGCTGAGCTTATCTGCAAATACCTGGCCAAGGGCCGTCTCGTCGTTGTGGAGGGTGGGCTGAGCAGCCGAACGTACGATGATAAGGATGGCATTCGACGCAAGGTCATGGAGATTATAGTCGGCTCAATACACTTTTGCGACGGTAAGAGGGACACTCAAAATGGAGGTGATGCGTCCCCGGACGGCGGCTTTGCCGGATTAGCGGACGAGGGCGGCGACTGCCCTTTTTAACTCAGCCGCCGGACGATAGCCGGTCGGACGGCGGCCGACAGCTTCATTTCCGCGCACACGGAATGTTCAGGAGACGTTAGAAGGGAGGGATGCTTATGGCGTGGATTGAAAGCCATCAAGAACTTGCGAGGCACCCCAAGACCAAGCGCCTCGCGCGGATGGTTGGGATACCAATCCCTGCCGCCATAGGACATCTGCATCTCCTTTGGTGGTGGGCTTTAGATTTTGCGCAGGCCGGCGACCTGACTAATTACACATCCGATGACATAGCCGACGCCGCCCAATGGGAGGGCGACCCGGAAGCCTTCACGGATGCGCTCATCGCGGCGGGATTCATAGACCGAGAAAATGAGCAGCTAAAAATCCATGATTGGCATGATTACGCCGGAAAGCTCGTGGAACGGCGGGCGAAAGATAGAGAACGGAAGCGGACGCCGAACGCCATTCCTGCGGAACTCCAACGGAAGTCCGATGGAAAAAGCATGGATTCCATACCTAACAGTACCGTACCTAACAGTACCGTACCCAACAGTACCGTACATAACCAAAAAAACCAGACGCGCGCGCCTCAAAAGCGCAAGCAAAAAAAAACGCATAACCCGGCTAAAATCCCATTTGCCGATTTTGTCAGCATGACCAATGACGAACATACGTCACTCGTTGCGAGAATCGGAGAACAGGGAGCGGCTCGGTGCATCGAAATTTTAGACAACTACAAAGGCGCAAACGGTAAGAAGTATGACAGTGACTATCGGGCAATCCTGAATTGGGTTATCGGGCGGTACGAGGAAGAACAGGCAAGAGGAGGACCTAAAACGGGTAGTAAGGCAAACAAGCCCGTTTGTAACTACCAACAGCACGGGTACAAACCCGAAAACTTGGCGCATATCGGCATAAACCTGTTTGAGCCGGATTCAATTTCGGGAAGCGCGGAGGTAAACGGATGACCGCGTTTAGAAAATCCGTTAGGAATTGGAGGTTATTATGACAAACAGATACAACCCAAGAAGAAACGCGGAAGGTTATCCGGATCCTACGCATTTTGAGGCGGAGCGTAACATAAGGGCGCAGGTATCCGGCAAGAGAGCGCGTATATCCGGAATGCAATTTGAGTTGATGATCTCTACATCGTGCGATTATTACCGCGAACGAGGTCTCGCCAAAATTGAGAAAACTCCTGAGCCTATGAAGCCGCTTGGCGCTAAAAACCAAAAGGGTCAGTTCGTCGCTTGTTATACAAAGCAGGCGCAGCCTGACTATGGAGGCACTCTACGGGGCGGCCGAAGCGTCTACTTCGAGGCAAAGCATACCGACAGCGACCGTATTGAGCAGCGGCGTGTCACCGATGAGCAAACCAAAGACCTTGAAGATCACTACAAGCTTGGGGCGGTGACCTTCGTGCTGGTGAGCTTTAGCCTCTGCGACTTTTACCGAGTGCCGTGGCGCGTTTGGCGCGATATGGCCGATAACTACGGACGCAAGTATATCAAACAGGTCGAGCTCGAGCCCTACGAGGTGCCGGCCGCGGCCGGCTATATTAAGCTGCTCGACGGCATCAACATCCCGAATGAGGTGAGCCCATGATCCCACTCCCTCACAAGAAGTATAACGTCATATATGCGGATCCGCCGTGGGGATACCGCAATAAAGGCACCCGCGCGGCGGCATTTAAGCACTACGACACCATGACAATTGAGGGCATCAAGCATATTCCCATCGGAGATATAGCTAGCGATGATTGCGCCCTCTTTATATGGGCAACCTTCCCGATGCTAAAGGATGCGCTTGAGGTTATTGAGGTATGGGGATTTGAATATAAGACGGTTGCTTTCAACTGGGTAAAACAGAACAAAAACGGCGAGGGCCTGTTCATGGGCCTCGGTAACTGGACGCGCAGTAACTCCGAAATATGCTTGCTGGCTGTTAAGGGTAAGCCAAAGCGTATCAGCGCTAGCGTCCGCAGCGTCATCCTCTCCCCCGTCCAGCGACACAGTCAAAAGCCCGCGGAAGTCCGCGACAGGATCGTTGAGCTGATGGGTAATCTGCAAAGGATAGAGTTGTTTGCGCGGGATACTGCGCCAGGATGGGACTCATGGGGAAATGAAACGCCTGATTGATCCCGATTTAGGATGATAGAGGAGGCCTGTAAGATCATGAACGATACACCGATAACTAATAAAATAAAAGCTCGTTTGCGGCGTTACACTGATATGCTCCGGGACATCGACAACCAAGCGGAACGTCTCGACCGCATGGAAGCGGCCATTAATTCACCGCCTGGGCCAAATCTGTCGGGTATGCCGCGACAGAAGGTTGGCGCAACTGACAGAGTAAGCGCGGCGGTCGTAAGGAAGTTAGAGCTCGAGGATGATATTGCGCAAGCCATTGAGGCGGAACGCAAGGAGTCCGCCGCCATTGAGGCCATGATTGCGCAACTCAGCGATCCTGATGAGCGTGCAGTCATCCGGCTGCGCTACTTCGACCGGGCATTGTGGGATGAAATTACTAGCGTCCTGTTTGGCGGCAAGACTGATTATATCGAGCGCTTGGAGTCTTATCAAAACAGGACGTACAAGCTGCATGGACGGGCGCTACTGGAGCTGGCCGCCATATTAACGGCATCTGAAGGAGCGGCAGTAAAAGGAAGTAATGGGAAGTAAACTCCATTGAAAAGCAGCCGATCCAATGCTATCCTGTACAATAACGAGAAGCTGTATAACACTCGTTTAACGCGGTACAACTGCAAAAACAGCCATCAGAGCCTACGAACATATCTACCGCCGCTTTTATAATTATCAGCGCATTACGACGCTTAAAAAAAGTGAGTTTTGTATACTTTGGAGGAGGTGAGGTTAATGCCCCGAGGCGACATAACCATGCAGATAGAGAACTTCCAAAAGCTCAAAGATACAGTTATTGAAATCGACAACGCCGGCCGCAAAGCGGTCAAGAATACCGTCAAGGATCTAAAGGCTCGCGCACCTGGTTGGATAGCAAGCGAGGTAGTGGGTGTATACAACATCAAGAAATCGGAGATTACACCCTCCCCCAACAAAAGTAAGAAGCTGAAGAAGATGGCCGGAACCATAAAAGTCGCCGGTGAAACCATCGAGGAAATGACTATTACTTATGAGGGTAGAATGCTTACGCCTATCCACTTCGGTATGACGCCAAAAGTCCCGCCGGCGGGAAGGAGCTATACGCTAAGAATGCAGGTCATCAAGGGCCAAAAGAAGGTTATTGGCAGATACAAGAACACACGTACCCGGGGCGGCCCTTACTCTGACCGTTCGCACAATATTCTTATTGGTACAGGTAACTCCATGAACTATATACCATTCCAGCGTATCAGCCGGCAACGCAGTGACTTAAAAAAATTCACAGCTATCTCTGTCCCGCAGATGATAACAAGCGAGATGACCAGTAATAACATAATGGCCAAACTCCAGGAAGAAACTGCTAAACGCTTCCAGCACAATCTCGACCGGGTGCTCAATAGATAATAAAGGTACTGTGAATAACCAAAAATGCCTGTGGTGCTGGTGAGCCCAAAAAACACGCAGACTGGAAATAGTTTTTTGGGTCCGTTTCGTTTCGCGGGAATATGGCACGGCCCATGAGTTGGCATTCAGAGAGGAGAAACATCATGCCGAACAACAATGCCAAGCACGTTGACAGCAAGATGATAGCTATTTTGTTCGGCGTGACAGCCAGAAGGGTGCAGCAGCTTGCCGCCGACGGTATAATAGACGCCGTGCAGTATAAGCCGTACCGCTTCGATCTGCTCCCGACGATCCAGCGCTACATTAAATACTTGAGCGATAAGGCCAACGGCAGAGAGGCCGGCAGCAAGAAAGATCTTGAGGCAGAAGGCCGTAAGCTGGAAGCCGAGGCGGACCTAAAGCGCAGTAAGGCCGACATGGCTGCCCTCCAGCTCAAGGAGCTCGAGGGGAAGATGCACCGCAGCGAGGACGTCGAGGACATTATAACCGACCTCGTTTTCACAATCCGATCTATGCTCACAGCTCTGCCCGGTCGATTGGCCGTGGATGTCGTGGCCGCCGCTTCGGCGGCAGAGGCGTCCGAGATCGTCCGGGCCGAGGTCTACAAAATCCTTGAGGAGCTGGCCGGTTACAAATACGATCCCGAAGAATATACGCGGCGGGTAAGGGAGCGAGAAGGTTGGAGCGATGTCTCCGATGACGAGGACAGCTAAAGCCGCAGCCGCGAAACTGAACGCAGCGATCTCGTGGGCCCTGAAGCACTTTAAGCCGCCCGAGAGTCTGACAGTTGACGAGTGGGCCGACAGATACCGCCGCCTCTCGCCCGAAAGCTCGGCCGAGGCCGGCCCGTGGCGTACCAAGCGCACCCCATACCTCGAAGAACCGATGAAAGCTTTCACGGATCCGAAGGTGCGCAAAATCGTCATGGTCGCAGCGTCTCAGGTCGGCAAGTCTGAGCTCGAACTCAACATCATCGGATACATTATCGATCAAGACCCGGGCAGCATCCTCTACGTCCACCCAACCATCGAGGACGCCCGGAAGTTCAGCCGGCTGCGCGTTGCCCCAATGATCCGCGACAGCAAGCAGCTCAAGGCCAAAGTCCACGACGTAAAGGCGAAGGACAGCGGCAACACCATCCTCCAAAAGTCTTTCCCCGGTGGGATGATGACGCTCACCGGCTCGAATAGCGCCTCGGCGCTGGCCTCCACTCCCGCCCGCTATATCATTGGCGACGAGCGCGACCGATGGGCCGCGAGTGCCGGCACTGAGGGCGACCCGTGGGCGCTGGCCGAAGCCCGTCAAGCGACCTTTTATAATGCCAAAGCGGTTGAGGTCTCCACTCCAACCATAAAGGGCGCCAGCAACATCGAGACCAGCTTCTTAAAGGGCACACAAGAACGATGGAGCCACTGCTGCCCCGAGTGCGGGGAGTACAGCGAGATCTTGTTCGATCATATTAAGTTTGAGCCGGAGGCCACAAGGGTTCGCGGCAAAAAGACGTGGAGCCTGAAGGGCGGCGTCTCATGGGCCTGCCCTGCCTGCGGCTGCCTGAGCTCCGAGGAAACCATGCGACGGCAGCCGGCCAAGTGGATCGCAGACAATCCTGACGCCTACGAGAAGGGCGTGCGGTCGTTCTGGCTGAACGCCTTCAGCTCCCCGTGGATATCGTGGGAGAAGATCGTGCTCAAGTTCCTCGACGCGCAGAGCGACCCGCAGGAGCTAAAAGTCGTTTACAACACGCTGCTCGGTCAGCTATGGGAAGATCGTGGCGACCTCCCCGACGAGGACGCCATGCTTGCCCGGCGCGAGGACTATGGCACCCGAGCGAACGGGATTCCCGTGGAGCTGCCCGACGGCGTACTGGTGCTCACCTGCGGCGTTGATACACAAGACAACCGCCTCGAGTACGAAGTGGTCGGTCATGGCAAATATGGCGAGACGTGGGGCATCATCAAGGGCTACATCATGGGCCGGCCGGACACCCCGGAGGTCTGGCAGCGCCTTGACGACGTCATCGACCACGTATACAAATTCAAGAATAATCGGGGACTGAAGATCTCCATTACCTGCGTCGACTCCGGCGGCCATTTCACTCAAGAGGTCTATGAACAGTGCAATGCCCGAATTCACAAGCGCGTGTTTGCGATTAAAGGCAAGGGCGGCGACGGGATCCCCCTCGTGGCACCGCCCTCGAAGGTGCCGATCCGCGACAACAAGCGGATCACCTGCTGGCTCTACACCATCGGCGTCGACGCCGGCAAGGCTGCCATCATGGCAAATCTGAAGGTGCAGGAGCCCGGGCCGAAGTATTGCCACTTCAACCGGCATCCCGACGCCGGCTACGATCTCAACTACTTCAACGGCCTGATGTCTGAGCGGCTGGTGCTCACTCACACCAGCCGCGGCGACCGCTGGAAGTGGGAGAAGCTGCTCGGACATAACCGCAACGAGGCCCTTGACTGCCGCGACTATGCGATGGCCGGCCTAAAGATCATCAATCCCGACATGGACGCGGTCGAGCGTCGGCTCCGTGGCCTCGAGGAGCAGCAGGCGGCATCACAGCAGCAGCGTCCTCGGACAAAGCGAAGCCGAGCCACCGCCCTCGACGACTGGTAAGGAGGACACCACACCATGAAATCACGCACAATCATCGAGTCCGAGCTCGCCACAAAGCGGGAACGGATCGCCCTATATCTGAAGCGAGAGGCCGAAATGCTAGACGGCGGCGTCCAGAGCTACGGCATCGGCTCCCGCAATCTGGCCCGCTACAACACCGACC
>UQWD01000011.1 GCA_900544555.1 uncultured Eubacteriales bacterium
TACCCAACGCCAATATATACCATAATTTGGTACGTGTCAATAGGAATTTCTATCTATTTCGCGGTTTTTGAAATAAATTCGCCATTGTTAATCAAGCTTGCAACCATGCGCTTTTGACATGTCATCAATATAAGAAAGTTTGTTTTTTACAACGTGCTGATAAGTGTTTTTTTACACAAACTCCGCTCGCTCATGCACACTAATATATAAAAAGGAAGGAACGAAATTATGACGCCGTCATGCCGTCCGCTCGGAATTTTACATAGCTGATATGGCACAGCGGTTTAATAATAGTTAGATGAATTTGAGTTTTTAACTCATGCTAAACATTCAATATGCCTAATACTCAAAAAGTACATCCTCCGCTCGCGGGATCGCCGATGGATATTATTAAAGATGTATACGCGCGCTGACAGCGCTAGGCGTGCGCCAAGTTTATTTAGGCCGCACACCGCTTCAGCCAGATAATAAACGTACGCTCTTGTTCGCTCCTAAATAAGTACACTATTAAATGAGTTTCACAATACCAAATCTACACTTTTACATTCGCGCTGAGATAAGCGCGGATCCCTTCGGCGCTCGACAGCTTCATGACCTCGCCGGCAAGCCTGTCCGCCTCTTTCTTCGTCCAGTTTGAAATGAGCCTGCGCACAGCTAAAACCGACGATGCGCCCACGCTGAACTCCTCCAATCCGAAAGAGAGCAAAAGCGGTATCATCAAGGGGTTTGCGGCAGCCTCGCCGCACATCCCGACCGGTATGCCTTCCGCCTTTGCGCAGCCGATAACGCGCTTTATACTGCGAAGCACGGCCGGATTGAGCGGGGAGTTCAGGTAAGCCACCTTACCGTTACCCCTGTCCGCGGCCATAACGTACTGGGTTAGGTCATTGGTCCCGATGCTGAAAAAATCGGCCTCCTTCGCCAATACGTCAGCCATCACCGCTGCGGCGGGCGTTTCGATCATTACGCCGACCGGTATATCCGGGTTAAAGGGCTCGCCCTTTTCATACAGTTCATCCTTTACCCTGCTGATAACGGCCTTGGCCTGCCGTATTTCATCCGGGCAGGTGATAAGCGGAAGCATGATGTTCACCGACCCGTGCGCGCTTGAACGCAGAATCGCCCGGAGCTGCGGCATGAAAATATCCTCTCGGTCAAGGCAGTAGCGTATGGCGCGGTATCCCAAAAACGGGTTTTCCTCACGCGCGAGCTTGAGATAGGGTACGTCCTTATCGCCGCCCACATCGAGCGTACGTATAATCAGCTTTCGCCCGTTAAGGCTTTTAGCGGCCTCCTTATACGCCTCATACTGCTCATTCTCGGACGGCGGCCCGGATCGATCCATAAAAAGGAATTCCGTTCTGAAAAGCCCCACGCCCTCCGCACCAGCGTCGAGCGCCGCGCCTGCCTCAACGGCCGTACCGATGTTCGCGTAAATTGCGGCCTTCCTCCCGTCGGCGGTGACGGTTGGCCGGGCTTTATATTTTTCAAGAAGCTTTCGCTCCCTCTCCGCGGCCTCGCGCCGAGCCCGGTATAGGCTGAGCGTTCTCTCGTCGGGGTTTACGATTAGTTTGCCGTCCGTTCCGTCCACGATGACAATATCGCCGTTTTGAACCAGCGCGCGCGCGTTTTCAACGCTTAATACCGTCGGTACGCGCATTGCCCTGGCTAGGATAGACAGGTGAGACGTCACGCCCCCGGTTTCTGCCGCCATGCCGGCTAAGTGCTCCGCATTGACCGCGGAAGCCATTGACGGCGTAATTTCCCCCGCTATAAGCACGGTACCGGGCGGTATAGCGCCGATATCCGCCTCCTTTACGCCGAGCAGGATTTTGAGCATGCGCTCCCTTAAATCCCGCACATCCGCCGCGCGCTCCCTGGTTAGCTCGTCGTCAACGGACGAAAACATATCGATGTACATGCCGCATACCGCGTCGAGCGCGGCTTCCGCGCATTGGCCTTTTTCTTCTATGCGCTCATGGATCTGTGAAAGCATGAAAGGGTCGTTTATCATCATAATCTGACCCAGCAGGATTTGAGCCTGTTTTTCACCCGCGCGCGCTTCCATTTCCTCGGCCATTTGCGAGGTTTGGAGGCGGAACCGTTCAACGCCCGAGTAAAGCCGCTTTTTTTCCGTTTCCGCGCCGGAAAACGGGACATGCGAATAATCCAGGCCGCTTTCGTTTATTACAACCGCTTTGCCTATGCCGATTCCGGTTGATACGCCCGTTCCCTGATACGTATTCATCATTTGCCCCTTTCTTCCTCACGCATTTTTATTCCTCGCCAAAACCCGAGCGGATCATATCGCAAGCGCTCTTGAGCGCGTCAGCCTCATCCTCTCCGTCGCACACGATTTCGATATTGGAACCGCATTTCATACACGCGGCCATCACGTTCATTATGCTTTTCGCGTTAATTGTGCCGCCGTCAAACAATATGGTCACCTGAGATTTAAATTTTGACATCTCATTGACGAACGCGCTCGCCGGGCGCATATGAAACCCCATTTTGTTTACGACCTTAAGTTTCTCGCTAACCATTGTTCCCCTCCTTTATCGGCTTTTTCAAAATTGCAAGCAAAATCATGCCAACAGCCGCGCCCGCGACCAGCGCAATGATATATCCGCCGACGTTGCCCATAACCGGGAAAACGAATATGCCGCCGTGCGGAGCCCTCAGCGTGCAGTTAAACGCCATGGAAATCCCGCCTGCCACAGCCGAACCCACGATGCACGAAGGCAGCACGCGGATTGGATCCGCCGCGGCGAATGGAATCGCGCCTTCCGTAATAAAGCACAAGCCCATGATGTAGTTTACTATGCCTGATTTCCTTTCTGCGTCCGTAAACCTGTTTTTAAAGAACGTGGCGCAAAGCGCAATCGCCAGCGGCGGTATCATCCCGCCTATCATGACGGCCGCCATAATATCAAGGTTGCCGTTGGCGATTGCCGCCGTGCCGAACACATACGCCGCTTTGTTTATGGGCCCGCCCATATCCGCAGCCATCATGCCCGCCAAAAGTATGCCAAGCAGTACCTTGCTCACGCCGCCCATGGCCTCTAAGCCGTTTGCGATAGCCGTATTGAGCATCGCCACAAAGGGATTGATAAGGCACATGATTACGCCGATGAGCAGAATTCCCAGCAGCGGATAAATCAAAACGGGCTTGATCCCCTCAAGGCTTCTGGGGAACCTGCCGCAAATTTTCCTTAAGCCCAGCACCAGATAACCGCCCGCGAAGCCCGCTATGAGCGCTCCCAAAAACCCTGCTGAGACCGCTCCTTCCGGGTTTGCGAACGTGACGCCCGCTGCGGCGAGAGCGCCGCCCACAAAGCCCACCGCGAGCCCCGGCCTGTCGGCAATGCTCATGGCTATATACCCGGCCAGCACAGGCAGCATAAAGTCGAACGCCTTTCCGCCAACCGTCTTAAAGAACGCCGCCACCGGAGTGTTCATCCCAAAATTCTCCGGGTTGATATTGGGGTTATCAAAGAGAAACGCCAGCGCGATGAGTATACCGCCGCCGATTACAAAAGGGAGCATGTGGGACACGCCGTTCATCAAATGCTTATATATCCCGTGGCCAAACCCTTCGCGCGCCCGCTCCTCGTGCGCCTCTGCGCCTCCCTCATGCCGGTATACGGGCGCCTTCCCTGTAATGACTTTTTCAATAAGCTCCTCGGGCTTATGAATACCGTCGGCGACCCTCGCCTGGATAAGCCGCTTTCCGTCAAACCGGCCCATATCCACGTTTTTATCGGCCGCGATGATAATCCCGTCGGCCGCATCAATCTCCTCGCGCGTAAGCGCGTTCTTCACGCCCCCCGAGCCATTTGTTTCGGCCTTGAGGCTGCACCCCATATCCGCCGCAGCCCGCTCAAGCGCTTCTGCCGCCATGAAGGTATGGGCGATGCCCGTGGGGCAGGCTGTGACCGCGAGCACCCTGAACGAGCCCTCCGCCTCACTCATTGTTTCCTGCTTTGCTTCCTCGGGGAACTTTTCAGCCTCCTTCGCGTCAATGAGCGCAAGAAAATCATGAACGCTTCTTGCCTCTGTCAGCGCGTCGGCGAACTCCCCGTCCATGAGCATAACCATGAGCCGCGATAAAATCTCAAGGTGCGCATCCCCGTCCTGCGTCGCCGCAATCATAAAAAACAGCTTGGAGGGGAGCCCGTCGGGGGCGCCGTAATCAACGCCGTTTGAAACCGTCAATGCCGACAGGCCGGGGCGCCGGACAGCCTCGCTTTTCGCGTGCGGGACCGCAATGCCGTTTCCAACCGCCGTCGTCCCCTGCGCCTCCCTATCCATAATCGCCTTCCTGTACGCCGCCTTATCCAGAAGGTTTTCGGATTTCTCCTGAAGATCGACAAGCGCGTCTATAACACCCTCTTTTGACGAAACCTCAGCGTTAAGCGTTATTCCGTTTATTCTGAGCAAATCCGTTATCCTCATTGTATCCATCCTTTCCCGGTTCTTTATAATGATTGAAGAACTTCGTTTATTGCATCCCATTGAGCCAGACCCTCTGAGAACGCCGTCGCGCTCCCGGCGGCCGTGCCGAATCGGAGCGCCTGATAATAATCCCCAGTCAGCTGGTATCCGGCAAGAAAACCTGCCACCATGGAATCCCCCGCACCGACCGAGTTTTTAACTATTCCGACCGGCGCGCCCAACTCGTACGTTCGCCCGCCTTCACATAGAAGTATGGCTCCGCTGCCAGCCATGGATACGAGCACGTTCCTCGCGCCCTTCTCCTGAAGCGCGCGCCCGCATTCGACGATCTGATCGCGGGAATCGAGATTGCGCTCAAACAGCTCGCCAAGCTCAATGTGGTTCGGTTTGATTAGAAACGGCCTGTATTGAAGCGCGTTTAAAAGCGGCTTGCCCTCCGCGTCCACTACGAAACGAATGCCCCTGCCGTCAAGCGCTTGCATAATTCTTTCATAAACGTCATCCGGCGCGCAAGCGGGTATGCTGCCGGCAAGTACGATGGTATCCCCCTCGGACGCGCGGTTCAGCTTCCCGGTCAGCTTTGTAACCGCGTCCGCGCTTATATCCGGCCCGCGGCCGTTGATTTCAGTTTCCTCCGCCGCCCTGATTTTTATATTGATGCGCGACATACCGTTTGGCAGCCTAACGAAATCCGTAAGTATTCCCGCGTCTTTGAGCCACGCCTCAAGCACCATGCCCGTAAAACCGGCCGTGAAGCCCAGCGCCGCGTTTTCGATCCCCATTCGATTGAGCATGATGGATACGTTTACTCCCTTTCCCCCGCAGTATATTTCCTCTTTTACCGTTCTGTTGACCTTACTTAGCGTAAAGCCGTTCAGGTAAGCCAAGTAATCAAGCGCGGGGTTCAATGTTACCGTATAAATCATTATCCAGCCTCCATTGTTTATACAACCGTATTTATATCGGGCCTATTATCAAGGGGCGCGGTTGCTCCTTTTATAATAATACCATTAAGGTTATGGAGAACCTTTTTTTTGCAGATCATAAAAAACCTGTTATGGCTATCTTGTGTAAAAGCGCTGTAATGCATGCAAAGCATGTCAGTGTGTCGAAAAAGTGGCTGC
This sequence comes from uncultured Eubacteriales bacterium, assembly GCA_900544555.1. Taxonomy (GTDB): domain Bacteria; phylum Bacillota; class Clostridia; order Christensenellales; family CAG-138; genus UMGS693. The sequence goes on from UQWD01000011.1 coordinate 5,580, forward strand.
ACCACGTTTTTCGAGTTAAGACGGAGCGCTTGCACATTGGCGCTGTCAGCGCCCCGTGCAAAGAAACCCTTGCTGCTTAAGGCATTCCGAACCTGACGCACATGTCGTTAGGTTCGGTTGAAAGCCTATGAGGTTGCGGCTCCGACCCTACCCCGTTTATTTTTGACACACTGGCATGCAAAGCATGTTTCGGTAAACACCTGACGCGCGCAAATACGCTTTAACAGAGCTGCGCTTTCGTATATTTCTCAAGCATTGACCAAGTTGGGGATCAGGTGAGTTTCACAACTACGCGTCCGCCCAATTAAAAAAGCTCGGCTGTTACGGGCCGCCGCCTATATTCTAGTATATGTAAAAGCCATATCTTCAGCCGGTAGAAGGGAATCCGTTATTACCCGGCGTTCAATTTCCGTTTATTCGTATTGTATGAACTGATTGTGTAAGCGCTTTCGTCGTCGCTATTTCGGTATTCTGGTTTTAACCCTTCTCCTTGGAAAAATTTTGTCAGTAAAATCTTTAGCATAAAAAAATAATTGTTTCGTAAATAAATTAATTAAGCGTGCCGTAAAGTCCACAGTGAAAAACCGCTGCCTGAAATAGGGGCGTCCGATACTGGATAAATTGTTTAAGTCAATCGCTTATCCTGTATCCTACGCCGCGTACGGTTTCTATCTTCGCGCCGCCTTCCCCCAGCTTCTGGCGCAGCGTTTTGATATGCATATCCACCGTCCGGCTCTCCCCTTCAAACTCCGTTCCCCACACGTTGCTCATCAGCTTTTCCCTTGATAGCGCGATGCCGCGGTTACGCATCAAAAATTGCAAAAGCTCAAACTCCTTAAAGGTTAACGCTACCTCATCGCCGCCGACCGTAACCTTATGCCGCTCTACGTCAAGCGCCACGAGGCCCGCCGTCATAACCGCGGCTTCATCTAACGGAACCGCCCTGCGCAGTACCGCGCGCACCCGCGCAACCAGCTCCATGATGCCGAACGGCTTGGCGACATAATCGTCCGCGCCGCCGTCAAGCGCCACGACCCTGTCGTACTCGGAGGTTTTTGCCGTAAGCATGATAACCGCGGTTTCGCAAAGCGCCGGCTCGTTCCTTATCCTCGCCAGTATGGACAAGCCGTCCTCCTCCGGCAGCATAATGTCGAGCAGCGCCAGATCCGGCCTTTTTGCGAAAGCCGCCTCGTAAAAGCCGGAAGCGTCCTCAAACCCGCGCACGTCAAAGCCGTTGGCTCGGAGGGCGTACACAACCAGCTCCCGGATATTCGCATCGTCTTCCACGCAATAAATCAGCTTCATTTATTCGTCCTCCCGGATGTATTGATGTATTTATTAAGCCGCCCCGCAATGAATATTGCGCACAGCCCCACAAATATGCCCGTGGGTATTGAAACGAGCGATATATACGGGAAATAGTAGAGAGCCGCCGGCCCGTTCAGCGCATACCCTACCAAAATCTGGGCCGTGTTAAAGCAAAACGCGCCCGCCGCGCTTACGCCAACAGGCGATAATACGCCCTTTCGGTAAAGTTTCATAAGCGCGCTCATGACAGCCAACGAGCTCAGCCCTCCCGACAGGCTGTACGCTATCCCCAGCGCCGAGCCGCCCAGCAACGGGCCAAGCACGCAGCGCACACCCGTTACAAAGAGCGCCTCCCTGCCCGAATACAGCATGAGCGCAAGCAATGTAAAGATGTTTGCCAGCCCAAGCTTCACCGGCGCCCCGGCCATTAGGGGCGGCAGCAAGCCTTCTAAATAGTGCGCCGCGAGAGCAAGCGCACAAAGCATGGCAAGGGTTGTAAGCTTTTTCGCGCTCATATCATCATCCCCAAAGTTAATAGGTCACGGCGTCCGCTTCCCCGTCGTTCCCTGTAATCAGGATTGCTACGCGGTTCGGCAGGCAGACCACCGGGCGGGACGCGTGCGCCTCGCCCATCCGTATACAGAGCTTATCCGCGCAGTCTGCATGTTGCATATATGCGCGGCCGTCCTCTACGATAATCATGTTTTTTCCGTCGGGGGTTACGATTCTCGCATCCCGCGAAACAGGCCCGCTGTAAACAGCCTGCCCGTTTACCGTTACAGTCACCGTACCGCCCCCGCGCGGCAGGAGGAAGAAGCCGAATACCGACAACAGTGCCGCCGCCGCGATGATAGCCCAATCGCCCAGCTTCATTCCCGCGCGCCTATCCATACGGCCTCCCAATCATCCGTAACCGCCAGGGCGCTTATACCTTCCCTGGACAAAAGCTCGCCGCCCGCTTCCCTGCCCAGCACGAAAACAGCCGTGGCAAGCGCATCCGCCTTGGTAGAGCTCTCACATATTACCGTTACGCTGTGAAGACCGGTGCGGGCGGGCTTAAGCGTTTCGGGGTCAAGTATATGATGGTATATTTCGCCTCCGCTTTCAAAGAACCGCTGATAATCTCCCGATGTAACCGCGCTGATATCCGAAGCGTCTATCACCTCAATCAGGCCGCCGTTTCCCCTTGGATCCTGCACGCCGACGCGCCATTTGCCGCCGTTCTCCTTTGTGCCTACGGCGTATACGTTTCCGCCAAGGTTGATAATACCCGCGCATCCGGCCTCTTGATAGAACGCAAAAAGGCAGTCCGCGGCATAGCCCTTCGATATCGCCCCAAGATCGATCGTCTGGCCCGGCTTAAGCCGGGCTCTCATGCCCGCTTCATCCAACTCTATGCCCGTATAATCAACCAGCGGCTTTAATATCTGGAGCGCCTCGTCCGAAGGGACGACCGAGCCGCTCATCCCGTCCCAGGCGTTTATGGCCGTAAAAATGGTCGGATCAAACGCGCCGCCCGTCAGCTCGGCGTATTGTAAAGACTCCTCCAGCAGCTTAAAAGCGTCCCCTCCAAGCGCCGTCCATTCGCCACCCGCTTCGTTCAGGCGGCGTATATCGCTCCCCCGCCGGTAGGCGGACAGCTCGTTTTCAAGCTCCGTCAAACGCTGGGCGCATCGCTCAAGCAGCGCTTCCGAGCCCCGGCCCCGCGCGGTAAGCGTCACGTACGTATCCATATGGAAGCCTTCGTAGCGGGCCTCGGCGGGCGTACAGCCGGTCAAGGCCGCTAATATCCAAAAGGCTATTACTAAAACTGAGATAATACGCCGTTTCACCGTTCCATCCCCATGACAAACCGGTACAGCGGCCCAAGCTCGCTGACAGCCTTGATAAGTTCATCAACTAACGCCCGGCCGTTAAATGTATTTTGAAGCTTGGGGCAGGAATAACACCAGCTTAGCCCCTTACGGTTTAAATAAGGCTTTAGTGCTTCATCCGCGTCAGGGAAACGGTCCCGTTTATATTCCTCTCCCTCAAGTATGTATTTGTCCAGCGCGCGGTCGTTAATCAAGTCTGAAAACCGGGCTGGAGCCGCAAAAACGCGCGCGCGAAGCTCACGCATCATATCCGCGTTCGCGCCGTACATCCCCATTCCGTAGCCGTAGCTGTCCGGCGTGATTTCAAAATAGACAGTAAAGCTCTCGGACAGGCGGTTTCCCGGCCTGCGGAAGCTGAGCCAGGCGTGATCCCTGTAAGGCAGCTTGTTTTTAGAAAAACGCGTATCCCGATATATTCGGGACACGATGCTGGAAAGTTTGGGGTTTATCTGCGGATCAACGCGAAGCATGTCCGGCAGAAGCGTTTGAGCCAATTCCTTAAGCGGCTCAAGCACCGAGCTTTTATAACGCTCCCGGTTCTGTTCATAAAACAGCTTTTCGTTACGAAATCCGATTTCGGTTAAAAAATGATAGGTATCAAGCGTAAAACCGCGAAATTCGCCCATCTTAAATCATCCTTTCTAAATATTAATCAATAATAAGTCTGCTATAGCCCCGCGCCGTTTTACGATGTCAGTTCGGCCGCGAAACGGCTTACCCGACATCTCCGCCGCGCTCGTACAGATCCCCGCCGCGCGCGTCTACCGCCACGATTGCGGGCATATCCCGTATTTCAAGCCTAAGCACCGCTTCCGGGCCGAGATCCGAAAACGCGGCCTCCTCCACGGATATTACGGAACGCGCGATTAACAGCCCCGCGCCGCCCGTAGCGGCGAAATACACGGCCCGCCCTTTCATAGCGGCTTTAACCGCGTTTGAGCGGGGACCCTTGCCTATCATAGCCGTAACGCCCCAGTCGAGCAGCGACGGGGCGTACGAGTCCATGCGCGCGGACGTGGTCGGCCCGCATGGCCCGATAATCTCGCCCGGGGCGGAAGGACACGGCCCGGCGTAATAAACGCACGACCCCGAGGGCAGGGGGATCGGTTCCCCCGCCTCAAGCATCTGAGCAAACCTTTTATGCGCCGCGTCGCGCGCGGTATAGATAACGCCGCTGAGCGAAACCACCTGCCCGGCCCTGAGCTGAGCGGCCTCAGCGGATGAAAGCGGGAGTTGAACCGGAATTTTGTCCATATATATTCTCCTGTTATATTTGCCTAAAAGCGTGCCTGCAGGCGTGGCACTGCATGTTTACCGCCACCGGGAGCCCGGCCAAATGCGTAGGCGCGGCCGCAATATGCACCGCCAGCGCGGTCGTGCGCCCGCCTAGCCCCATCGGGCCGATGCCGATTGCGTTCACGCGCTCAAGCGCTTCAACTTCAAGCGCCCTTGTTTCATCGTCCGCCGACGGCTCCCCAAGCGGCCTGAGCAGTTGGCGTTTGGCTAAAAGCGCGGCCGCCTCCATCGTTCCGCCTACGCCAACGCCGACCACCACGGGCGGGCAGGCGCAAGCGCCGGCCGAAACCACCGTTTCCGTAACGGCGTCCAGCACGCCCCGCTTTCCCTGCGCGGGCTTAAGCATATATAAACGGCTCATATTCTCGCTGCCAAAACCTTTCGGCGCGACCGTAATACCGATGTGCTCACCGGGTACAAGCCGTATGTGGACTACGCCGGGCGCGTTGCTGCCCGTATTGTGCCGGCCGAAGGGCGTCAATACGGATTTGCGCAGGTATCCCTCCCTGTACCCCGCCGCGACGCCCGCGTTCACGGCTTCGTAAACGTCTCCAACTATATGCGTATCCTGACCGATATCGAGGAAAACCACGGCCATGCCTGTATCCTGGCAGCATGGGCGCATAATTTTAGCCGCGAGGCGGGCGTTTTCGATCAACTGTTCAAGCGCCGCTCGGGCCGCGCAGGCGGGGTCCTCCAAATCGCGCGCTCTCTCTAGCGCCTCCAACACATCTTCCGGCAAGCGGCAGCAAGCCTCTACGCAAAGCTCGCTCACCGCCTTCTCGATTATGCGCGCATCAATCTCACGCACGTATATATTCTCCTGTTCGTTTTTGTTTATATCATATCATTTTTCCGGCCGTATGGCTATTACAGTCATTCGTTACCAATATATCGATAACTAAATATCGATATGCTTATTTTAGATTTTAAACGCTTCATAGCTTATGATATGGTGGATACACGAAGCAAAAGGAGGTAAGGCGAGTGCCCGGAATCTCAAAACCAGCGCTTGAAAGGCTGCCGTTATACTTAAGCTATTTAAAGAACATACAGCCTGACGGCGCGCCGTACATATCCGCCGCGTCAATCGCAGGCGCGCTGGGCTTAAAGGATGTGCTTGTACGTAAGGATTTAGCATGCGTGAGCGCTTCAGGCAAGCCGAAAAAAGGATATGTCAGGAGCGAGCTTATAGGGCAAATCGAGCGTTTTCTTGGTTATAACGATACGCGGGACGCCGTTATCGCCGGCGCGGGCAAGCTCGGCAAGGCGCTGCTTGAATACGACGGCTTTAAGGAATACGGCCTGAACATCATCGCCGCCTTTGACTGCGACCCGCGCGTTATTGGAACGGCGGACAATGGCAAGGCTGTTTTCCCCATCTCCCGCTTAAAGGAGATCTGCTTGAGGATGAACATACTTATTGGCGTCATAACCGTGCCGCGCGCATGCGCGCAGCAGGTATGCTCACTGATGGTGGAAAGCGGAATACTCGCCGTATGGAATTTTACTTCCGCTCATCTTATAGCGCCTTCGGGCGTATTGATTCAAAATGAGAACATGGCTTCGTCTCTCGCGGCGCTCTCAAGGCGCCTGTCCGGGGAAAGTGAAGCTTAAATCAACCAAGCACTTTATTTCAGGAGGTACAGGTACACATGCTAAACCAAGCAGCCCGCACCAACGTCGACAGCGTCGATACGCTCAAATCCGAGTTCAGCCGGGTACGGCAGGCGCAGCGCGCCTTTTCGGCCTACGGCCAGGAGCAGGTGGATAGGATTTTCCTCGCGGCGGCCTCCGCAGCCAACAAGGCGCGGATCCCGCTCGCGAAGCTTGCGGTTGAGGAAACCGGCATGGGCGTTGTGGAGGACAAGGTTATCAAAAACCACTATGCGGCCGAATACATCTACAACGCTTATAAAAACGCGCGCACTTGCGGCGTGATCGAAGAGGATAAGGCCGCCGGCTTTAAGCGCATAGCGGAGCCGATGGGCGTTATCACCGCCGTTATCCCCACCACGAACCCCACGTCGACCGCGATATTTAAAACGCTGCTCGCGCTCAAAACGCGCAACGGGATCATCATCAGCCCGCATCCCCGGGCAAAGCAGTCCACAATCGCCGCAGCCCGCGCCGTGCTTGAAGCGGCCGTGGAAGCCGGCGCTCCCGAGGGAATCATCGGCTGGATAGACGAGCCGTCACTGGAGATGAGCAATTTCGCCATGAAGGAGGCCGACATCATACTGGCCACGGGCGGCCCGGGCATGGTAAAAGCCGCCTATTCGTCCGGCAAGCCCGCCATAGGCGTGGGAGCCGGCAACACCCCGGCAATAATCGACGAGTCGGCGGACCTTACGCTGGCGGTCAACTCCATCATACACTCCAAAACCTTTGACAACGGCATGATCTGCGCCTCAGAGCAATCGGTTATAGTGCTCGACACCGTATACGGAGCGGTTAAAGAAGAGTTTAAAAGGCGCGGCTGCTACTTTTTGAGCGATATGGAAACGGAACAGGTTCGCAAGACCATCATCGTCAACGGCTCGTTAAACGCGCGCATCGTCGGCCAGAGCGCTTATAAAATCGCTTCGCTCGCGGGCGTAAGCGTCCCTCAAAGCGCAAAAATCCTTATCGGGGAAGTCGAGCGCGTGGATATAGGGGAAGAATTCGCGCATGAAAAGCTGTCGCCCGTGCTGGCTATGTACCGCGCCTCGAGTTTCGAGCATGCGCTCAGCCAGGCCGAGCAGCTTGTGGCGGACGGCGGGTATGGGCATACCGCTTCCGTTTATCTGAACGAAAGCGCCGTGCCCGAAAAACTTGAAGCGTTTGAACGCCGTATGAAGGCATGCCGGATATTGGTAAACACGCCGGCCGCGCAGGGCGGAATAGGAGATCTGTATAACTTCAGGCTGGCCCCCTCGCTTACGCTCGGCTGCGGCACTTGGGGCGGCAACTCCGTATCGGAGAACGTCGGTATCAGGCATCTTTTAAACATTAAATCGGTCGCCCAAAGGAGAGAAAACATGCTTTGGTTCAGAACCCCTCAGAAAGTTTACATGAAGCAGGGCTGCCTGCCGGTAGCTTTGGATGAAGTGAAATCGGTCCTCAACCGGAAGCGGGCCTTTATCGTAACCGACTCATTCCTGTATAATAATGGATACACGGCGCCTATCGAAGCGAAGCTTGACGAAATGGGCGTAAAGTCAACCACGTTCTTTAACGTCGCGCCGGATCCCACGCTCGCCTGCGCCCGTGAAGGCGCGGCCGCGATGACGGCGTTCGCTCCCGACTGTATCATTGCCGTTGGCGGCGGCTCCGCCATGGACGCGGCGAAAATCATGTGGGTGCTGTACGAGCATCCCGAGGCGGACTTTATGGATATGGCAATGCGCTTCGCCGATATACGCAAGCGTGTTTACGCCTTCCCTAAAATGGGTGAAAAAGCGTATCTTATCGCCGTACCCACCACAGCCGGGACGGGCAGCGAGGTTACGCCCTTCGCTGTTATTACGGATGAGGTCACGGGCGTAAAATATCCGCTGGCCGATTACGAGCTGTTACCCAACATGGCGGTTATCGACGCGGATTTAATGATGGATATTCCAAAGGGGCTCACGGCTTCCTCAGGTATAGACGCGCTGACGCACGCGCTTGAAGCTTACGCGTCCATGCTTGCTACCGATTACACGGACGGGCTCGCGCTTAAAGCGATAGAGGTCATCATGGAATACCTGCCCGAAGCCTATGAGAAGGGAGCGGGCGCGCCGCTCGCCCGCCAGAAAATGGCGGACGCCTCCACGATGGCCGGTATGGCATTCGCCAACGCGTTTTTAGGCGTATGCCATTCAATGGCGCATAAGCTTGGCGCGTTCCACCATCTTCCGCACGGCATAGCCAACGCGCTGATGATAAGCCATGTTATACGCTTTAATTCATCGGAAGCACCCGCAAAGATGGGCACGTTCCCGCAATACTCGTATCCGCGCGCGCTTTCGAGATACGCTCAAATCGCCGCCAGGCTCGGTATCGAGGGCGAAACGGAAGAGAGTAGGATTTGCGGCCTTATCGAGCGGATTGAACGGCTCAAGGAACAGGTTGGCATAAAAAAGACCATTCTGGAATACGGCGTAAACGAAGGCGACTTTTTATCCAGCCTCGACGAAATGGTCGAGCAGGCGTTTGACGACCAGTGCACGGGCGCCAACCCGCGGTATCCATTGATGGCCGAGATACGGGAAATGTACCTGAACGCCTACTATGGACAATAAGGAGGGTGAACATATGAATTTGGAAAGGGTAATAGCGGTTCGCACATCTAAAACCGTATACCGGGACGGCGAAACGGCAGTTAAGGTGTTTGACGAGGATTATTCCAAGGCCGACGTGCTCAACGAGGCCCTGAATCAGGCGAGGGTCGAAAATTCGGGCTTGAACGTACCCAAGGTGCTGGAGGTGACCAAGGTAAACGGGAAATGGGCTATTGCGACCGAGTTTATTCAGGGTAAAACGCTTGCGCGCCTGATGGACGAGGAGCCGGGCAGGTTTGGCGAGCTGATGGGCCGGTTCGTGGATATACAGCTCGGCGTGCACGCCAAAAAGGTTCCCCTGCTCAACAAGCTTAAGGATAAAATGAGCGCGAAAATCATGAGCGCTCAGCTTGACGCGACCACCCGCTATGATCTGCTCACGCGGCTTGAGGCGATGCCCCGGCGGCACAAGCTTTGCCACGGCGATTTCAATCCGAGCAACGTCATTATCAGCGATGTAAACGGCGAGCCGTATATCATCGACTGGGCGCACGCGACGCAGGGTAGCGCCGGCGCCGACGCCGCCAGAACATACCTTTATTTCTGGCTCACGGGCAACATACGCGCGGCGGACGCGTACATGCGGCTTTTCTGCGAAAAAAGCGGCACGCCGGAGCAATACATCCAAAAATGGCTGCCGATTGTAGCGGCTTCCCAGTCGGTTAAAGGAAGGCCGCAGGAGCGCGAGTTTCTACTCCACTGGGTAAACGTTGTGGATTATCAGTAAATGCGCAATAGGATAGGAGGAATTTTACGATGAAGGTAACGATTTGCATTGGAAGCGCCTGCCATATCAAGGGTTCCCGCCAGGTTGTCGAGCAGCTTCAATACCTGCTGGCAAAGAACGGGCTTAAGGAAAAGGTCGAGCTTTGCGGCGCGTTCTGCATGGGGCGGTGCTCCGATAAGGTGAGCGTAACAGTTGACGAAGAGCCGTATTCCATTGGCCCCGCCGATGTGGAAAGCTTTTTTACGGATAAAATACTCCCTTTATGCAACTGAGGGATGTAAACGATATGTTCACCCCGGCCGCCGCTCTGCGGCCGGGAGGATTGCTTTAATGCTTTGGATAAGCCGGTTCTTCGGCGCCTGAAAGGTAGGTAGGCCATGCGTAAGTTTGATACTAAGGTGCAAAATCTTAAATACAAGGTGCTTCGCGAGGTCGCGCGGCTCGCGTTTGAAGACGGGCTTATGGAGAACGTTTATGATATCCCCAAAACCATCATTCCGGGAAAAACGCCAAGCATGCGGTGCTGCGTATATAAGGAGCGGGCAATTATCGCCGAGCGCGCGCGGCTTGCCATGGGCGGCGATAAGAACAACCCGAACGTAATAGAGGTTATCGATATCGCCTGCGATGAATGCCCCGTGGGCGGATATGAGGTAACGGAGGCGTGCCGCGGATGTATAGCTCACAGATGCGAGGACGTTTGCAGGCGCGGCGCCATCACGTTTGACCGCCATCAAAAGGCGCATATTGATAAATCTAAATGCGTCGAATGCGGCCAGTGCGCTAAGATGTGCCCCTACAGCGCGATTTCAAACAACAAGCGCCCATGTGAAAACGCCTGCAAGGTCAAGGCCATACAAATGAGCGAATCCAAGGCAGCCTCCATTGACAACGGCAAATGCATCTCGTGCGGGGCGTGCGTGTACCAATGCCCGTTCGGCGCGATAATGGATAAATCTTTCCTGCTCAATGTGGTGGATTTGATAAAGAAAAGCGATAACAACCGCAAATACAAGCTCTATGCCGTCGCCGCCCCTTCCATCGCCAGCCAGTTCAGCTACGCAAGCCTGGGCCAGGTTATCAGCGGTATTAAAAAGCTCGGCTTTTACCACGTCGTCGAGGCCGCCCTTGGGGCGGATATGGTGGCGCTCAGCGAATCTAAGGAGTTGGCGGAAAAAGGCTTTTTGATGAGCTCGTGCTGCCCGGCGTTTGTTGATTATATTGAAAAGCAGTTTCCCAAACTTAGGGCCGCAGTCTCTCACAACCCCTCCCCCATGGCCGCTATCGCCAGGTACATAAAGGAAACGGAGCCTGGGTCAAAGGTGGTCTTCATCGGGCCCTGTACGGCGAAAAAGATGGAGTTTCAAAAGGCGGGCGTGCATCCCTATGTAGACAGCGTAATAACATTTGAGGAGCTTCAGGCGCTGCTTGACGGGAGAGGCGTTGATATAACGGCCCTACCGGAAAGCGTGCTGGATAACGCTTCATATTACGGGCGCATATTTGCCCGGAGCGGCGGCCTTTCGGACGCCGTCAGGCAGGCGCTTAAGGAGCAGGGAATAACGGATTTTTCCCTTAACGCCGTCGCCTGCGACGGGATTCAAGCCTGCCGCAACGCATTGTTAAAGGCCAGCGCAAACGCCGCGCCCGGCAACTTCATCGAGGGTATGGCATGTACGGGGGGATGCATCGGCGGCGCGGGATGCCTGACACATGGCGAGAAGGATCGAAGCGATGTTGACAGGTACGGTATGGAGGCGTATGAAAAAACAATACTAAGCGCAACGTCGCTGCTTCAAATCCAACAGCCCGGGGCTGGAGATAAAGCACAGAACGGATAATGATTTTAAGAGCGGTATAAGATCTCAGGGCGTCATGCTTGAACCCGCGTGAGGATAACGCCGGTATAGCGCGGCTTTGCAGTGATGGCGCGCCGGAGCGTACGTGCAAGTAATTCGTATACCGTTTTCATCCGCTAACGTATTCTATCTTTACCATATAGCCGCCCGCTTCCGTATCAAGGCTTTGCGGCGGTTTTACTTTGCTATCTTCCAACCATACCCGCACAGCTCGCAAACCGCGCGCGCCTGAGCCTCGTCCCCATACATAATAAGCGTATTGTTGACGCTCTCATTTCTCAACGCGATTAAACGCTTATTACCCGTCATCTGTTTGTTTAACCAATGGATAAGGCCCGACAACGCGCATCCATCGTCGGCGGGGAGCCGAATATCCTGTTCAACGCTGTTAACAAACGCGTTTATTTCAATTACTTTTCTTTTATTTACCGCCGCCGCGCCGCCTAGCTCAAGCTTGCCTTGAGTTATCCCGCATATCCGTTTTATCAGCGCCGCAAGCTGTTCCTCGTTGAGTGAGTTTACGGACAGGAACATTTCCGCGATGGCGTTCGTGATAAGCGGCTGCTCCCCTTCGTCAAGAAATACCGGAGAAAGTTCATAGCAAACTAAAAAACCGCTGTCCTCAGATACGGATTCAAAGCGTTCGGCAAGCCGCCGCGCGGCCGCCGCCTCATCTGGTACGGCGAAGCCGGCCGATTGCATGCGTTTGAGCATATCGTTCGGCGGAAAGAACGAGCGCTGCTTGCCGTTAACCGATACGCCCGCCTTTTCCGCATAGAGCAAGAACAGGCGCAGATTACTGGCGGGGGCGATAAACAGGTATTTTTTTTCGCGCATTCGTATGCATGTAAAAAACCTTCCCGATTGAACGTAAGATACATCCAGATAGGGATGCTCATACACACCCCCAAACGATCCAAAATAAACGAACCTTTCCTCGAACGCCAATATATGCCATAAAAAACCGTATAGAGCCGACCATATGAAAAATGCAAACAACAGCCAAATCACTATAACGGCTAAGAGGCTATCGGGCCGGGCGACGAAAAACGCCGCGGCCGCGGCAATGGCCAGCAACAGCCCAAACCAGCCTACCGCCCTGCTTGGGCGGACGACGAAAAGCTTATCCCCTTGCCGGATATATGATAAATGTTTTTTTCTGGTGCGCGTCATCAATCCCCATCCTTTCAATATGTTCTTGTCATGTTAAAATAAGTATTTCATCCGGTGTCTATTATTAATTCATATTATATAACAACAAACCTATTTTGGTAAAGGTTGTATTTCCATTTTTTACATCTTACAATAAACCTTAAATGCTGACAATGGCTTACCGGCTCATTAAGAGCTTTCAATTCAACCGGGCATGTACAAATACAACGATAAGAAATATAATATGTTCGTGTGCACAACGGCCTCGTGTCAGCGCGCGAATGCCCGAGGCGCCGCGCACATATAAATAAGCTGGAGAAACTTTATGGATATTGCGATACAAATGCGAAGCATTGAACTGCTTGTAAAAATACTCAGGCACGATTTGGACAATGTGCCGTCCTACGGCTATACGCCGCAGAAGCCCAAAACCTTCAGCGGGCCGGCTTCCCATCCTCTTAAGCGCAGCACGCCGGAGGCGGAAGGCGTATCCTCCCAACGGCTGCTTGAGCTTTTTAAGGGAATTAACGAAAGCGAGGAGATAGCGCCCCACGGTCTGATAGCGCTCAGGCACGGCAAGGTTATCGCCGAGGGCTATTGGGCCCCCTATAACGCTGAAACGCCGCATATGCTCTATTCCATGAGCAAATCCATCGTTGGCACGGCTATCGGCATGGCCGTTGACGAAGGGTTATTGGCCCTGAGTGAAAAGCTGGTGGATATATTCGGGGATGTAACGCCCGCCCCTCAATCCCGGTTTTGGCGAAACGCTACCGTGGAGAATCTGCTCACGATGAGCACAGGCGCCCGGTTTAATGAGATCGGCACCATGCTCAATAAGGACTGGGCGCGCATGTTTATGGAGTCGCTCAGGAAATTTGAGCCGGGCGCTGCGTTCGAGTATAATTCACTCAACTCCTATATGCTCGCGCACATTATTAAGCGCAAAACGGGCGTGGGCGTTGTGGATTTTTTACAGCCCCGGCTGTTTGAGCCGCTTGGAATCGGGCAATACGCATGGGAAAAATGCCCCATGGGGATCGAAAAGGGCGGTTGGGGCCTGTATATGCGCCTGGAGGACTGCGCGAAGATAGGCCAGCTTTACCTGAACCGCGGCATATGGGAGGGCAGGAGGCTTTTGAGCGAGGTTTGGGTGGAGCAGGCCGCCGCGAAGCGCATTGATACGCCAAAGGGCGAATGTAAAAATGGCTACGGCTACCAAATATGGATGAGCCCGATAGAAGGAGCGTACCAGTTCAACGGCGCGTTCGGCCAGTATGTTGTCGTCCTCCCCCAGAACGACGCTGTGGTAGCGCTGTTCAGCGGTAGCGCGCAGCTTTTCGCCAAAGGCGCTCTGACGCAAATGATCAGCCGATGCTTTGAGGGCGCGGACAAGAAACCTTTAAGCGTAAGCGGGGAAACGGATAAGCTCAATTCATACCTTGAAGGGTTGATGTTTTCGCCGCCGCTCCCCGACGGGGATTGGGGTGCGGAGCCCTGCATGTTCAGCCGGTTTATGGAGGATGAAAGCTGCCGCGAATACCGTATGGAGGAAAACCACGCGGGCTTGCTGCCCCAAACCCTGCAGGCAGCTCACAGCAATTATACGTCAGGAACGGACTTAATCCGGTTTGAGAAGCTTGGCCGCGGGCTCAGAATCAGCATGTACGAGGGGCTTGAGGCGAACTCCATCTTTATCCGAGGGGACGGGGGTTTAAGCCGCGGCTCCTTTACCCACAGGGGTGAAACCTATTCGATCGGCGTCCGGGGCCTGTGGAGCTCGGGGCCTGACGGCGCATTGAGCCTTCTCGCGATTATTTCCTTTACCGAAACGCCGGATACAAGGTTGATCTGCTTCGAGCTAGGCGGGGGTGCTCTAACGGCGCGGTATGATGAAACGCCCAGCGTCGAGGCGGCTACGGATATGCTTTTGGAGTTGGTTGGCATGAGCAAAGTGGCGTATGCACGCCAGGTTATCCCGCACCTCGGCCCGTCGCGGTTTCGTGAGCTTATGCGCCAGTTTATGGCGCCGGAGATTAACGGAAGGCTGATAACCCGCCACGAGGATACGTATCCGTCGCTAGAAAATCAGGAGGTTAATTAAACTATGTGTGGAATTGTAGGATATATTGGGCCGAAAGAGGCCGCCCCCCTGCTGCTTGACGCGCTGGAAAAGCTCGAGTACCGCGGATATGATTCCGCCGGCCTTGCGCTCAATTGTAACGGGCGCATACAGGTAGAGAAGGCCCGCGGGCGGCTTAAAAATCTTAGGGAGATAACGAAAGATGGGAGTTCCATGCCGGGATGCGCGGGCATCGGCCATACGCGTTGGGCGACGCATGGCGAGCCCTCCGACATCAACTCCCACCCACACCTGTCGCACAGCGGGAGGGTCGCGGTTGTGCATAATGGGATTGTGGAAAATTTCATGCAGCTGCGCGCGTTTCTTATTGAAAATGGATACCGGTTCGTGTCGGATACGGATACGGAAATCATCTCGCAGCTCGTGGATTATTATTACTGCGGCGACCCGCTTGCGGCCGTGCGCAACGCGGTGGAGCGGCTGCAAGGTTCGTTCGCGCTCGGTATACTGTTTGCCGATTTCCCTTCGCAGTTAATCGCCGTTCGCAAGGACAGCCCGCTTATAATCGGGCTTGGCCGGGGCGAGAACTTCATCGCCTCGGATATTCCCGCCATTTTAAAGCATACCCGCGACATCTATCGCCTTGATGAGCGGGAGATGGCCGTCATCAGGCGGGACGGCGTAGAAGTTTTCAATCAGTACGGGGATCCGGTGCAAAAAGAGGCCGAGCATATAACCTGGAATGCGGACGCGGCCGAGCGCGGCGGCTATGAACATTTTATGATTAAAGAGATTATGGAACAGCCCCAGGTCATTCAGAGCACCGTTCATCCCCGCATCCATACGGGAGATATAGCGCTTGAGCTGACGAAAACCACGCCGGAAGTTCTAAGGAAAATTAACCGGATTTATATAGTGGCGTGCGGTTCCGCCTACTATGCGGGCGTTTTAGGGAAGCACCTCATCGAGCGCCTCGCCCGCGTTCCGGTTATAACGGAGCTTGCATCGGAGTTTAGATACAACGAGCCTGTGCTTGGGGACGATACGCTTACCATTATAATCAGCCAGTCCGGCGAAACGCTTGATACGCTTTTTGCGCTCAGGCAGGCGAAGGAAAGCGGTTCGCACGTGATTTCGATCGTGAACGTGGTTGGCAGCAGCATCGCCAATGAAAGCGGGGATGTTCTGTATACATGGGCGGGCCCGGAAATAGCCGTTGCGACGACAAAAGCGTACAGCGCCCAAATAACCATGATGCACCTGGTCGCCATGCATATCGCTAAATGCCGGGGGCTTCTGAAGGATAGCGAAGAAAAGGCGTATCTTGAGCAGATGGAGGCGCTGCCCGCACTGCTTGCCGGCGTTCTTGAGCGCCAGGAGCAGATTCAGTACCTTGCTTCATTATACTTCAACGCCCAAAACGTTTTCTTTATAGGCCGCAATACGGATTTTGCGCTCGCGCTGGAGGGGTCTCTTAAGCTAAAGGAGATTTGTTATATCCATTCGGAAGCTTACGCGGCGGGCGAGCTCAAACACGGGCCCATCTCTCTCGTGGAGGATGGTACGCTGGTCGTCGCGCTTTGCACGCATGAGCCCCTGCGCGAAAAGATGATAAGCAATATACGCGAGGTAAAGGCGCGCGGCGCCGTGGTGCTGGCCTTGGCTCAAGAGGGCGCGCCCTTGGTGGATGATGCCGCGGATCACGTCGTATGGCTGCCCAAATGCGGGCAATACGCGCTGCCCTCCCTCGCAATCGCGCCGCTTCAGCTTTTCGCGTATTATATGGCTTCGCTGCGCGGATGCGATATCGATAAGCCGCGCAACCTGGCAAAATCCGTTACTGTTGAGTAACGCGCGGCAAATAGAGATAGTCAACTTTTTCCACGCAGCGGCAGTTATATGTGTGGGTAAAGTTATCAGCATCTTAAAGCGGAAAACCCGTTCTTAACTATGCGCGCTATTCACAACGCATGCCTTTGGGACGGGTATTTCTATTTTCGCAGCTTAACAAAACGAGCCCTAACGGCGCTCAAATAACCGCTTTACCATTTTCGATGCATCCGGGCGCTTGCCATTGAAAGCGCCCCGCTCGGATAAAGCTAAGCTTCGCAAGTTTTTTCTCGCGTCAGGCATGCCGCCGATTACGAACCATTCCTCTGGGAAACATTAAACCCATAACTTCGGTAGGTCGTCTCTTAGGCAGTCCCACGCAAACCGCGCGCACCCCTCCGGCTTTTTGTGAATAGCGCGCGGATCCGCCGCAAGCCGCAGCTTCCTGTGCCGTCCTCTTGCGGTTTGAGCAGCCTCAACGCTAAATACGCCGCAAATGTTAAAACGAAGCGACTTTCCAAATATATCTGTAAAATGTATTGAATAGAAAAGCACGGGTATAATAAGCCATGAAAAGTTCTAAGGAGGCTTATTATGAAAAGACAATTTCTTATCATTGTGATGGTCGCCATGTTCGCGTTATTCGCCGCCGCTTGTTCCTGCGACGTACAGCCCTCGCCCACCCCCGGAGCGAGCCCGTCGATAGCGCCGTCACCCTCGATTATGCCGTCGCCTTCGGCTATGCCTTCGCCTGACAATTCGCCTGACAACTCGCCCGGAACAACGGACGGTACGAACGGCGACATACCCAATTTCAGTGAAGGCACCGTCGTACAGCCGGAGGATGTACCCGACATCGTCAAAGCGGTAAAGGATAAGTATGCCGACGCTGAAATCACCAGTATAACCCATGCTAATTACATGAACAAAAAGGTGTATAAGGTTATATTGAAGACTAAAGACAACGCGGCTGAGGAAATTTATATTCAGCACGACGGCACCATCTTGGAGGATGAAAACGGGGGCGGTAATGAATCCCCCAAGCCCTAAACTAAACGTTTAAAAGGCATGGCTGACGGCGGCGCCGTCAGCCTTTTTTTATCGGTACTGCGCTTGTAGCTAAGAATACCTGATATCGGCTTGATTATTGAAGCTCACAAAACAAATTACTCTATAGCCCAAAACGGACGGTTTCTATTGAGCATTAGGGCTTAATGATTTTATATCTGATTTCGCCGCTTATGCGTCATCAGCCGCACGCCGGTATTTAATGTACGGGCAATTAATTATCAGGGGATACGACCGCATTACCCTCAATCAAGCTGCGATGCGCAGCATTTTATTGATGCTATTCCAATAACCAAGAAAAAAAAGTCCGTTTGACAAGTCTTTATATCTTTCAGCTTCAGCTTAAGAAATATTTACCGCCCAAAGATGAATTTTTGCACCTTACGCTCCTTAGCCTCTGGATTTAAAAGAAAAACCTGCGCCCGAATCCGTTGAGCTGCCTCCTCCGGCTTAACGGCGCGAGACTTATCCGTTACCCCCTGTCCCCAGAAATCCTCCACGGTGCAAAACGCTGTGGAAGACCAGCCGTAGGACGCGCCCTTGGCGGATACCTTCCTCTGCTGCCCGCACATGGTAATAAACATTTTCATTTGCAGCTCAACAAGCGCTGAGTCAAACCGCGTCTTCTCTTCCCGCGTAAAACCGCCCAGGCTTTTTATCGCGTGTACGGGCAATCCGCCGTTATCAGAGACAAGCCGGTATATTCTGCGCGCCTCCGCGCTCACCGCACCCGCCTCATAGGCCTCTTCAAGGCTTATGCCGTTTCTTCTTGCGCTGAGAAAACAAGGGTACCAATATCGGGAAATATAACCGCTTTTACCGAAAAAAACCTTTGCGTACGCCACGTCGTCACGCTCGTCGAGCACGCGTATGCGCCATTGCCAGGGATCCGTATCCTGATTATCGGTATGCCATTGAATCACTCCGTCAAAACGGCTGCACAGCGAAAAAATCCCTTCCGCATTCTCTCCTCCCATCGTAAACCCCGCTTCAAGAAGCTGGGTGCAAAAACCCTCAAAATTTTCGATTACCTTCATTACACTCTCCTTCCGGCGTTATTTTAAAAACGCCGCTTCAACGCCCGCCGCGAATATGCTTTTCTATTAACGCGCGTTACGCGCAACCTCATTGTAATCCGCGCGTCTTTAACGCGTCAACAACGATTTTTCTTAAGTTCATGGCCGCTAAAATTGCCGCGTATCCCCGCTGTTTATCACGCCTTGAACTTGAGTGCCACAATAAGCTGATTGAAATGAACAACGTCTTTGCCTCACCTTTTTTAGCAGAGCGGGCCGCCTGTTTAGTGGCTCTCAGTGTGTCGAAAAAGTGGCTCCGCCACTATTTCGAGTTAACGCGGAGCGCTTTTACATTGGCGCGGTCAGCGCCCCGTGCAAAGAAACCCTTACTGCGCAAGGCATTCCGAATCTGACGCACATGTCTTTAGGTTCGGTTGAAAGCCTATGGGGGTTGCGGCTCCGACCCAACCCAGGTTTTTTTGACAGGCTGCGGGCCGCCTGTTTAGGCGGCCCGCGAACTTCATTTATCAATTGTGTGATCAGTGTTTAGCTTTTCTTTTTTCGGGATATGAATATCACCGCTCCAAGAGAAATCGCCGCCGCACCCGCGATAGCGAGGCTTATCCCGCCTGCCTTGGGCGGATCGTCGGGGTCTTCCGGTCCCGGCTCGAGCGTCGGCGTGGGCGTGGGCTGCAAAGGCGTGGGCGTGGGCTGCACTGGAGTAGGCGTGGGGTCTTGTGTTTCTTCCTCATACAGCGCGTTGATCTGCATGTCGAATACTACACGAGAGAATTCCTTATCCCATCCAACAAACGCATAGCCTTCGCGTTGGGGCGCTTCGGGGGCGGCCGCCGCATAGCCGTGCGCCACTTCCTGCTCGTTGAGTACCGTCCCGTCCCAATCGATAAACTGAACAGTGTAGGTGTTTATCGCGTAACGGGCATATACGATTGAGTCGGATGTTACGTTGGTGTACGTGCCGTACCATTCGGTGAACGTGTAGCCCTCGCGCGGCGGGGCGGCCGGCGCTTCCGCGTCCCGGCCGTGTTCAACGGTCTGCTCGCTTATAACCATGCCGTCCCAATCGACGAACTTAACGGTGTACGAGTTGACAGCGTATTGCGCCGTGAAGGACATATCCTCCGTAACGTTCATATAATCGCCTTCGCCGATCCATCCCGTGAACGTATGACCTTCGCGTACGGGCGTCTCGGGCAATTCGGCCGCATAGCCGTGCGCTACCGTCTGCTCGTTGATGAGCTCGCCGTCCCAGTCGAAGAACTGCACCGTGTACGTATTGGCCTCATACTGGGCAAATATCACCCTGTCCTCGGTCACGCTGGTGTAGTCGCCGTCCCAGCCAAGGAACCGGTATCCCTCGTGCTCGGGGGCTTCAGGCGGCGTGGCGTCCTCTCCCTCGGTTACGGTCCTGCTGTCTATCAGCTCGTTGAGCACGGTATCGATGAAGAATACCGTATAGGTTTGAGCCGGTTCATCCTTTTCATACATCGCTACCGCGAACCTATCGCCGGTAACGTTTTCAACACAATCCCCTGCCCAGCCGGTGAAGGTATAGCCATCGTGCGCGGGCGCCTCTGGATAGGTTCCGTTCGCGCCGTAAGCAACCTTCTCCTCATGGAATACTTCCCCCTCGACAGCGTCGAAGTATCTCACGGTGTAAACAAGCCGCTCATATTGTGCGTTAACGTCCGTATCGGCGGTAATGGAGGAAAACTGAGCGTCCCATCCGGTAAATACGTAGCCTTCACGCTCCGGCTCAGCCGGTTCGTTGGCGGCGTAACCATGCCCGACGGTCTGAACGCTCAGCTCCTCGCCGTCCCAATCAAGGAACCGCACGGTATAAGCGTTGATTTCGTAACGCGCGTAGATGGTTCTGTTCTCGGTAACTTCGGTAAAGTCGCCTATCCAGCCGGCAAACGTATGGCCTTCGCGCTCCGGGTCCTCGGGCGGCTCCGCGTTCTGGCCGTATCCGACGGTTACAGCGGAAAGCTCCTCGCCATCCCAGTCAAGGAACGTGACCGTAAAGGTATCGGCCTCGTACTGCGCGTTGATGGTCAAGTCGGAGGTAACGTTTGTATACTGAGCGTCCCATCCGGTAAAGGTAAAGCCTGTGCGTTCGGGCGTTCTCGGCGCGTCGGCGTCCTTGCCGTGCTCAATCGTCTGCTCGCTGAGCAGCCAGCCGTCCCAGTCAAGGAACTTAACCGAATACGTCTTAAGCTCAAACACGGCTTCGATGGAATGGGGCTCCGTTACGTTCTCAAACGTATACCCGCTCACCGCGCCTACGCTCTCGCCGTCAACAATCACGTCGGCAACGCGGTAACCCTCATCGGGCGTAATCTTGAAAGTAACGTCTCCTTCGTAGATAACATTCGTATTGCCCTGAGGCGTTATAGAACCGCCCTCGCCCGCTGAAGCGGAAATGGTAACCGTTCCGGAAATTCCTTCATATTCGGCAGTGATAACCATGTCCTCGGTCACGCTTGAAGCGTCTTGAGACCAGCCGATGAAGGGATGGCCCTCGCGCTCGGGCGCTTCGGGTACGATAGCCGCCAGGCCGTCGGCGACAACCTGATCAAGTAGCGTGCGGCCGTTCACATCCAAATGCTGCACGCGATGGAATGTGGTGCCGACAAGAGGCCGGCCGTCAAATGTCGTTTCTCCATCCGGAGCCCAACTAGAGACGTTTTCACCGTCATAGTAGACTGTAAACGAAGCGTGCGCGTTCCTGAATACGTTGGCTCCGTAGGTTTCGGGGATATTTCCGAGGAAATAAGCTTGAGTCAGCGCCTTGGATCCGGTAAACGCGTAGTTCATGACGGTTTTGAGGTTTGAGCCGAGCACGACGCGCGTTATTGCGGAGCAGTTGTTAAATGCGTATTCACCAATCAGCTCCGCGTTCGGTAGGAAAATAAACCGTACCTTGCTGCAGTTTGTAAAGGCGTTTGCGCCGATGTTCTTGAGCGCGGCGGTTTCAGTAATCGTGGTGATGCTGGAGCAATACGCAAACGCGTTTGCATCCACGCTCTGTACGCTGTCGCCCATCTTGACCGTTTTGAGGTTCGAACAGCGGTACATGGAGTATTCGCCAATGAACTCAACGTTGTTATAATCAATGCCCTCAATGGTTTTGCACTCATAGAAGCTGTTCGAGCGCAGGTTTTTCACGCCGTCGGGCACCACATACATAGCGTCTGGCCTGCCGTTGGGGTAGAACAGCAGCGTATCCTGGGCTTTATTGAACAGCACGCCGTCAATGCTGCTGAACGTCTCGTTCTGAGGGTCCACGTCGATAGCGGTCATGGATTCACCGTAATAGAACGTGGTATCGCGGATTTCCCTGAGGCTCTTGGGGAGCCGCAGGCTTTTGAGGTTTACGTTGCGTGAGAGCGAGTGATCGCCGAGGGTTTCAAGGCCGTCGGGCAAAATCAGCTCTTCAAGCGTAACGATGGAGTAGATGCCGTAATCGCCGATGGCGGTAACGGTTGAAGGAACGGTGTAAGTCGAATCCTGCTTGCCCTGCGGGTAGAACATAAGCAGCGTCGCATCTTTATCGAACAACACACCGCCAACGGCGCTTAGATGCGGGTTCTCTTCGTCGACAATGAACCGCTGCAGCTTATCGCAGTAGTTGAATACCATGGTGCCGAAGTCCTTCAAGCCCTTGCCGAAGGTTATCTCGGTCATATTGTTGCAGCGGTTGAACGCGCTGTTGCCGATGCTTACCACGCTGTCCGGAATTTCCATTGAGGTTATGCCGCTGCACCCGTAAAACGCGAACCCGCCTATGGTTTCAAGGCCCGCGCCAAGCTTCATTGAGGTAAGGCCCGTACAGTTGTAGTACGCGTTTTGGCCGAGGTATGTTACGGTATCGGGTATCGTAATATCCTTAAGCAGCTGGCAGTAATAGAACGCGCTGTCGCCAATTCTTGTGAGCTGAGAAGGCAGGTTCACCTCAGCAAGCTTTTTACAGGTGTTGAACGCCCTATCGCCGATTTTCGTGACGGACTCGGGGATTATGACCTTTGTAAGGCCGCCGCACTGCAAGAACATGCCGTTGGGAATCTCCTTCATGCCGTTGGGCAAAACAACCTCATACAGCCTTGTGCAATACGAGAATATGGTATCGCCATACTCCTTTACGGATCCGGGCAATGAAAGCGTTTCCACGCTGCCGCAGCGGCTGAACGCGTTGCTTTCAATACCGGTAACGCTCTGTGGGATAACGAGCTTAGTTATGCCCGTGCAGCTCATAAACGCGGAGTTGCCGATGGTTTTAACGCCGCTGCCGAGCGAAAGCGTTTTAATGCCGGAGCATTCCTTGAACGCGGAAGCGCCGATAGTCTCCATGGTATCGGGCAGTGAAACCGCTGAAATCTTGCTGCACTTGTTAAAGGCGGAAGAGCCGATGGAGCGCAGATTGTTGCCAAGCGTCAGGTCAGTCAGCTTCGTGCAGCTGTAAAACGCGTAATTGCCGAGGGTTTCAACGCCGTTGCCAATAACCGCGCTAAGCAGCCCGGAGCAGTAGTTAAACGCATAGTTTCCTATGGTTTTAACGCCGTTTCCCGTATTGATGGAGGTGATTCCCTGACACCAGGCGTACGCGTACTTGCCGATGGATTCAAGCGAATCCGGCAGATTCAATTCGGTAAGCGCCTTACACGAATAGAACGCGTAATCGCCGATGGTTTTCACTCCGTTGCCCAGGCTGATTGCCGTCGCCTTATCGCAGTAGTAAAACGCGTAGTTGCCGATGGCCTCGACGGAGTCGGGTATCGTAATGGTCAATAGCGTATCAGTATCATAAAACGCGTACTCGTCAACGATTTTAACCCCATCCGGTACGGTGTATTGTGAGTTCCCCTTTCGCGCGGGGTGAACCATCAGCGTTGTTTTATCCTTGTTGAACAAAACGCCGTCAACACTGCAGTAGTTGGGGTTTTCGCCCGCTACCGATATGCCCGTCAGGTTGACGCAGTAAGCGAACGCCGCCGGGCCTATTTGTGTTATGCCCGCATGGATGCTTACCGCCGCAAGCGAATTGCACCCATAGAAGGCCTGCCTGCCGATTGTGGTCAGCCCGGCCGGGAAATTAACCTCGCCGAGGCCGCCGCAGTAGAAGAAGCCGTAATCAGCAATTTCCTTCAGGCTCGCGGGAAGCGTAAGTTCTGAGAACGTGGCGTAAAAGAACGCCGAGTCGCCTACGCGCTCAACTCCCTCGGGGATAGCGTAGGCAGTATCCGCCTTGCCTCCCGGGTATGCGAGCACGGTTTTCATCTCTTTGTCGAACAGCACGCCGTCGACGGAGGCGAAATGAGCGTTTTCCGGGTCGACGTTAATGCTTTCAAGCGCGTTGCATCTTGAAAACGCCCTGTTGCCGATGGAACGCACGTTTTTGCCGATGGCAATGCTGCGAATGCCCGACTCAAGCTGGAACGCCTGATCGCCGATAGCGGTTACGGGGTATTCCATGATGGTTTCCGGAATCGCCACGTCGATATCGGAACCGGTATAGCCCGTAATGGTTACCTCATCGTTCTCCACAATGTATTCAAACTGTGTCATTGTCTGCATTTCGCCGGTTTGCGCGTCGATCTGCACGATATACTCGTTATGCGCGTAATCCGCAACGCAGAAATAAACCGTATTTACGCCGCTGACGTTGAAGCGGAACGTGCTGGATTTTCCCGCTTCCGTTTCGCCAACCGTCTGCGTCGCAATGGGCTCTGAGAAAATACCCATGTCGTCCGCGTCGTACAGCTCGATGTAAGAAACGTACTGGTTATCCTTAACCTCGACGGTCAGTGTCGTGCCGTTTGAAGAGCTGGAAACCACCTGCGGAGCCGTGTTGTCGATGGTAACGGGGAACTGCCAGGAGGTGCGCTCGTTCTGCTCCTTGCTGAAGCCCTCGTAATCCAGCTCCACATCCACTTTAACGATTACCTTCGTACCGTCGGGCAGCATTTCGCCGCCTGAGTCGGTACCGGCCCAGGGCGTCATCATCGACTCAACGTACGAGCCGGCGCCCATAACGGAATCGAACCGGCTGTCGTAAACGGATTTATAGACGTATTCTTTCGTCTCGTTGTGGTAAACCTCTCCCGTTTCAGAGTTTGAAATGGTGTAGGTTAGCGTCCTCGCGTCCCTCAGAAGCGACGTATAGATGATATCCACCTTATCGAAGTAACCGTCCGGGCGGCCCGGGGATATCGCGTTCCTCTCCGGTATGACTTCAACGCCGTCCGCGTACGGATTGGAGCCAAAGATGCTGTAGTAGCCTGTGCCGCTGATGCGGCTGCCGGCGGAATTGTACGTCTGGCTTGCCCAGCAGGGATCATTGTTAAGCAGATCCCAGCGAGTGCCCTCATCGATCATCGGCGCCTCGTTCCAGTTGCCAAAGAAACCAAGGTAAGGCACGCTGAGATCGACGCCTACCGCGCCCTCTTTGGTGGGAAGCATGCTGAGGCTCACAAAGCCCTCGATATAGACGCCGTTTACGAAATCGTCGCTCAGCTCGGCTTTGATTTCATCGTTAAGCTTAATAACAACGCTGACGTCCGCTGATCCGTTCGCGGGTACGGTCACGATGTTGTTCTCGCAGTTGGTGGTTATGTCGCACTGCCCGGAGATGTCCCTGGGCGATTGATCGATAAAATAAACGGGCTCGCCCTGGTAGGCGTATTCTTCAGGATCCACCAGCTCGGTAATAACGCTTGGCTCAATTTCATAGCGCAGCGCTTCGCCGGACGTGTTTACAACCTTGAAATTCAGCGTGTAAACGCCCCTCTTTTGCGGATCGTCGCCCAATTCCAGCTTGGGCCTGTCGTTCCCCTCAACCGTGATATACGCGCCCGTCATGATAGCGTCGGCAACCTGCATCAGGCCCGCGCCCTGCTTTCGGGGCGAATAAGGCGTGCCGTCGCCGTCCTCGGCGGGCCCGGCCGTACTCATGAGAAGGGTGTTGACAAGCTTCATGCGCGCCTCCGCGCTCATTGCGGGATACTTTTCCTCAATGGACTGCAGTACCACGGCCATTGCTCCGGCCACATGCGGAGTGGCCATGGAGGTGCCGCTGTTGAGGCCGTATGAATTGTTCGCGCGTGAGGAATAGATGTTACCGCCGGGCGCCATGAGATCGGGATTGATCTGTAGCCCGGAAGTTGTTCCAATGGAAGAAAAGTCGGAGGGGATCCCGCCCGTTTCGTTCGGAACCTGGATGGTATCGGAACTTACGCTGAGCGTTCCTACGCCTTCCGAAGCGGAATCAAGCATATGCTGCCCGTCCGACTGTGAAATGAATGCCGCCGGCATTCCCTGGTACTTCTCAATGCCCATGTTCGTGAGGCTGCCGGGCGCGTTGTCGTATACGATAAGGCCCGCCGCCTTGTGGGCGTAAGCCTGAGCGTGCTTTTCAGCGAAGGTGGAATCGCCCCGGGATACCAGCGCTATTTTGCCTTCAACGTCGATCCCCTCATAATCCTCCGCCAGCCCAAAGCCAGGTATGACCGCATATTGCACCGTCTTCCCGCCAAGAATCAGGTGCAGCTGGGAATCGAACTCATAATTGATTGCGGTATCCGTATAGAGTATCTTCCTCTCGCCAACCAGGATGTACGTACTCTCCGCAAACCTGTTGTCAACGCTGGCGATGGACATGGTTTCAAGATAACTCGCAGGCGAGTTAACAATGCCGTAGTCCGGGTTGGACGTTAGCGCCTTATCCAGCTCCCAAAGGTTTTTGTACGCGGCGCTGTAATCGTTGCCTATGGCGGCTGCAACGTTCACGCCCGCCTTATTGAGCCTTTCGTACACGGCCATGGTCGTTACCAGATCGTCCCGGTACGTAAAGCCCTCCGGCGCGCCGAGGCTCATGTTGACGACGTCCACGCCGAGCAGCGCGCAGTCCTCAAGCGCCGCCAGAATATCGTCCGAGGACGATGAATCCGAATCCGAGAACACCTTCATAACGATGAGCTGCGCTTTTGGCGCGACGCCGGAAATCGTCCCATCCGCCGGGTTCCCAACGGCGGAGCCGGCGACGTGCGTTCCGTGATCCGTGCCGCCTAGATGGTTGACGTTGGTATCGCTTCCAGCGTAGTCAAAAACAAAAGGCAGCTTCCCGCTCAAATAAACGTCGTCCACCGTAAAGGAGGCGCGTTTTTGCGCGTTCAGTCCGCCCTGTTCAAGTAGGTTTTGTAAATCTTCTCTGCTCAAAGCCAGCTTCTCGGGAGAAACCGCGAAGGCGTCGTGATCCGTGTCAAGGCCGGAGTCAACAACTGCCACCGTCATCCCTTCCCCGTCGTATCCCAGCGCCCAAGCCATGGAGGAACCAACTTCGTCATTGCTCGTGTTCATCTGCGGAGTGGGCAGGCTATAGCTTCCCGCGACATACGCCCTTTTTACGCCCTCAATCCGCCTGATTTCGTCCAAATGGCCATACTCGCATTCAAACGCGAGGCCGTTGAACAGAACGGTGTAATCATACCGAAGCTTGATATCCTTGCCGTCGTGTGTTTTGAGCGCTCGCACCTGCTTTTCAACAGCCTGGTGCTTGGCAAGCATATCCTTACGATGGCTGAGCCCCTTGCTGGTAAGCTCGCCCTCTTTGAGCGTACCGGAAATGTCGGCAAGCGGCTTATCCTCGAGCTCAACAATTACGCGGACGACGTCGCCGTCCTCATAATAGTCCTGCCCGACCACTTTATTGAGCACGGCTTCATTGTCAATTACAACGTCGCCGCCGCCAGACTGCCCGTTATCCTCCCGGCCCGGCAGGCTGTCCGAAAACGCCCCGACAGCGCTTGCCGGCAGCATGGCAAAAACCATGACAAATACCAACAGACCGGCGAGCAGGCTCCTCAGTGCCCTTGTGTTCATGCTCGTTCCTCCTTAACATCTTTTTTTCTGGAATTGATCATTAGTTACATGATAGGGCAACTAATGTTACGTTACTAACTAATATAGCGTACGCACCTTGCCTTGTCAATGGTTTTTAACGGATATTTATTGACTTAACAAAAGTAAAATGACAACAATATAAACAATAAGACCCTTTTTACGTATAAATAAACGTACAGGAGTAATAATACCGTGGTGTGTGCGCAGTTTGCTGTTTTATGTGTTATAAATGGAGTTCATCGTATGTAGGATTAATGTTCATGCCTTGTTATAAGTCATTGTGACAATACAGATTATGCCTGAAAAACCGAAGGCGCATCAGGCATAATTGAAAAGGACCGCAAATTAACGGGGCGTTTATCCATACCAGCGCATTACCGTCAGAACCGGTGTATACCCAGCCTAACGCTCAGCGCTTTGCGGCCGGCGCCGCCGAGCCGAAGCGGGCTAAAGCTCAGCCGTACAAAATTGGTGCACGCGCTTAATCGTAAAGCCCATCGATTCGTATAAGCCGCGGGCTTCGCGGTTCGTTTCAACCACCCACAACAATACGCCGTCAAATCCGTTGTTGATGGATTGATTGACGCCATAAGCGGCAAGTGCCCTGCCAATGCCCCGCCCCCTGAAATTATTGTCTACCGCAATATCGTCCAGCATGCCGCCATTTGCACACCCAACGCCGATAATACGCCCATTTTGTTTTATAACATAGTAATCACGCGCATTATCCTTCATCCTGACGCGCTCCATCTCACTCTGTGGAACAACATAAGGCTCAAGCCCGAGGCTTTTTCGCAAGTCGTGAAACGCGTTGCTTAACACACAATGGAATTGCTCGTACATATCATCCGAGTAAGGCTCAACCATCTGCCCGCATTCCATCATTCCCCCTGTATATTGCATAAGGCAGGAACGAAACGCCGGGCGCATGCCAAGCCTTTTAGCGAAACAGAGGCGCAGCCCTCGCGCATCCGGCTCAAAATCGGTATATACTGTTTGAATGCCGAGGCCGCGCATCTCATCTAAAACGCGCGCGGCCAGAGCCCTGCCAACGCCCTTTCCCCGTTCTTTCGGCGTTACAAACAGCGTAAAGCTTCCGCGTTTGTCCCCGCGCCGGGCGGTATGCGCGGCGATCGCGGCCGGCTTACCATCACAAAACGCAAGCGCCGCGTTGCCCGGGGAATCCTTTACTAAGCTAAAAATGTCGTCGCGGGTATATGAGTCCGCGCCCGCAACCGCTTCATTGAGCAGAGCAGCCATGCTGTCGTTATAAGAAATGGTATCTATCATAAAACCTCTCATACATTCCTAAGAAGGAGTTGCCACATTATATTATATCAATGGGCCTTTCTTCCGTCAGCTCCATCCGCCTTGAATGTTCATAATAGAGCTCTCTGGCAGCGGTTTTTATCTCTTTAATACGACCTTCCCACGCTTGCGCGCCGTCAATATACTCCGCGCCGAAAATCCTTTGCGACAGCGCCTTGATTATCGCATACTCCGAATAAGAATGGGCTAAGCGCTTATCCGAGCCGTCGGCGGTGGCTAAAAAGCTTAGAAATAGGCTTATATCCGGATAATACAACAGCTCCACCAATTTGGCGCGGTATTCAAGATCCTTGCTCGAAATAGCGTCTTCACCGTATTTCCTGTCTGCCATATGCTGCGCCTCATGCTTGAGAAAGCTGACATTAAAAGCGGGGGTATCGATTTTTTCTGCATATGCGGATTGCACGCAAAACAGCTCGCAGCTTCCTGCCGTAACCCACCCTCCGGTGCCTATCTCGCCAAGCGATAGGTAATCCAGCCAGCCTCCGCTCACGAACCCATCCATAAAATTGACGCTTAACGTCAGCGTTTTCTCCGGGAGCTCAATATCATACCGCCTGGTTTCCATACTTGTCCAAATATAAGGGCTGTAAAACTGGTCTGTCCTGCCGCCAAGAAAATAAATCCCCTCAGCGGAGAGCCTGTTTTTAATTTCACTCTCAAGCGTTTCCATCTCACCATCCGCCCGCAGCGCTTCGCGCAGCCTTGCCTCGAGATGTTTGTCTGCATCTTCGACGGATATCTTATCCCAACATACGTCTTTATAATACAGATAATAGCAGTAAAGAATATCGTTTAGCAGCCGGCTGTATTGACCAGGACGCGATATGTTCTCAAACCGGTTCTTTATCCGCTGAGCTTTTTCCGTTTCCCCGCAAGACGATAAGTAATCAACCAATTCCCTTACCCTGCAGTTGCAGGCCAGCCGCCTAAACACAGATTTGTCCATTATAAACCTTCCTTGATAATTCATACCTTTATAAACTGTTGTTGGCATTTTCCGCCCTCACTTCATCCGGAGCGCGCGTTATCCTCGCAGATAACGGCTTTAAATTACATTCATTTCAACGGATATAAAAAAAGCATTCAAACCACTGAATAAAAGCTTTACAGTTCATTCAAGCAGAGCCGTCCGCGCCATATCAAAAAGGTTTTCAACCGCCTCTTTGTTCAGGGTATAATAGATGCGCATCTCCCCCCTTCTCGTATGGACCAGGCCGTAGTCCTGAAGCGTGGACATGTGCCGGGATATGGTCGCCGTTGTCAGGTTCAGCTCGTTGGCCAGCTCCTGCCCATAGGCGCTTGTGTGCGAGATCTTTCGCAGGATTTCAAATTTGCTCCTGTCGCTGATGATCTTAAGTATGTTGCATACGGAGTCGTTCGTAAGTTGAATTTTATCCACGCGAAAATCCTCATCTATCAAAATGCCTATGTAAACCTGCCTGAAATCCTGATCAATAAGTACATTGTAGGTATAAATCATATCCGTGCAGGATATAACGCTTAAATTCACCACCATATCCAGCGAGTCCTCAGGAAGGGCCTGCTTTGCCAGCCTGTCAAGGAAGCTGAAAAAACTATGCTCCTTAAAATAA
Organism: uncultured Eubacteriales bacterium; assembly: GCA_900544555.1. GTDB lineage: Bacteria > Bacillota > Clostridia > Christensenellales > CAG-138 > UMGS693. The sequence continues at coordinate 35,940 of UQWD01000011.1, forward strand.
CCGTCCCAATAATCATATGTGGGCTGAATCAGCGGGAGAATCCGTTGAAGCGCCTTTTCAAGGCGCGGGAAAACCGGGCGGATTAGAGAAATCATCTCATCAAAATAGTCGTTGAACCTTAATATAATTTTATATATGCTCCATTTGCTGTCCTCGGCTAGCTCAAGCTTATCAAGCTGATCGATAAGGTCCGGCTGGGGCGCGCCGTCTGGCACCGGGCTGATGCTCATTCCCCCGCTGTTGATATTCGTCAACTCAAAGGGCTTGCTAAATATATCCGCAGCTTTTCTCCTGATATGCGCTATGGTATCCTCAGGATCGACGGCGGATATATCCAAAAAACAGCTGTAAACCATAAGCTTGGCAAGGCACATATGCTGGCGCTTATTTTCCGTTTCATGCCGCTTGAAATAGAAAAGCAGGCGAGAATCGTTGCTGTCAAGCTCTAGGCAGGCGTCCTCCACAATACCGTTAAGCGCCTCAATTTTTTTTAGGAAATGCTGTTTTTCTTCATTTGAATACTTCTTTCCGTATTTAAGTAAAATGCTGTTTTTCTTGTCTTCAAAATTAATTTTATTCATATAAGCGTAAACCGCCTCAACAGCCTCATAGAGCAGAACGGGCTGCCTTAGCATAATGTTCGCCATGTTGATTACCCCCGCTTCCAGGTTTCATGTATCATTGTTTTCCGGTCAAATTGTGAGGCTCTGCTTAAGCAGCCGGGCGTATCTCGGCCGCTAAAGCTAAGAATAATTACCGGGCGCCGCATATTTTAGGTTATAGCGCACGTTCCTGTTAACCGGTTCAAATTCAGTTTTAGCGTACTAAAACCAAACCTTTCAATTGTTCTTAATCATCTCATTTGATAAAGATTATGTCAAGCGCTAAGCCGCCCAACAAGCGTTCGCGATATACGCAGACAAACCGTACGGCGAATAAAAAAGCTGTTTTTGGGCGTTATAAATTATTTCAATATAAGGCTGTGCCTCAGGATTTTGCAAGAAAGCTCCGGTATGTTTAACCTTGCCGTGCAAGGCTTTTCCAGCATGGGGCGCTAAACGCCCCATGCAAGCTATAAAGCGGCATAGCCTTTTTTAGCCAGCCTGCCGGCCGCAGCAGGGCCGCTTCATATTTATCCGTTTATATTACCTATTACTTATCAGCCTGCCACAACCGTTCGGGGTATACGCCGCGCCGCTTAAGCTCTTTGATGGACGCCATAACGGCCGGTTTATCCTCTGGGTATGTAACGCCAAACCAGCTATCCTGCGTATGTAGCGCCTTAACCGTAGCAGAGCCGGCCTCAAGCGCGCGCTGTACGGCTACTGGAAGAAGGTCCTCATACTTCATGGGGTTTTCAGCTATGCCCTGGGCAAGCCGCCCCTCAAATCCGCGCTCCAGTTCCCGCATCATGCCCCTGTTGAATACCCAAAAATTCATGGAAACGGTCGTGCCCTCGGGTATAATGGCATACGTTTTGCCGCCGTCCTCCGTGTACGCCCCGGAGCGCCCCATTTTCTTTATTCGCATCCTCTCGTCTATGCGCGTAAGGAAACCATCCTCATTAACAACGCAAACGCCTCTTGTCACATGCCCGTTATCCGTCAGCGTATTGGCGATATCATATCCAACCAGCGCGTGTTCGTTTTCCCCCCGGTTTTCCCTTAAAAACCCGTACGCAAGGTCAAAGGCGCGGGGGCCGTAATAATCATCAGCGTTAATGGCCAAAAACGGCCCGCGGACAACTTCCTTGCAGCACAGCACAGCGTGCGTGGTACCCCATGGCCTGGTTCTCCCTTTCGGAGCCTCTATGCCATTGGGCAGCATGTCCATCTCTTGATAGACATAGGTCGCCTTAACCTTGCTCTCGATCCGCCGGCCGATTACCGCCTTAAAATCCTCCTCTATGGCTTTTTTTATAATAAACACAACCTCTTTAAAGCCCGCCCGTAACGCGTCATATATGGAAAAATCCATTATAATGTCGCCATAATCATCCATTGGATCGATCTGCTTTAAACCGCCGTATCGGCTCCCCATGCCCGCGGCCATTATCACAAGCGCCGGTTCGTTCATTTGACCCGCCTCCTCCGTATTATTGTTTCCAGTATACCCCATGAAAAAGGGCCGTGCAAGCGGACCAAGGGTTAAGGAGGAGAGCCTGGCGGCTCTTAGCATAGATAGCGGATTAGGTATTAAAATATTGCTGCGATGGCGAGTAAAAACAATGGTTGTTGATCTTATCCACCAAATAGCCTGAATTGCTCGGGAAATTCTGCCTGCACTGGCTTGAGTAAGGGTTGTAGAACCAGAGCGATTCGCCCAGCCCCGGTAAGCGGTTTCCGGCCAACGCCCATTCGGCAATATCGTAATGCATCTGTTCAGGGCGCATATTATAGATGTTCTGCCCTCCGTTCTGATTGGAGTTCTCCGTAACGCATTCAAATTGGCGTTCCTGAAACGCGATATTGCGCAGGCTCCCGCCCTGGCTTACGCGCGCATACTCACCCCCGGGGGCGTTGACCCTGTTCATTATGGTGCCAGCAGCGGCCTTCATGCCGGTTTCTCCCTCTCCGCCCGCCTCGCACTGTATCAGGCGCGCCAAAAGATCAACGTCCGAGAATGCCATTGAATCTACCTCCTGGTGGTTTGCTCATATATATAAGGTATGAGCAAAAACTTAATACTGTCACCCAAGCCTGTTAACGCTCAAGCCCTTATGTTATAATTCTTAAGGACGTTTACCGTAATAAAAAAGGGGTGTTTTTATGAAGAATATCGGTTTTATCGGCGTGGGCGTTATGGGCGCTTCCATGGTTCGCAATCTAATGAAAAACGGCTTTAACGTATCCGTTTATACCCGAACAAAGGAAAAAGCGGCCGGCGTTATTGACGAGGGCGCGGCTTGGCGCGGCTCGGTAGCCCAATGCGCCGCGGGGCAAGACGCCATTATCACAATGGTCGGCTACCCAAAGGATGTTGAAGAGGTTTATTTTAAAGAGGCGGGCATAATCGCTTCCGCGTCGCCCGGTACGCACCTTATTGATATGACCACAACCAGCCCTGCGCTATCCGCGCGCATACAATCGGCGGCCGCGGCAAGAGGTTTAAGCGCTGTTGACGCGCCCGTATCCGGCGGGGACGTCGGCGCGCGAAACGGAACCCTGTCCATCATGGCGGGCGGAGACAGGGAGGCGTTTGATAAATGCCAGCCGTTATTATCAGCGATGGGTACCGCCCGCTATGTCGGCCCCGCCGGCGCGGGCCAGCATGCGAAAATGGCTAATCAGATTGCCCTCGCCGGCGCGATCGCGGGCGTATGCGAGGCAATTGCCTATACGAAAAGCATGGGGCTCGACGTACAAACCGTGCTCAATTGCATCAGCCGAGGAGCCGCCGGAAGCTGGCAAATGGATAATATGGCGCCCCGCATGCTCGACGATGATATGGCGCCCGGTTTTTTCATCAAGCATTATATCAAAGATATGGATATTGCGCTCGAGGAGGCCGAACTCGCCGGGCGTCATCTGCCCATTCTGAACCAGGTGGCCAAAGAATACCGTTCCTTGTCCGAAAAAGGCATGGATGATTTGGGAACCCAAGCGCTTATACGTTATTATGAAGGCTGATGTTAAACGGCCGTCAATCCGCTTGACGCATAAAAAAAGCGTATGGCGGCCCTTTGTAAGGGGCGTTAATCAGTATGGCCTGATTTGTGAGGGCGACCGGATAGCGGTCTGCGTATCGGGAGGTAAGGATTCCATGCTCCTGACGCAATGTATGCTCGAACTGCGCCGGGTATCCCCGGTACGCTTTGAATTAGAATTCATCGCTCTCGATCCCGGGTACGATACGGAGTCGGTCAAGGCTCTGGCTCTTAACGCGTACGCTTTGGGCGTTCCGCTTAGCGTGTTTAAGCGGGATATTTTCAAGTTCGCTGCCCAAGACTCGGGTTCTCCATGCTTTTTATGCGCAAAAATGCGGCGCGGCGCGCTCTATGAGGAAGCGAGAAAACTGGGCTGCAACAAAATAGCGTTAGGCCATCATTTTGACGACGCGGTTGAAACCATACTCCTAAGTATTTTATACGCGGGCCAGTTTCGAGCAATGATGCCGATGGTGAACAGCAGGAACTTCCCGGGCATGAAGCTGGTACGCCCTTTGTACCTGGTGCGCGAGGAGGAGATTACAGCCTGGGCGCACAGCCTTGAACAGCCGTTATTGCGCTTAGCCTGCCCGCTAACCAACTCCTGCGTTCCCACAAAAAGGCAGGAAATAAAACGGATTTTGAGTACGCTTCGGAAACAAAACACGCAGGTTGACAAGAATATTTTTGCCAGCTTTCATAATGTGGACTTGAATTTTGTCATAGGAGCGGATCGGAAAAACCCAAGCGCAGAATAACTCGAAGGTTTTCACATTTAAATACAGTTTATGTAAAAATTCATAAATTTTAATTGAACTAAGCGCTTACTCTTTAAATAATTTTAATTAATTGGAACAAAACTGATAGTAGTTTCGTTCCATAATAGGCGGCGCTCAAAGAGTTGAAGCGCCGGTAAACTAATAAACGGAGGAATATCTCATGCACAGGAAAATTCTTGCCGCCGCGTTGGCTCTTACGGTTGTTATCGCCGGCCTCGCAGGATGCGCCGACAGTGGAAAGCCAGGTGAAAACATCGATGATACCGGTAAGCTTCAGGCCGCGTACGACGCCGTTGTGGAGGCTTATGGCGATAACTATTATCCCAACGCGCCCGTTGAAGCCGATATCCTCGAAGCTACCTACGGAATCAAGCCTGAATGGGTAAAGGAATATAAGGCCGAAATGCCCTTGATCAGCGTAAACGTCGATACCTTCATTGGTATTGAAGCGGCTCAAGGCCATGCTGAGGATGTTGAGAACGCGCTCAATACGTACCGCGAGTACCTGGTGAACGATTCTATGCAGTACCCAATGAATATGCCCAAGGTTAAAGCCTCCGAGGTGCTTCGTATACGCGACCACGTCTTTTTCGTCATGCTCGGAGGCGAGATAATGGCCGATACGGAAGAAGAGGGCGAGGCGCAGGCGAAGGAAAAAAATGAAATCGGCATCAATGCCATTAAAGAAGTTTTCGGGGTCGAATAAACCGCACGATACTCTGGCGGCTTGCGCGCTTAGAGCGGTTACCGCCAGAGTATCAGATAAGGCGTTTTGCGCATCAGCGGCGCCGCCCGGGGAGCCTGGTTGCCCCCGCCGCGGCTGGGCTTACTTCACGGCTCAACGCCGCCGGCCAGGCCGGACGCCTTGCGCTCGCGGTATGGCGGTTGTTCTTTGGGGCGGCCGCGCCGCTAAACGGAGCGATACAAGCTCGGCATCGAGGTTATCATGATTTTCAGCAGCCTATATTTTCTGTTCCGGTTTATGCCTATCGTGCTGGTTATTTACTATATTCTCCCGTTCCGCCTTAAAAACGCGTGGCTGCTTTTAACCGGCCTGATTTTTTACGCCTGGGGGGAGCCAAAATATATTGTCATCATGCTCGCTTCTATTTTTGTGGATTACGTATGCGGCATAGTAATTGAAAGTAACAGGGGGCGGCGGGGCGTTATGCGAACAATGCTCTTCGTTTCCATTATATTTAATCTCGGTATGCTCGCCGTTTTCAAATACGCCGGCTTCTTCACGCAGACGGTTAATTCCATATTCGGTGCAAATATTCCGGTCTTGGGGCTTGCCCTGCCTCTTGGCATCAGCTTTTACACGTTCCAGACCATGTCCTATACCATCGACGTATATCGCGGGAATGTTTCGGCCGAGCGCAACATCGTGAACTTCGGCGCGTTCGTCAGCCTCTTCCCGCAGCTTATAGCAGGCCCTATCGTGCGTTACAGCGAAATCAGCCGAGAGCTCAAGTTCAGAACCGCAAGCCTTAGCCGTATCGAGGACGGCGTGCGCGCGTTTATCATAGGCCTGGGCTGCAAGGTGCTTTTGGCGAACAATATCGGCCAGCTTTGGAACAGCGTTGAGCAAAACCTGTCCGGCGCGTCGTCCCCGTTGGCCATACTGGGCGTAATCGCGTACGGCTTTCAGATTTATTTTGACTTTTACGGATATTCTATGATGGCCATTGGCCTTGGCAGAATGTTCGGGTTTGAGTTCCCGCAGAACTTTAACTACCCATATATATCCCGCAGCGTTACTGAATTTTGGCGCAGGTGGCATATCACGCTCGGATCATGGTTCCGTGAGTACCTCTATATCCCCCTGGGAGGGAACCGCAAGGGCGAGGGGCGCATGTACCTCAACCTGTTTATCGTGTGGTTTCTCACAGGGCTTTGGCACGGCGCCGGATTCAACTTTATAATTTGGGGGCTGTATTTCGGCGCGCTCATTTGCCTTGAAAAGGCGTTTTTACTGCCATACCTTAAACGTTCGCGCCTGTTTTCCCGGGTATATATGATAGTGCTTCTGCTTTTCGGCTGGGCAATATTCGTATCCGCCGAGCCGGGTTCGCTTGAGCTTCTGCTTTCGCGCGTATTTTCAGGCGGCTGGAGCGCCGACGTTGTCTATTACCTGAGGAACTACGGCGTTGTTCTGCTGATATGCGGCCTATGCTCAACGCCATTGTTTAAAAACCTTTATCAGAGGCGCGAAAAAAAGCTTAAGCCGTTCGTCACCGCCGGCCTATTGCTCGTGCTCATTTTGTCCGTAGCTTATCTTGTAGACGCTACGTACAACCCTTTTTTGTATTTTCGTTTTTAGCACAGATGAAAGGATGTTAACGCAATGATTAAAAACCACCCTCTGCTCCTTGTCTGCGCGGCATTTCTCGCCGCCGTCAGCCTGCTCGATCCGCTTTTTTCATCAAGAGGCTTTTCAGACCTTGAAAACCGCGTGCTCGCTCAAAGGCCGGAGCTTACCTGGGAGCGCGTTGCATCCGGAAAATTCATGGCGGATTACGAAACGTACGTGAACGATCAGTTTATACTGCGCGATTGGTGGATAACCCTCAAATCTTTATCGGAAACAGCCATGCTCAAAATTGAGAACAACTCCGTCGCGTACGGCGCGGACGGGTATCTGTTTGAGCGCTACCCTCCGCTTGACGAAAACCGCGTGAACACGAACGTTACCGCGCTCAAAGGCTTTATGGGCAAGTATGAGAACGCGTATTTCGCTCTGATCCCCCCAGCGGAGGCCGTATTGACCGATAAGCTGCCCCTTGGCTTTCCAGCAACCGATTTTTCCGGTTTATATAATAACCTGGCTGTTCTTCCTGTTTTGGATGAACTAAGGCTGCACCGGGACGAGGAGATCTATTATCATACGGATCATCATTATACAACGCTTGGCGCTTATTACGCATACTTGGCCTATTGCCGCGCCGCCGGGCTTTCGCCCGTTGACGTAAATACGCTTGAGACTGTGGATGTGCGCGATTTTTACGGTACGCTCTATTCAAAAGCGAAGAAGGTCGGCCTTAAGCCGGATGTAATCAGGTATTATCCCATGGGCGGGGTTCAGGTGGAAATAAACGGCGAAACCTACGACGGCATGTATGACGTCGAACAGTTCAGCAAGCGCGACAAATACGCCGGCTTCCTTTACGGCAACAACGGCCTGACCTTTATAACGCGCCTGGACGGCGAAGCTCAGCGCGGCACGCTGGTGCTGATTAAGGATTCGTTCGGAAACAGCATCGCGCCTTTCTTAACGCATAACTATAACCGGATAATCATGATCGACCTAAGGTATTATAACGCGCCCGTCAGCCAGCTGATTTCCGATGAGAATGCCGACGATATCCTTGTGCTGTATTCTTCGGCGAATCTGGCGGCGGATGTAAACATTCCCAAGCTGGGCAGGTAGCTGAACCAATGTGAAATGACTTTACAGGCAGCCCCATACTCCAAAGTCAAAAATCATTTGCGCAATCAGGCATTGCGCGTTTTCGCCTGCGTCTCATGGCGGAGTAATTTGTTTACGCTATAATTGTTTTTATCCCTCAAGTCAGTAAGCTATAACGCAAAATAAGCAATTATATGCGCCGGCCTGCAACTTCATTTTATGAATTATCATTATATATTTAAAATATGCGTTACTTTTTCGATGTTTTGAGTATGTTATCGTATGATTATGTTTTTTTATCAAATAGATCTACAAGTAGATAACAATAAATAGAAATGATGTGAAAAGTTTATCTTTTTGTGAGTTTCTAAAATAAATTATAAAAGAAATTCAGTGTCAATATCATTTAAACGGTTATTATGTTGGAGGTGAAACGTTACTTTAACAGCAATTGTGGTATTATAACTATAATCGTACATTCGGGGGCGGTACGTTACAGTATGGAAATTATTAGAATTTGGTGTTTACACGATATTGACATATGTGTATAATAGGTATGCATATATCCGGCTGATATAGCAAACTTGTGCATGGTGGGTGAAATATGACAAGCAATTACAAGAACAAGGAAGCGCGACAGCGATTGAACCGACCTGTTGACAAACAGGTATTCCAAATGCGGCGCTGCTTTTTCTCTAACCGTATAGTCCAGGTTCCATTTGCTTTATTTACCCAAACCAAGTCGACGTTGTCTGCTTTTTTCAAGGGCGGGTTTGGTATAGGCTGAATGAACGATACGCCGCTTACAATCGTTCTTGCCTGGATAAGCATCCTCGCGTAAAAGCCCGCATAAGGTAAACAAAGCTTATTTTTCATTAAGGAGGTATAAAACATGCTGCCGTTTAAATACGCTCTTAAACATATGCGCCGCAGTTTCCTTTCATGCCTAGCCGCTATTGCCGCATCTTTAATCTTTTCATTGCTTTTATGCGAACTGAATTATGCGCTTGCATCGCAGAATACGCAGTTAAATGAGATATACGATTCTATTGAGGTCAAATGCGTTGTATCCGACGTAAAGGGTACGAAAACGGATCGCCTCCAAATCAATCCAACCTATGTTGACGCGTGTACGAACCCGGTTTATGAAATTTCAGAATATATAAAAGACATATGTTTTAAACGGCGTTTGCGTTATAATGCCATAATCCCAGGGGAGGAGCCCTCAATCGAGAATATAGCTGAGGCTCCATATCTTATAGGTATTTCCATGCTTGAGGCGGACAGCTCGCTTTTACCGCACAACGGTGTAACGGTTGATTTTTTTAACGGATATGATGAAACCGATCTCAACACCGATAAGATGATTTGCATTGTCCCCGCAAGCTTGGTTCGAGACAAGGCGCCAAGCGCCGATATGACTTTATCCCTTGCGGTAACTTACGATTACGGGCCGATGTTTGAGAAAAAGCCAATCGTCGCCGATTTAATAGTAGCCGGCACATATACGGGGATCGTTTCGGAAGAGGATTCAATTTATTGCCCATGGGGGGCAATCTGCTCGCTTGCCGTAAAAGCCGGGGACATCTACATGGCGGACAGTCTGAGTTTTACCGTAAAAGACAATAGGAAGCTCAATGAGTTTAAATCCATTCTATGGAAATATTATTCCCCGGTGGATGTTACGGCAGGAGATTCAATTTACAGTTACGCCATAACCGTGAACGACGCCGTTCTTAACGAATCCGTGTCGTCAATTGAGCGAAATATTACGCTGCTCAACATACTCATCCCCCTCCTTCTGATTTCGTCAATTGGAATAGGCTTTGTCACCAGCCTTATACTCACCCGAAACAGGCGGCCGGAATTCGCAGTTATGCGAAGCATGGGCGCCCGGCGCGGCAATGTGTTTTTTGTAGCGTTCATCGAACAGCTGATGCTTGGGGTGCTTGGCGCTTTACTCGGGGTAATTGGATACAATATTGTAAGAGGTTTTGGCGCCTCAATTAATTTCGCGCAACTCGGTATTTATATCGGGTGCTATATCATTGGGGCGGCGGCGGCTGTAATACGAATAACAACGATTAATGTTATGCAAATAATGAAAGTAAAGGAGTGAACGCAATGGAAAAGTTGGCTTTGAAGGATGTAACATACGCTTACAGAAACAGGTACCAAACGGTTTACGCGGTTAACGGCGTAAACTACGAGTTTGAGGGCGGTAAGCTGTACGCTATCGTCGGAAAAAGCGGGAGCGGAAAAACAACGTTGCTATCTGTTCTCGCCGGCCTCGATTTACCCACGGAAGGAGAGGTGAGCTATGGCGGCACATCAACCGCGCAGCTCGATCGCGATAAATACCGCAGGGACAGCGTGGCCGTTATATATCAAAGTTATAATCTTTTTCCCCTGCTCACAGCGCTGGAAAACGTTATGTATCCGCTGCAGCTTAAAAAAACGCCGCAGAAGCAAGCGCGGCAAATAGCCGCCGAAAAAATCCTATCGGTCGGCCTTAAGGAAGAGCATTTTAAACGGTTCCCCTCTATGCTCTCCGGCGGCGAGCAGCAGCGTGTGGCTATTGCGCGCGCGCTGGCCAGCCATGCGGACGTAATTCTGGCCGACGAGCCCACAGGCAATCTCGATACGGAAAATGGGCGCAACATTATCGGCATTTTAAAGCAGCTTGCGCACGAAGGCGGTTACTGCGTTATCGTTGTTACCCATGACCTGGGCATTGCCGAAGAAGCCGACGTCGTAATCAACATGAGTGACGGTAAGATCAACTAAAGAGTTTAATTTATCTCACCGTTTCGTCAGAGGCAGGCATATAAAGCACGCTGTAAAAGCCTTTTCATCAGCAGCTTAATATAGCCTTGAGAATTAAATACGCCTGCCTCTGACGACTTAAATGGAACAGCTGACGGCCTTTCGTTTATTATTTAACAGGTTTTCAGCAGGGTTTCTGTATGATGATGGATGGAACGTATTTATCAAAACTCGTTTTATCGGTATTGGACAGTACGAACTTGTTTTTTGAAAGTCAAGCGCGTAATATGCTAAGGCGAACGACCAGGATAATCGGCGCCTTTTAGCTGACTAATCGGAATCGTTTACATGGCATGTGTAATTCCTTACGCCTTAACCTAAGGCAATTAATGTGCTAAACCTATTCCTTTTGAGCAGATGTTGACAAGGAATCTGAATTGACGCATCTAACTTTCAAAAGAATAAGCGCAAAATTTAACGCGATACGCGGCGAACTTGTGAAATCCGTGTTTAAAGCTGGTTTGGTATATCAAACACAAAAACCGCCAAGGAATTATGCCCCAATGCGAATCATTATTGGGGCCGTTTAAGAGGATATACATTGATGTTTGCTTACTTAAAGCAATATTACAGTGGCCCTAAAGCCTGACAGTATGTTTTATGATAAGGCTCTGGATTGCGCAGATTACGCAAAATGTATATATAAATTGCCGATATCGCAGCGTTTTACACTTTTGAAAAACCATAAACACTTTTATGCGCTTTTATGCGATATGTGATTCAAAAATGAAAAGGAAGTTTTGAATAATGAAGTAAGCTAATAAATGATTGGGGTTAAGGGTAAAAGCCGTCATTGAAAGATATTATAATCTTTTGGTTCATCCCATATCTTGAAATAACGAGCAGGCGTCTAAAAGACACTATGCGATTGAAGTTCGTCGCATATTGTCTTGGAATTCAAGAAAATATGAAACGCGTCACAAATAATTTGAATTTATTTTTATATAACTTCATTGACAATTTATCTAGCGAACACTAAAATTCAGTTGTGGAGGGGAATAAATAAAATGAAAAAAAGGGTATACAGTATTGTGCTTTCAGAAGAGGTTGTGGACGCCATCGACGACCTTGCGCTAACGAGAAATACGAGCCGCTCAGGCATTATCGATCGTATTTTGGCAGAGCATGTTTCCTGCACCACGCCTGAGCAGCATATTCAGGATATTATCAAGCTCGTCGAACTCTCTCTGGCCGGCCGGGATACGCTTCACCCGCTCCCCCGCCCGACCGGCGGAACGCTAGACATTAGCACCAGGCTAAAGTATCGATACCGCCCCACAGTTAAATATAGCCTGGAATTACTTCCATCCGCCGATGGGTCGTTCGGCTTTTTCAGGGCTTCGCTTCGCACCCAGAACGTGGATTTGCTCGAGAAATTTACCGAATTTCTTTTATTGTGGGCGCGATTGGAGGATGAATACCTTCCAGGGCTATTGGGGCGGCAAATTATCCGGGAACTCGAGCCTGCAAAGTTATCGCGCAGACTCACTCGCCCTCCTGGTTGCGAAAACGCGGCTGAATCGCTTGCCGCGGCCGCTGTCGCTTATGTTAACGCGTTCGACGGCTCGCTCAAAGCTTTCTTCGCTTATGGTACGGATGCGGCCGGCAATGTTTTTTTGAATTGGCTCGAGGATAAATTATTAATCTGAGGGTATAAAACTATCATGACTTAAAGGAGTTGATATTATGAACACCAATCGCTTTACGCAAAAATCGTTGGAGGCTATCGCCGCCGCGCAATCAACGGCGGTGGAATACTCGCACCAGCAGGTTGATCAGGAGCATCTCTTATACGCGTTGAGCTATCAACGGGATGGGCTTATCCCGCAGCTCCTTGTAAAAATGGGCGTGGATGGTGAGGGCTTTGGCAGCGCGCTTAAGGAACGGCTGGAAGCTACGCCCCGCGTTACGGGCCCCGGCCGCGAAGCGGATAGGGTCTACGTTACGCAGGATTTGGATCGGGCGCTCAACGAGGCTGAAAAAATCGCGGGCAATTTAAAGGATGAGTATATATCCGTTGAGCATCTTTTTCTTGGCCTTGTTGAAAAGCCGTCTAAAAGCGTTAAGGAATTGTTTGCCCGCTTTGCTATCGATAAAAACCGCTTTTTAACCGCGCTTAACGCCGTACGCGGCAACGCGCGCGTAACGAGCGACACGCCTGAAGATACGTACGACGCGCTGAAAAAATACGCGCAGGATCTGGTTGACCTGGCGGAAAAGCAAAAGCTTGACCCTGTGATAGGCCGGGATGAAGAGGTTCTCAACGTGATTCGTATCCTTTCCCGCAAGAGCAAGAACAACCCTGTGCTAATCGGCGAGCCGGGCGTGGGAAAAACGGCGATTGCGGAAGGGCTTGCCCAGCGTATAGTCCGGGGCGACGTACCCGCCGGCCTGCGCGAAAGGCGGATTTTTTCTCTGGATATGGGCGCGCTCATCGCTGGGGCGAAGTTCAGGGGCGAGTTTGAGGAGCGTTTAAAGGCTGTATTGAACGAAGTCAAAAAGAGCGACGGGCGCATCATCCTGTTTATTGACGAGCTGCATAATATCGTAGGCGCGGGCAGGACGGAGGGATCCATGGACGCGGGCAACCTTCTAAAACCTATGCTTGCCCGGGGCGAGCTGCATTGTATCGGCGCCACAACGCTCGACGAGTACAGAAAATATATTGAAAAAGACGCCGCCCTTTCCCGCCGCTTCCAGCCGGTTATGGTCAACGAGCCTACCGTAGAGGACACGGTTTCGATACTCCGCGGCTTGAAGGAAAGGTACGAGGTTTTTCACGGCGTTAAAATAAACGATAACGCGCTCATTGCGGCCGCCACGCTCTCGCACCGGTATATATCGGATCGTTTTCTGCCGGATAAGGCCATCGATCTCGTCGACGAGGCGTGCGCGCTGATACGTACCGAAATGGATTCCATGCCGAGCGAGCTGGACGCCATGCGCCGGCGCATCATGCAGCTTGAAATCGAGGAAGCGGCGTTGAAAAAGGAAAACGATAAGCTGTCCGCCGATCACCTTGAGCGCATACAAAAGGAATTGTCGGAGGAGAGATCCGTATATTCCGAGCTTAAGGCCAAATGGGAGAACGAAAAGGATTCCATTAAAAACGTCCAGCGCCTCCGGGAAGAAATTGAGCGGGTTAACGCCCAGATGGAAAAGGCGGAGCGAGAATATGACTTAAACCACGCGGCGCAGCTTAAATACGGCGCGCTGCCCGGCTTGATGCGCGAACTTGAGGAGGCGGAACGGCACAATACGGGCAAGGCCAGCGGGCTTTTGCGCGACAGGGTTACGGAAGAGGAGATAGCGCGTATTGTTGGCCGCTGGACCGGCATACCCGTATCAAAGTTGATGGAAGGCGAGCGTGAGAAGCTTTTGCAGCTTGCCGAAATCCTGCATGAACGCGTTGTCGGGCAGGACGAGGCTGTCCAGACCGTATGCGACGCGATATTGCGCACAAGGGCCGGGTTAAAAGATCCCAACAGGCCCATCGGCAGCTTTCTGTTTCTGGGCCCTACCGGCGTAGGTAAAACGGAGCTGGCGAAGGCGCTGGCGGAAGCGCTGTTTGACGATGAGCGAAACCTTGTAAGGATAGACATGAGCGAATATATGGAGAAGCACGCGGTATCGCGACTTATTGGCGCTCCTCCGGGATACGTGGGTTACGACGAGGGCGGCCAGCTTACAGAGGCCGTTCGGCGCAAGCCTTATTGCGTGGTGCTTTTCGACGAGATTGAAAAGGCGCATCCCGACGTATTCAACGTGCTGCTTCAAGTGCTTGACGATGGGCGCATTACGGATTCACAGGGGCGGACGGTGGATTTTAAAAACACCGTAATTATCCTAACCTCCAACTTGGGATCAACGTTTATACTGGAAGGCATAGAGAACGGCCGCATCAGCGACGACGCGCGCGGCAAGGTGGAGGAAATGCTCAAGGCTCAGTTCCGTCCGGAATTTTTAAACCGGATAGATGATATTGTGTTTTATAAGCCGCTTGCGCGCGAGGAGATTTATAGGATAACCGACCTGCTTTTGGCCGATATACGCCGCCGCCTCAAGGAAAAGCGATTGGACGTGGAGCTTACCGAGGCCGCCAAAAGGTACATCGCGGACGCGGGGTACTCTCCGCAATACGGTGCGCGTCCTCTGAAGCGGTTGTTAGCCGGGAAGCTTGAAACGCTGCTTGCCCGCAGCATCATACAAAGCGACCCTGAGCCGGATACCGTTTTTATGGTTGATGAGAGCAGCGGCGAGCTGATCATAACGGAGAAATAGGCTAACAAGATAAACGATACTATGAAGGGCGGCTCAATGCCGCCCAAAATTATTTGAATCCTGGATGCTCGTTGAAGCGGCAGGGCTTTACGCATGACCGACGGCATGCGTAAAGCGGGCTTAACACTCTGCTCAGCAAATCCGCATGGGGCGTTGAATGGGCGAATGGGGCAATATCTTTGCATAGTTTACTTACAGGGACGCATATCTCAATATTTACATTTTGTTTCTTATACTCTGTATTATGTTTCGTACACATCAATCCGAATTTGCATTTGGCGCTTTTATGTTATCCACGTATTAAGAAGTGAGAAAACTTTCTTCCCGAAAACTTTGGCAAAATTACCCACTGCGGTGTTGTAGGCAGTGAACGGTATCTGCTTCATTTTTTCCTCAATTAATGCCTTTCTTCCTCTGTTACCCGTACATGATTTGCACGTTCCGTTTTCGGCTTTCCATTCGCATTTCTCACAATCTGCTTATCCTTGAGTTGCAGATAATAGCACATAAGGATAATTGCCTGCCACCGTTCCAATAGGCACAACAAGGCTTTTGCTAATTTCTCGCTGTCAACAAAGATTTTCTGCACTTCACTGCAAATGCAGTCGGCTTGTCCTGCAAGGCAAAGTATTCGTCTATGCTGTGGGGCGCAAAGAAGCATTCTCTTGCAAGTATTCAAGGTAATTTCATGCTTCATCTTGCGTTACCGCTCTCTGTAATAGTAACAGGCTTCATTGTGCAAGAACAATTAAACGAAAAGCTGCTTATGGCTGTTTTTAAGTTGCGAATTGACTATCAGCTGACGCGTAAATAGCAAAGCCAAAAATAGCTCTCAAGGATTAACTTCGCGCCCTTGACGACTGTTTCCGTCTTTAATGCCCACTAATCAAGAGGGCGCATACGGATAGACCGCTTGCGCCCTCTCTGAATTATGGGGGTTCTTAGTGCATTAGAGGTTAATTTCCCTTTGATTTATGCGGCTTTGCAGACACAACAAAGGCATGGGTTTTATACTCATACCCTCATAATGGCGTTCTACTGCGTAACATGGTCTATGCTATCAATGAATAAAAATACCCATTTTGTCATAGAATAATTAAGTAATTTTTCAAACTATAATTGAGTAAATTTACTTATTTATAGATTCAATATTAAGGGATTATATGATAGAATGGAGGTGACAACATTTGTGGAAGGTTATGGAATTATGTTAGATTTTAATCCGAGAGAATATAGTATTCGAGAATTGTATGATTCCTATAAACGTGGGGAGACTATTCTTTCCCCTAAATTTCAAAGGCGTCCTGTATGGGATTACAAAGCAAAATCATATTTAATTGATTCAATTGTCGGAGGTTTTCCTATTCCGCGTATTTTTATTCGTGAAAGTACAAATTTGGATATGAGCGCCAAAAGGGAAATTGTAGATGGGCAACAACGATTAAAGACTATCTTTGATTTTTTAAATGACGGTTTCAAAATTAGTAAAGTTCACAGTGTGGAGTATGGAAATAAAACTTATAGTGAACTTTCAGATGATATTCAACGGGATTTTTTAAAATATCCCATTTCAGCTGTTCTTCTAATAGATTTAGATGATAATGCAATATTTGATATATTTGCAAGATTAAATACTTATTCTGTTAAACTAAATAATCAAGAACTTTTAAATTCACAATTTTTTGGAGTTTATAAGCGCTTGGTTTATGATTTGGCACGTGAATATAGACCTTTTTGGGTAGAATCAGGTATTCTAACTGAAAAGGGAATATCTAGAATGGATGATGCTAAATTAGTCTCTGATTTACTTGCTGCTATTGTTAAAAATAAAATTGAATCAAATAGCTTTGAACAGAGTAAAAAATTATATGCACAGTATGATGAAGAATTTGCAGAAGCAAAAGTGATTCAACGGAATTTTACCCAGACGTTAGATTTATTTAGTAAAGTATATGGGCAGAATTTTTCAGAAACAGCTTTTAATAAGTTACCACTGTTTTATAGTACTTTTTTGGCCTTATATCATATGAACTATCCATTGTCTATGTTTGGAAATATTAATTGGAAAATTTCAGATAAGGATTTGCCCAAAATAAAGACTGTTTTAGATGACATAAATATGCTGATATCAGAAGAAAATGAACTAACCAATGATGAAGAAGCCTTCGTTTTTACGTTGAAGAAAAATACAACAACACCTGATGTGCGAATGAAGCGTTGCAAGTTTATTGTCAATAAACTAAATGAATTTTTAAGGTATTAAAATGACTATATCTGAGATATTAATAGGCATGGAAAAACAATGTGATTTGTCTATATCGAGTATTGTTTCTGTTAATAAACCACAATATTTAGAAACAGATGAAACAAAAAATATTCGAGATATGGTAGTAAAGCAGTCTTTTGTAAGTGTTTTTACAGAATGGGAACACTTTTTGGAAAATTCAACTATTGCGTATGCTCTTGGTGAAAGTAGTGTAAAAGGTTACTCTTTAACGCGCTATATTCTTCCAAGGGATGAGGAACATGCAAACCAATTAATTAAGGGAACATCTGCATATCCAGACTGGTCAAAAATCGAGGTTGTAGTAAAATTAACAGAATCTTGTTTTGAAGCTGGGAAACCATTTAAAGAGGCTCTTCAGGGCTTTTTATCTAAATACAAAGAGATGAAAAAAGTAAGAAATCTTATTGTACATAATTCATTAAAAAGTGCGGACGAGTTTAACTCATTGGTTAGAACAGCTTTAAGAGCTTCAAGTGTTGGAATTTCCGCAACAGAATTTCTATTATCTAAAAAGAATAACAATCCGTTTTTCTATGAAATATATATTACTCATTTAAGGAATGCGGCAAAAATAATAGCGGAATATGAGCCTATTATAACTTAAATAACTTGATTTGTATATTTTCTTTTATTCATTAAGGGAGAACCATTTGGAATCATATAAGTTCTCCCTTAGTAGCACCCTGTTTGTAAGCGTTAATAATAAGTTGTCGTGAATACTTCCTTATCACTGTAGAATCACAATTGTTTTAGTGACTATTAGTAAGCCTGAGGGCGGCGCTTTTTGCCCTGAGCGTTTAAATATTATTTCGCTTCCTTAATAGTAAATTTTCTCTAAATACCGCGTTTAACGGACGTCAAAATATTAAATGCAAATCAATTAACATAAGAATTTAAAGCTGTGTTCACTTAAATCGCTTAAAGCAAAAGATAAAATCGCGCAACAAGTATATACAACAGTATTCTATGCAAAGCACAATGCAGCGTGAGTGAATAAAATTTTTGTATCACAACGGCCGTAAAACGAACGAAGCCGCCTGGTTAACCAGACGGCTTCATTTGGCTGATGTCGGTTATAACCACATGAGGTTTACCTTCTCTTTATACTAGATCTTCTGCGTACGATAAGGCCGATACCTCCGCCGGCCACTGTTAACGCGCCTACGATAATCAGGCTTGGGCCGCCGGCCTTTGGAGGATCTTCCGGCGTAGGCGTGGGCTGCCCCGGCGTGGGCGTGGGCTGCTCCGGCGTAGGCGTGGGCTGCTCCGGCGTAGGCGTGGGCTCAACATTTTGTGTGAACCTGGCGGTTAAATCGTATCTGCCCGCTTCGAGAACTGTTTCTGCATCGCTTGAAAACAGATTCCCCTCTTCGTCGTACCAGCCCAGGAATTCCTCCCCATCAGCCGGATAGGCATAGATCGTAAGTTGGCCGGCAAATGGTTTATGCGCGCCAATGTAACCGTATCCTTCGGCAGTGAGGGTTCCGGGCATTAATCCCATCGTTCTCGAATTAACCTTTATTGAAGTTAATGGATTGTCCCTTAAATCAAGCACTTCTAAATAATGTTGTTCGGTTAAATCAATGCTCGTAAGCTTATTATCATTTACTAGTACCTGCGAAATTCTACTGCTACCGCTCAGGTTCAATTCAACCATTCCATTGCCGCGTGCATAAATATACTCAAGGTTGGGATTGTCAGAAACGTCAACTTTTTTTAAAGAATTGCCGTTTATACTTAAGACCCATAATTTTGAGAATCCGCTAAAATCAATATTCCCGGTTAATCCCACGCCGCAATCATCTGATAGCAAGCCGCGATCCATTCCGAACATTTGCGGATAGCTTAAGTTCTCGTAGTTTACAAAAACAATTTTGGAAATAATAGTATTTGCATCCTGCGGGTTATACATAGGATTAAGCTTGTATCCGTTTTTAACCCCATCGGCGTCCTTCTGTTCTAAAAATTCGATTACTGTTCGGTATTCAGGTTCATATGCAGAATCTGGAATTTCATAGTCGTCGCCTATGGGCGGATCCATTGGCGCTTCGGGTATTGGCTCCCCCTCCTTAACAAATCGGGCTTCCAGCGTATATGGATCGAGATAATAAACGCTTAGCTTAGCATATCTTGATATAATTATACCATTGTGATTATACCATCCGTCAAAGATATAGCCTTCGTTTGGGGTTGCGATTAAATCTACCTGTCCCTGATCGTTATTGCTGTCAAAGTATCGTGTAAATCCTACGGTACCGCCTGCCCCTATTCTTGCTGTATCGACTCCACCGGTTCTTGGGTTATGAATGAATTTCAGTTCATTTACAGTGTTGCCAGTGTAACTCAGGTTGATAAGATTAGGGCAGCCGCTAACGTCCAGCGCCGTCAGTTGGTTATTGCGGCAATCAATTGTTTGTAGCAATGGGTGATTATTCAATCTAATAACATCCAGAGCACAATCGTAAATCATTAAATTCGTTAACACTTCACATCCGCTCAAACGGATTTCACTTAACGACGCATTATCCCAGCAAAGAGCGTCTTTTAACCCGGAACAGCCTGAAAGATTTAAAGCTCTTAAAAACGGAAGCTCTTGACAAAACAAAACAATTAACGATGTACATCCGCTTAAATTGATATGTGTTATATTGTTTCCGTTTAATCTAAGCATGCTAATCTTTTCACAGCCGCTTAAATCCATTTCACCGGTTAAGTTCTTATAATCATAACCAAAAATCCCCGTGAGCCTGCCGTCCGCGTTCCAGCTCGCGCCCCACGTACTGGGATCTTCCGCATTATAATTCGTGTTTACCTTAACGCCGTTCTTCACGCCGTTTTCATCTTCGATTTCTAAGAACGCGCTAAGCTTGGCCCTGTCGTTCTCATGATAATCCGTTAAAGGCAGCTCCGCATGCGCCTCCGGCGCGGCAAGGCTTGCAAGGCTGACAATGGACAACAGCATGATACAGGCAACCGCCACGCTTACGGCTTTTCGCCATATAGTCCTCATTACGCTTCCTCCTTTGTTATTCTTGTTCTTATTTAGTGGTATGTCCGTACTGAATTTTGATGTACAGACATGCATCATGTTTTCATTTTACATACCGAAAATTATATTGTCAACGGTTATTAAATATTTTTTAATATAAACGCTTTATAATATTTGGTCGTTTATCTTTTGTTATTCTTAGTCAATATATAAATTGTGCCGTCTTATATAAAGAAGAGGAATTTATGATGTATATCCATAAATCATATGCTGCGGATTTATTTTAGTTGAATACAAAAAACCAATGCGCATAGCATTGGCTAATTTTGTGCAAGGAACGAAATTATACCGCACGGGGTTGGCTTTACCGCCGGCTTTTTTGTCTATAAAATTTTTTACAGCTTCTTAAAGCAGCTCCAGCTCTATACGCGGGTTCTCCATTGAGCGCCTGTACAGCACAAATCTACGGCCAATGGCCTGAATGGGCTCCGCATCAAGCTTCTCCGCCAATATACCGGCCGCCTCACGCGCAGTAAGCTCCACGTTTTCAAGAACCGTAACCTTAATTAGCTCCCTGGCCTCCAACGCGTCGTCCAGCTGCGCGACAAGCGTATCCACGATTCCGTTTTTCCCAATCTGGCATATCGGCTGTATGCCGTTCGCCATAGCACGCAGCTGCGCCCGTTGTTTTCCCGTCATAAATTATCCCTCTCATTCTCATTCAACAAAATCAAATTCCCACTCGCCCATACGCACCGTGCTCTCCTCGTCGGCGCCCGCCTCACGCAGAGCCTGTATAATCCCCTCGCGGATTAGGTATTGCTGGAAGCGGCGCATGGACGCCTCATCAGAGGCATAGGTAGTATCCAGGATATAATCTACAGCCCCGCCCGTTACAATAAAAGCGCCGTCGTCGCTTCTTTTTATATCAAAGCCCGGCTCATATTGCGGGCCGTCCACGATGTCGTCCTCCTCATACTCAAAGGTCTTGGGCAGCGTGGCGAGGACTTTCACCACCTCGTCAACAAGGGCGCCGAACCCGCTCCCCGTGGCAGCTGATACGGGGAAAACCTTTGTGTTTTCGCCCTCTATCGCTTTAAGGAGCATTCCAAGGTTATCATCCGCTCCCGTTATATCCATTTTGTTGGCGGCGATAAGCTGGGGCAGCTCATACAGCCGCTCGCTGTATTTCCTCAGCTCCTCATTTAACTGGCGGTAGTCCTCAACCGGATCGCGCCCCTCGCAGCCCGAAATATCCAGCACATGCACGAGCATGCGGGTGCGTTCCACATGCCGCAAAAAGTCATGGCCAAGCCCCGCGCCGTCCGCCGCCCCCTCGATAAGCCCGGGTATATCCGCCAGCACGAATGCCGCGTCATACCGCTTAACAACGCCCAGATTTGGAGTTAAGGTCGTAAAGTGGTAGTTCGCTATCTTCGGCTTGGCGCTCGTAAGCACGGATAATATGGTCGATTTTCCCACGTTGGGCAGGCCAATAAGCCCGACGTCCGCGATGGTTTTTAGCTCCAGCTCCACCTCATGCTCAACGGTTTTCTGCCCCGGCTGCGCAAACCTTGGGGACTGCCGGGTCGGCGTCGCGAAACGCGCGTTCCCTTTACCGCCGCGCCCGCCAAAAAGCACGGTTTTCGTTTTCCCAGGGCGGTTCATATCCGCCACAATGCGGTTTGTTTCCGTATCCCTTATCAGCGTGCCGACCGGTACATGCACGGTCAAGTCTTCCCCGCGCTTGCCTTTGGACATTTTCGCCTTGCCGTTTTCGCCGCGCTCAGCCCTGTAATGGCGCATAAAACGGAAATCAAGCAGCGTGCTCATGTTTTCATCCGCGATAAAAACTACGCTCCCGCCGTTGCCGCCGTCCCCTCCGTCGGGCCCGCCGCGGGCAACGTATTTTTCTCGGTGGAACGAGGCGCAGCCGTCCCCGCCGTCGCCGGCTTTAATAACAATCTTCGCTTTATCAACAAACTGCATTATACTAATTTATCATGGTGCGGGCGGTTTAATCGCCCTCCCAATCTCCTCCCTATTTATATAATCACCGCAATACGCGCTTATGGGGCATGCCGCGCATTTGGGGTTTCGCGCCGAACATACGCCCCGGCCATGGTAAATCAGCCAGTGGTGCGCTTTGGACCATTTGGCTTGCGGGATACTCTCCATCAGCTGCTTTTCCGTATTAAGTACGTCCTTGGCCGCTGCGAACCCGATACGGTTCGCAACCCTGAAAACATGCGTATCCACCGCTATCGCGTCGATGTTAAAGGCGTTTGATACAACCACATTGGCAGTTTTCCTGCCAACGCCGGGCAGTTCCATCAAAGCGTCCCTGTCGGCCGGAACCTCGCCGCCGTAATCCCTTGTCAGAATTTTGGCGGCGGCTATAATGTTTTTGCTTTTCGCCCTATACAGCCCGCACCCTTTAATATATCCGCAAAGCGTATCCTCATCCAGCCCGGCGAACGCCTCCGCCGTATGATAGACCGGGAATAAAGTCCTCGTGGTTTTGTTCACCTGCTTATCCGTGCATTGCGCGGAAAGCATGGTCGCTACCAAAAGCTCAAACGGGCTTGAAAACTCAAGGGCCGGTTTCGCCTCTGGGTATGCCTTTTCAAGCCCTTCGAGCGCGGCGCTGAGCCGTTCCCGCCTTGCGCGCTTATTTTCACGCATGTTACTCCTCCATAGTTTATCCATATATGGAACTACCATCTGATTATAAACGAGAAAGCCCTGCGGCGCAATAACGCTTCCTTCATGCGTTTTAAAGCGCGAAACCATGTTTCAGCCGCGTTTGATAACATCGTTATAGTATTTTTTAATAGCAAATAATATTCAAATGAGATGAGCAGTTATGAATATAGATAATATCCGCAGGCAGTGTGAGGTTTTGTACCGCCAGCCTCCGCAAAGCTGCGCGCTCTGCCAGGCCGCGCGCCTGTTTTTAGAAGGGGAAAGAGGCCGAAAGCTATCGCCCTCTTTGTATAAAGGCAACGCCCCAGGGCCAAGCTCAGCGCCGCCTAGGATCTTTTTTCGATGCTTGCTGCCGATTACCGCTTTGAACGTTACTCTGTTTTAGCTATCCGGCTAGCATCTGCAATAAAATATCCTCACCTGCTATTCTAAGGATGCCGCTTATTCATATTAGGATAAGGCTTTTACGCACAAGATGCCGCCCACTGCGGAGAACCTGCCCGTATTAAACCCGCGCATCAACGATCCGGAGGCTCAAAGGCTGTTTGATACGGGCGCTATGATTACCGCCAAAACCAAATTATTTAGCAAAATCATGCGGCGCAACGCAGACGCGCGGATTAAATAAGAAGCGGCGGGTTCGCCCGCGAGGTCATTGAGGTAGAGTGGTCCATACCCGAAATAAAGCTTTGGTGATATGCGGGAAACAAAGCGGAGCGCCGATCCGTCATTTTGGATTTATGAATGGAATAATTAGCCGGTTTAGCTGGACGCTGTTATGCTTAACAGGGCAATAACGGCTGAAAAGCCCATCCTGCGTGCCGGCGAATAGGGAGCTTGTTCGGTAACGCGTCATAAATAATCTTGAATTTATTACATAGCGAAACCCACAAACTTATATAAGCGGCGTCCGCTGCGGGACTTCTCCCTTTGCTTATTCGCCGCATCAGTTATTAACAATCTAAACGCATCCTCTTGACTGCATGAAATGAAATGCGTTTAAATTACCTGCCCCCCATCATATTTCCAAGCATCTGCGCGAGCATCATCGGGTTCATTCCATTCATGCCACCGCCGCCAGAACCTCCCATCTGCGACATCATTTGCATCAACTGCATGGGGTTTGCGCCCATATTGCCCATTCCCCCCATCGGCCCGCCGCCCATACCGCCTCCCATTCCGCCTCCCATGGGATTGCTGTTGGGGACGTTGTTCGTATTGCGGTTGCTCTGCGCGGGCGCGCTGTTTGTTTGCGGTTCGGCCCTTTTTACCGCCAGCGGCACGCCTATATGCTCCGCTATGCGTTCCCTTTCACCCAGCGCGATAAAAGGCTCCATAGCTTCTAAATACCGTCTGGCGTGCTCTAGCCCCTGTTCTCTGCGGATACGCTGCGCCAACTGCATAGCAGGCGACGGCGAAGCCGGATCCGATTGCTGCTGTTGTGCGAGTGGAACTGTATGTGGAGCGATCTTTTGCATATAAATGCCTCCCAACTCTTATTGCTATATTGTATGCCTGAATTGAAAGAAATGAACCTTACGGCCTTTTTAAGCATATGGATACATAGAGAAGCAATAGGAGGTTTCGGTTATGAAACGTGATCTTCGCAGCATGAAGGGCAGTGATATGCCGCAACAGCATGCCGGCATGCCAACCCAGGAAGAACTAGCGCGCATGGCTCAGAGCATCGATTCCAACACGGCTGGAAATATTCAAAATATCGTCAATCAATACAGCGGGAAAAGCGATAATGAACTTCTAAGTGAGCTTAAACGCGTTACCGGAGAACAGAAGAAGGCCGGTCAGCTTGACGATAACACGATGGAAAACGTAGCGAACCGACTGTCACCAATGCTTAACGCACAGCAACGGCAGCGCCTGCAGGATGTAATCCGGCAGCTAAAGGGCTGATTTACATTATCAGTCATAAGGCCGGCGGCAAATTGCCGCATGCTTTGCCGCCGGCCGCCAAAGAAGAGGGCTTCGCCCATTCTATTAAACGGTTTGCATATAAAATTAAAGAAGCAAACTGCGCGCACATGAAAAGCCGGGCGGTTGCGGCCACCCGTTATTCAGTACGAAATGTCCATGTCATTTTTGGGAGTTAAAATATGCAACTATGGAATACAATTATTTTATCCGGTTTAGCGCGTATGAGGCGGAGCCGGACTCCTCCCAACGGTCGCGCACGTTTGCATAATCGGCGGTTAGATTACGCCTTTACCGGAATATACAGCCATTTCAGGCCGGGAGTATATCCTTATACATCCGCATAACCGCGTTACCGGCGTTATTTTCGGCGCGTCAAATTTTTCAACCCACTTTCACAACGGTCATAAATTGGGTATAATAAACCGTAATGACAAGGGCGCGGGCGACGGCGGCTGCAATTGGCCTTATGCCTCCGCCGGCTTTCCTTGCCGGCCCTTCATAATATATTGTTAAAAGCCCCTCATACCTTGTGATATGAGGGCGTTAGCTGTTGCCGATAACGCAGTTTGCTGCTTTATTTGCGTAAAGGAGGATGTAAGAAATGCATATTATCGTTGGCCTTGGAAACCCCGGGCCGGATTATGCGCATACCCGCCATAATATGGGATATCTCGCGCTGGACATTCTGGCCGCCCGGCATCAGCTGGAATTCAGCAGAAAAAAATTCAAGGGCGTATGCGCCGAGGGGCATATCGGCGGAAAAAAAGCCCTGCTGTTGAAGCCGGAAACCTACATGAACCTTTCCGGATTAAGCGTGCTGGAGGCCTGTGGGTTTTATAAAACGGAACACAGCGAATTAATCGTAATATACGATGATGTGGATATCGCGTCGGGCTACATCCGCATACGCGAAAACGGGAGCGCGGGTACGCATAACGGTATGAGGGATATTATTTACCGGCTGGGATGGGATGATTTCCCTCGCGTTCGCATAGGCGTGGGCAAACCTGAATTGGGCGAGCTAAGGCATCACGTGCTTACTGTCCCCCCGATGCAAGAGCAGAAGATTCTGCTTGAGGCCTTAAAAAACGCGGCGCATGCCGCGGAACTGATAACCGCCGGCGAGGCCGCAAAGGCGCAAGCGCTGTATAACAAAAAGCCCACTAAGGAAAATTAACCCGTACGCGGAGGAACCGACTATGACGATGCACCCGCTGTTAACCATATTGCCCGGCTTGGGCGAATTTGAACGGCTCAAACGCTGCCTGCTGGCCGGGGAAGGCCCGGCCAGCGTATTCGGGCTGCCAGAGCCCCACCGCGCGCATGTTTTCGCGGGCATGTGCGCGCATACCGAGCGCGTCGCGCTTATTGTGGCCGCCTCCGAGCTGGCGGCCGGCCGCCTTGCGGACGAAATGAACGCGTACGGCATAAACGCGGTGCATTTCCCCGCGCGGGATATACCGCTTACGGGTAAAACCTACGCCAGCTCTTCAGGCGTTAACGCGCGGAGGGTTGCCGCGCTCACAAAGCTTTGTTCCGGCGAAAAGCTTGCGGTATGCGTCGGGGCGGAAGCGCTTCTTCAGCGCCTCGCCCCCCCGGAGGCGATTTGGGGCGCATGCTTCAAGCTGCAGGTCGGTCAAACAATCGAGCCTAGGCGCCTTCTAGAAGAGCTTATCGGCGCGGGCTATGAAGCTTGCGCACGCTGCGAGGGGCCGGGGCAGGTCTGTTTGCACGGCGGCAGGCTCGACGTATATCCCGCAGCCGAACACACGCCTTGCCGTATAGAGTTTTTTGACGATCAAATCGATACCATGCGCCTTTACGACCCCCTGTCGCAGCGCGCAACCGAGAATATACGGGAAATATTGATAACGCCCGCTACCGAAATGCCTTTGGACGTTGAATCAAGGGAGCGAGCACGGCGTATTGATGAGGACCCTGCATCGCCCGGGGCGCTGTCGCTGCTTCCTCTTTTTTATGAAGAAGCTTGTTATATCTGGGATTATATGCCTAATGGCTCGCTAATTCTTGTCGACGAGCCCGCGCGCGTTGAAGAGAGCGCCCAGGCCGCGCATACGGGCTTTTTGTCCAACCTATCGCAAATTCTAGCCGGCGGGCAGGGGCATGCCTGCCAGGGCGCGCTGCTTCTAGCGCCAACGGACGCCATCTCCCGGCTCGGCGAAGGGCAATGCGCTATGTTCTTCGCGCTTACGCGCACCTACGGCCTTATCCGACCGAAGGAATTATTCCGTTTTGAGGCAAGGCCTATCCCATCTTACCAATCCGGCGACGAGGCGCTTGCGGAGGATATAAAAAGCTACAAGAAGAGCGGGTATACAACCCTTGTGTACGCGGGCGCAAACGCGGAGCGTGTGCATGGGCGGCTTATGGATCTAAAAGCTGAAACCGCTATCGCTCAATCGCTTAAACGCGCGCCCGTGCGCGGCGAGTCGTTAACTGTGGGGGAATACCTGCCGCGCGGCTTTGAATACCCCGAAATTAAGTTTGCCCTCATTACGGAAAAAGAAATCTTCGGTACCGCGCGGAAAAAAGCGACGGAAAAAAAGAAAAGCCGCCCGCAAACGGTTTTTCTGGCGGATTTAAGTCCGGGTGATATGATAGTTCATGAGGCGCACGGAATAGGGCGCTTTACGGGCGTTGAGACATTAACGGTGGACGGAAAGACGCGGGATTACCTGAAAATCGACTACGCGGCTTCAGATAAGCTTTTTTTGCCCACGGATCAGCTGGATCGCGTTCAAAAATATGTAGGCGCGGACGGCAGTGAGCCGAAGCTGTCCCGCCTCGGCGGGAGCGAATGGCAAAAAACCGTATCCCGTGCGCGCGCGGGCGCAAAGGCGCTGGCGTTTGATCTGGTGCGGTTGTACGGGCTGCGTTCCAAGCGAAAGGGTTTTCGCTTTTCACAGGATACACCGTGGCAGCGGCAGATGGAGGCCGCCTTCCCCTATGAGGAAACGCCCGATCAGCTTACGTGTATTGAAGAAATTAAGGCGGATATGCAGAGCGACAGGGTTATGGACCGCCTCCTTTGCGGCGACGTGGGGTATGGAAAAACCGAGGTGGCGCTGCGTGCCGCTTTTAAGGCAGCTATGGACGGCAAGCAGGCCGCGTTTTTGGTACCTACCACCATATTGGCGCAGCAGCATTACAACACCCTGGCCGCCCGCTTTGCCGGCTTCCCCATAGAGGTCGAGCTTTTATCCCGGTTCAAAACGCCTGCCGAGCAGCGGCGGATTATCGAGCGGCTTGCGCTTGGGCGCGTGGACGTCATCGTAGGAACGCACAAATTGCTGGGAGCCAAAGTGCGTTTTCATGATCTCGGCCTGTTGGTTGTCGATGAGGAGCAGCGCTTTGGCGTAGGGCATAAGGAGCTGATCAAAAACATGAAAACCAGCGTGGACGTCCTCACGCTCTCAGCCACGCCAATCCCCCGCACGCTGCATATGTCCATGACCGGCATACGCGATATGTCCGTAATCGAAACCCCGCCTGAACAGCGTTATCCCGTTCAAACTTTTGTAACCGAATACTCCGGCCCCGTCATCCGGGAAGCCATCCTGCGTGAACTGGGAAGGGGCGGACAGGTTTATTTTGTGTATAACCGCGTAAAAAACATGGATTCGTTTGCTCAGCGTTTGTCCGAGTTGATACCCGAAGCGCGCATAGTCTCCGCACATGGGCAGATGCCGGAGCGCAAGCTTGAAAAAACCATGCTGGATTTTATGAACGGGGAGTATGACGTGCTGCTTTGCAGTACGATAATTGAAAGCGGGCTGGATATCCCTAACGTGAATACCATTGTCGTATATGACGCGGACTATATGGGGCTCTCTCAGCTATACCAGCTCCGCGGGCGCGTTGGGCGGGGCTCCCGCTTGGGGTACGCTTACCTGACCTTCATGCGTGACAAGGTGCTGACCGAGGTTGCGGAAAAGCGGCTGAGCGCGATACGTGATTTTACGCAGTTTGGCTCCGGGTTCCGCGTCGCCATGCGCGATTTGGAAATCCGCGGCGCAGGCAATTTGCTTGGCCCGGAACAGCACGGGCATATGGCCGAGGTGGGCTATGACTTATACTGCAAGCTCATGGATGAGGCGCTAAAGGAGGCCCGCGGCGAACCGCGCGAGCTTGAGGTGGATACGGTTATGGAAGTCCCGCTGGACGCGCATATCTCCCCCGCTTATATTCCTGCCCAGTCCGACCGTCTTTCCATGTATAAGCGCATCGCTTCCGTTACAGGCGCGGAGGATATGGCGGACGTACAGGATGAGCTTATCGACAGGTACGGCGATATTCCAGAACCCGTGCAGAGGCTTTTGGATGTAGCGCTGCTAAAGGCCGCCGCTAAACTGGCTTATATCACGCGCATACGGATTAAAGAAGGGGAAGCCCGGCTTTATTTCCATCCCGAGGCTGAAATTGATCCTTCCGCTCTCATTGAGGCGGCAAACGGGATAGAAGGCGCCAGGCTGTATACCGGCGACTCCCCTCTTTTGATGATACTGCGTAAGCAAACCTCCGCAGAGGAAATGTTCAGACTGCTGTTCCCCATCGTCAAGGGGCTTATCGGCGGTGATAAGATATAACACACCCGTGTGCAAAATTACCGCGAAAAAAGGTGTTGGCAATATTAGATTTATATATTGTAATAAATTCACTTATATTTATATATTACTATTCGTGGCTATATAAACCGAGTGCCGATCCCTCCTCGTCCAATATGCGTCTATACTTTCCTTTTCCCATCTGCTTTATCTTATCTCTATAAAATAAGCATCCGGTTTGTCTGGGGTTGATAGTTTTAAGTGGGAACATTGAATATCATATGCTTCGCTTGGCTTATTGCTAGTTAAAATTGAGTAGAAAAAGACGAACTCTATTCTCGTTGGGTTTTGAGCACGACGCGCCGGCTCCTCTAACGCCGTTGTAAAAATACATTCCCGGTTCCAAACCCACGTACCCAAAGTCATATCGCCTTTATAGCCGCATTCGCATATAACGGAACATTAATAAATAACTGTACCAGGTATCTTATCCAATTTTAACACCCCTTTTTTGTCATCAAACCATCTAAACATCAATTCACTTAATATCCTATTTTACCTTTATGTTATATAAAAACATAAAAACATATCGTTTATTTATAAAGCACAGCTATCCTCTTATAAATTATACAGTGACCGAAAAAAGCCCTGAAACGTGTTTCAGGGCTTTTTTAGCACTATTTTTTCGTTCTTTTACATGGTTTTGATGATATCTACGATTTCAGAGCCGATGCGCTTTTGCGCCTCGCCCGTGGACGCGCCGATATGCGGAGTGCTCGATACGCGCGGGTGGCTGTACAACGCCGCGTTTTTAGCCGGTTCCTCATTAAACACGTCCAGCCCGGCGCCGCGTACCTTGCCGCTGTTAAGCGCGTCAAGCAGCGCGGCCTCGTCGACATTGTTGCCGCGAGAGGTGTTGATGATTACAACCCCGTCCTTCATGGCAGCGATACTCTCTGCGTTGATGAGCGGCTTGCCGTCGATGCTGGGGGTATGGAGCGAAATAATATCTGAGTTATTGAGCACTTCAGCCAGCTCGGCATAGCGCATGGACTCATTTTCAAGCTCGGGTATCCGGTAGATATCGTACGCCAGCACCTTCATGCCCAGCGCCTGTGCCTTGCGGCCCAGAGACTGGCCGATGCGGCCGTAGCCGATGATGCCCAGCGTCCTGCCGGCAAGCTCAAAGCCCTTATACGCTTTTTTCTCCCATTTGCCCTCGCGCATGGTGTAACCCGCCGCGCTGATAAAGCGGGCGACCGAGAACATATGCGCTATCGCCAGCTCCGCGACCGAATCCGAGCTTGCTTTGGGTGTGTTTTTAACGGCAATCCCGTTCGCCTCCGCATATTCGACGTCGATGTTGTCAACGCCAACGCCCGCACGGATGATCAGCTTGAGCCTACCGCCCTCCTTGGCCGCGTCGATAATCGGCTTTCGAACCTTCGTTGCCGAGCGAACAACCAGCACATCAAAGCCTTTCACCTGCTGAGCCAGCTCCTGCGGCTCATAAAACTGCTCTACCACCTCATGGCCCATCCCCGTGAGCGCCACAACGGCGGATTTATCAAGACCGTCGCTTGCTAAAATACGCATTTTGCTTTTTCTCCTTTTATAATGTTAAGCGTTTGCCAGCTCAAATTTCTTCATGAAATCAACGAGATACTCCACCCCTTCATAGGGCATGGCGTTGTATATGGACGCGCGCAGCCCCCCCGTGGAGCGGTGGGCCTTGAGGTTGCTCATGCCCGCGGCGGCGCTCTCTTTTACGAACTTCGCGTCCATCTCCTCGCTGCCCGCCGTGAAGCGCACGTTCATCATGGAACGAGACTGAGGCTCAATCGCGCAAGTGAACAGCCTGGATTGATCGATATAATCATAAAGAAGCTTCGCTTTTTTCCGGTTGCGGGCGGCCATCTCCTCCAGGCCGCCTATTTTCTTGAGCCATTCCACAACCAGTTTACAGATATAGATGGACCAGCACGGGGGCGTGTTGTACATCGAATTGTTCTTTGCCATGATGGAATAGTCCATCATTACCGGCGTAAACGGCATGGGCTCTCCCAGAAGATCCTCGCGGATAATAACGATAGTAAGCCCGGCGGGCGCAACGTTTTTCTGAGCCCCGGCGTAAATCAATCCGAACCTAGAAACATCCACCGGCTCGCTCATGATGCATGAGGACATATCCGCTACCAGGGGTACATCGCCCGTATCGGGTATATAGTTGAACGTGGAGCCGTAAATCGTGTTGTTATAGCAGATATGTACATAATCCGCTTGTGGATCTAGCTTAAGCTCGTTTTGCGCGGGTATGCGGCTGAACTTTTCATCCTTTGTGGAGCCGGCGATATTCACAGCGCCGTATTTCTTCGCTTCCTCAGCGGCCTTGGAAGAAAAACTGCCGGTCAAAATATAATCGGCCTTTTTATTCTTGTTCATTAAATTCATGGGAACCATGGCGAA
Source organism: uncultured Eubacteriales bacterium (assembly GCA_900544555.1). Taxonomy (GTDB): domain Bacteria; phylum Bacillota; class Clostridia; order Christensenellales; family CAG-138; genus UMGS693. The sequence continues at coordinate 67,826 of UQWD01000011.1, forward strand.
CTGAAGCGACGCTCCGCCCTGCAGGAACAGCACCTTGTAGTTATCCGGTATGTTCATTACCTCGCGCAAAACTTTTTCCGCGGATACGATAATATCATCGTATGCCTTGGAGCGATGGCTCATCTCCATTACGCACATGCCGGAGCCACGGTAGTTCATCATCTGGTCCCTGGCTTCCTCAAGCACCTCAAGGGGAAGCATGGAGGGGCCGGCGGAAAAGTTATAGATCCTGTCGTAAGCCATTGTGAATTCTCCTGTTCTGTCTTTTAATATTCAAACGCTTGCAGCGCTACGGAAAATAAATTTCGCGCCCCATACGCCCCGGCGCCGCGAACGGGGCGTAACGGAATAAAGGCGCTTTGCGGCCGGCAAAGCGGTCGTTTTCATACGCTAAACCGACTTGCAAACCGCAAAGCGCGTCCGGACACTCGTATTATAAACAAATTAATCCTGCTTATCAACCGTTTTAAATGGTTTCTCACTGTATATTTTTCGGTAAAAAAAGTGAAAATATACTGGATCTGCAGCCGGATAGAGGTGTATAATGAAATCTGGTATTCATATCAAATATGCATTCTGAGGTGCGGACATGAGTAATTTCGTCAACCAATTCTCCGAGATAGGCAGGCTCAACACCGTGATGCTCCATCGCCCCGGCGTCGAGCTCGAGCAGCTGATACCGGAATATCTTGAGCGCATGCTTGCTGAGGATACCCCGCATGTTCCGACCGCGCAAAAGGAGCACGACGGGTTTAAAAATATACTCGAAAGCCATGGCGTAAACGTTTTGTATCTCGAGGATCTGTTTGTTGCGGTAATGGAAAGCGAAACGCGGCGCAAAGAGTTCATCCGTGATTATCTAGCCGCTGCGCGCGTGCAGGGCGAATCGTTAAAGGAAGCGGTTCTCCAATACCTTTCGGGCAAAAGCGCGAAGGAGCTTTTTTACGCTGTTTGCCGCGGAGTAGTTCGGGACGAGCTGCGTGAAAACGCTCCCAGCTCCCTACAGTTTCTTGTTAACGATCCCTATCCCTTTGTCATCGACCCGATCCCAAATCTATACTTTACGCGGGATATCAGTATTTGCATAGGCAACGGCATGATCATAAGCTCAATGAGCATGGCCTCAAGAACCCGTGAAACCGTGCTGATGCGTTATGTACATCGCTATCATCCGCTTTTTACACAAAAGCCCGTACCGCTATGGTATGATTACGAGCTTGGCTATAACGTCGAGGGCGGTGACGTGCTGATTTTGTCGGATAAAACGCTCGCTATCGGGTGCAGCCAGCGGACCGGCGCGGCCGCCATTGAATGCATCGCCGGCAACGTGCTGAGGAACGGGTATGAACGCGTGCTTGTGTTCGACCTTCCCAAAGAGCGTCAGTGCATGCATCTTGACGTATTGTTTACAATGGTGGATTACGACGCGTTTCTGGTCAACCCGCTTATCAGCAGGAACCGCGTGCCTATCTATGAGCTAAAACTGCAAAACGGGCTGCTCCGCGCGGGCCGCGCCGGGGAAAGTACGGCAAGGGTGCTGGAGTGCGCCTTGGGCATACCGGCCGTCCGCTTCATTGAAGAAGGCGGCGGCAAGCCAATTTTGATGGAACGCGAGCATTGGAACATGGGCGCGAATTCGCTGGCTATCTCACCCGGCAATATCATCACCTACAACCGGAACGATTTTACGAACGAGCTTTTGGTTAAGGCCGGAATAAACGTGAACCCCCTTTGCGGCAGCGAGCTTTCACGCGGCCGGGGCGGCCCCCGCTGCATGAGCATGCCCATCAACAGGGGCGGTTGAGCTTAAACGCCCCTGGGGCTGCAAGGAATATAATTTCTTCTGTTCGGCCCAGCTATATATTTATAATAACGGCAAGACATACACCGTCTTGCCGCTTTTTTTAGCGTATTGTATTTAGTAATATTATCCCACACGTTTTAGTAAAAGTGCATATTGTGTAATTTAACGCCATCACTTATACGTTATGCGGCTTCAACAGCCGGCTTCCCTTACGGTAAACACCCGGCGCAATGTTTGCTGTTTCGCGACTAAAGAAACGGCTCGTATAAAAATTACGCCTAAAGCGTCGCAAGCCTATACCGTGAGCAACGATTTTCCCTGTCGTTATATCGAAGGAAAGTCAACATATTACCGCGCGTTTTTATGCATACTAAGCCCAAAAATGGAAGTCGAGGGGTTTTCTATGGTTTCTTTATGGCGCGCGGATACCGAGCCGGTTGTTTTTGGGCCGCTTGAAGAGGATATCAGCGTTGACGCGGCGATTATCGGCGGGGGGATGGCGGGCGTTTTGACCGCCTGGTTCCTGTCTCAGAAAGGGCTAAATACGGTAATAATTGAGGCGGATCATATCGGAGCGGGGGTTACGGGCGATACCACTGCCAAGGTTACGGCCCAGCACGGCCTGATTTACGATAAGCTGATTCGTCAGCACGGCAAGGAGGCGGCGCTACAATACGCGCGCTGGAACAGCCGGGCAGTCGGCATGTACCGCGATATTATCCATGCGGAAAATATTCAATGCGGCTGGCGGGAATGCCCGTCCTATGTGTATTCACAGGCGGATTCCGCGCAGCTTAGGGCGGAAACCGCAGCCGCGTGTTCTTTGGGGCTAAAGGCCGCGTTCACCGAGGATACGGAGCTCCCCTTCCCCATAGCCGGCGCGGTACGGTTCGATTCCCAGGCGCGCTTCCACCCGCTTGAGTTCCTTTATCATATCGGCCGCGGGCTGCGCGTGTACGATCAGACCCGCGTGATGGATGTGGTTGATAACACGGTAATAACAGCTAATGGCCGGGTCAAGGCGGAGCACGTGGTGTTCACGAGCCATTATCCCATAGTGGACGTTCCCGGTTACTATTTTATGCGGATGTATCAACAGCGTTCCTACGTTTTAGCGCTCGAGGGCGCTCGTGCCATTGAGGGCATGTATGTGGACGCGGATACCAACGGCCTCTCCTTCCGCAGCGCCGCGGACGGGCTGCTCCTGTTCGGCGGGTTTGATATCCGCACCGGGAAAAACCCCGACGGCGGCAAATATGAGCTTCTGCGCAAACGAGCGGCTAAGCTCTACCCCGGCTGCCGCGAAAAGTACGCGTGGTCCGCGCAGGACTGCCGGACGCTGGACGGCATACCCTATATCGGCCGTTACAGCGGCGCGCGCCCTAACTGGTATGTAGCCACGGGCTTTGACAAATGGGGCATGACAAGCTCCATGGCGGCGGCGGATATCATCAGCTCAATGATATTCGGCGTTGAGGATACATCGGCCGATGTATTTTCGCCGCAGAGATTCAAGCTTACCGCATCCGCAAAACGGTTTGGAGAGGAGGTCGGGGTGATTTCTTCGGCGCTCATCCGCCAAACGTTTACCATGCCCGGCGACAGAGCGCGAGACATCCGCCCGGGAAGCGGCGGTGTTGTCGAGTACGAGGGGCAGAAGGTTGGCGTTTATAAGGATAACGACGGGGAGATTTATGCTGTGCAGACAAAGTGCCCGCATCTCGGATGCCAGCTCCAGTGGAACGGCGACGACAAAACCTGGGAATGCCCCTGCCACGGCTCACGCTTTGACTACCAGGGCAATATCCTTAATTCCCCGGCGAGAAAGGGCCTGTAAAAGGCCCGCTTCGCGCCGCGCATACAATTTGCACAGCAACAATGCGCAATGCAATACCGCATAGTTGCTGAGCAAAGGGCGCGAAGATCGTATAAAAATATCTGCATTTCCCAAAAAACGCATTATCATAATTGTCTCCTCATTCTGAGAAAGGTGCCCGCCGCACAGGCGGGCGCCTTTTTTTCGATTACCCTTTATAATCCACTTCCGCTATGCGGTAGCAGATGGTTTCATAATAGCCCTCGAACG
>UQWD01000012.1 GCA_900544555.1 uncultured Eubacteriales bacterium
CGCTCCGTGTTAACTCGAAAAACGTGGCGCAGCCACTTTTTCGACACACTGAAGCGGCCGCATGCGTGGCCGCTTTTGTATTAAAGGAGGAAATCAAATGGCAAAAAAGTTACTAATCAGCGCAATGCTCAAGCATTACTATCCGCATGCGGTATTGACCGGCGCTAAGGCCAAAGACCCGCCGCCCGTGGGCCAATACGGGTATGTGATGGGCGGGGACGGGCGCGTGGCTACGGACGATTACATTCGTCAGCGCGCTAAGAGCAGCTACGGGGATAACTGGCGGAAATACTACAACGCATATAAGAAGTGGCTGGGGCGCAAGGTGTTCGACTGCAACGCCCTTGCGGAGGCGTATTACAAGCAGGAAACCGGGGAGAACATCGACACCAAAGCGCGGTACAACTACGCGAACTGGTGCGGGGAGAAATCCGCGTCAGCGCCGGACGCAAACCTGACCGGTTTACCGCAAAAACCCGGCGTTGCGGTATTCAGTGGCCCGTCCGCGCCCGAGATCAATCATGTGGGATTTTTGCTGTATAGGTATGGTTCCGGGCAGATGGATTGGTACGTGCTGGAGTGCAGGGGCAAGGATTACGGACTGGTCATAACAAAGCTTAAAGACCGGCCTTGGCGCTGGTGGGGCATGATGGATAAATACTTTACGTACGACGCGGGCGAAAGCTGGAAGCCCGACGAACAGAACAACGACGATAATAACAATGAGGAGGAAAACGAAATGGCGGGGTATGTATTTAAGAATGTGCGGCCGATGCAGACGGGCACGAGGGTCAAGAAGCTTCAGGATATGCTGGATGAGGCGGGCTACGACCCAAAGGGCGTTGACGGCAAGTACGGCGATAACACGCACAAGGCGTTTCTGGCGTTTTTGGAGGCACATAAAAGCCTAATAAATGTCGGCGAGGCTTTGCCGTCCAGCATGGCTATAACGGTAGAGGCGGGCGGCAAGCGGTATAGCGGGACGGTTAAGGCGGGATAACGGCGGGAAGGAAGGTGCTGACATGGATTGGGGGGCGTTGATAGCGGTGATTGCGGCGATAAGCGGCATGTGTATAGGGTGGCTTGGGAGGGCGCGGACAGTTAAAACCGACACGCAAAAGGAAACGGAGCGCAAGACACAGATGCGAGTAGACTTAGAATACATTAAGCGTGGGGTTGACGATATACGCATCGAAATGCGGGCGTTGAATGCGCAGATGGACGAGTTGGACAAAAGAGTGACCCGCCTTGAGGAGACGGCGAAGAATAACACGTACAGGATAAACGCAATAGACAAAAAAACAGGAGGCAATAACTGAAAAAGAAGTGAAGGAAACCGCCTGCGTTAAACGCGCAGGCGGGCGGGTTACTTGGTGATATTGGGAAAATGCCAAAGCATTACCTTATTGATCTAGCCACTCTATTTTATATCCGATTATATCGGCGATTTCTTTAACTTCGGCGTATTTAATAGTACCGCGCGTAAGTTTATTAGAAATGTTTTGGGGGGTGGTCTTTTCTGCATCGGGATGATTTTTATTCATTACGGCCACAATGTCAACCAATGTCCATCCAGATGCAGCGATATAAGACTTAATTTCGTTCCGTATACTATTTATTTTCTTTTCACTCATGATTGAAACCTCCTATATGTAGGATAGCAAAAAACAAACTATAATGCAACGTATGATTCCATAACGAATAATAATTTTTGAAATAGTGTTGACGTACGTTGCGATATAGTGTATGATTACACTAAGATAAAACAAATGCAACGAAAGGAGCAAACCGATGAACAAACTCATCACGGTATCCGGTGTGCGCGGCAGATTGGATATAGAAGGAAATGCAGAACTCAACCTTGAGGATATAGCGCGGGGGCTAGGATTTACGGAAAACAAGAGCGGCGTGCTTTATGTTATGTGGAGACGGGTAAAAAACGGCCAAGCAGCTAGGGGCCAAGGAGAAGGCTTTCATCAGCTTCCTGCTGGAGAGGAAGTACATTTATCGGGACAAGAAGGGCAGGATAATGCCCTACGCCCAGTATGCGGATTCGGGCTTGTTTGAAATCAAGGAGACGTTCAACGATAAAACCCAGTGGAGCGGCACGCAGACGCTTATTACGCCCAAAGGGCGGGAAACCTTCCGCCTTTTAATGGTTAGTTAATAAAAGCTGGCAAGAACCTTGAAAATTGAATAGCGAACGCACGAGGGCATACTGCCCAGCAAAACGGCGGACGTGGAACCAGCGCGGCGGGCGGCATCCGATAATAAGGGCGAGCAGTCGAAGGGCGGAGACGTAAGAATCGGGCGTGTGTTGCGTAATAAAACAATTAAAGTAAAAACAGGAGGGAATAATGGAAACACAAAGCAGAATCAAAAGCCCATTGTTTTGGGTAGGGTTAGTGAGCGCCGTATATACGGCGGTGGTAACAGCCGGGGTAACGGCCGGGGTTGAAATGCCGTGGTGGGTTGGCGCGATTGGCGTTGCGCTCTCCACGGTATTGGTGTACTGCAACGGCAATAACCCGAGCTTGACCGGGAAGTATTGAGTAAGGAGAGTTAAATGTTATGCCGGGTAGTACACCTACCCGGCGTTCAATTGGAAACCCACTTTGCAACCCACTTCATAATTTTTGCGTACATACATAGCGGATACATATACAACCGTAACCTTCAATAAGGTTAAATATCGACAATATAAATACCAAAAGTATGCATGATTATATCAATGGTTTATGCTGTTGTGGGGTTCGATTCCCCTCGCCTCCACCAAATCATCTACCATCTATTGATAAAGTCACATTTATCCGTAGGTGGTTTTTGTTTTGCCCGAAAGTGCAGAAATACTGCGGTTTCTGGGCTTTGTGCGTTTTCTACTGTATGAATAGTTGGCTGTTTCGTAGCGTAGTTTTTGCAGGCGTAGGGATATGAAGTGTGGCGGTATTTTTGTATCTGGTCGGGGCAATCGTCAAAAGATAGTAAATCGTTAAACTTTGCACCCTATCCTTTAACGATGAATACCTGCCGTTAAAAGACTACATATACAAAAACAGCCCGCCGTGTAAGCGAGCCGTGAGAGTTTCATATTCAGATGTAGTTACGCTGTGATTTTCGCTCCGCTCTTGAAGATGAATATCATTGTGCCGTCCGTGGCAACCGTGACCCTGTCAATTACCGCAAGCCAGAGGCTCTCGTCAAACTCCGTGATGATAAGCGGGCGGCTCTGAATGTCGGCGATGAAGCGGTCAAGCATTTTTCCTTTGGCGAGTCTTTCACGCTTGGCGGTATCCAGTTCTTCGATACGCTCCGTAGCTTTGCGGTGACGCTCAAGGTAGGCGTTGTTCCGCTCATTGAAGTCGCTCTGGTTTTGAGCGGTTCGGGCGTTGTCGTAGATGGCTTTTCGGGATAACTCCGTGACAACCTCAATCTCATTTTGCCGTTCGGCGAGTTCGATGTCGATGTCCTTGGTGTCGCAGAGGACGGACTTAGCAAACCTACAATCCTCAATAAGACCATCTGGTTTTCCATCAGTTTGTTGAATGCCGTGAGAAACCGCTCCTTGACCTCGTCCTCCGTCACAAAGGGCGTCCCGCATTGCCGACCCATTTGCGCTTGTACTTGTCATTGCACTGATAGACCTCACGGCGGTAGGTCTTGTCGCTCTTGTAACTTCCCCATATCTTCTTGCCGAAGTATCCGCCACACTCGCCGCAGACTATCTTGCCCGAGAACGGGCTTCCACACCGCCCGATAGAGCCGAGGGACTTCCTGCGTTCAATCTCCGCTTGCACAGCGTCAAACTCGTCAGGGTCGATGATAGCGGGATGACTGTCCTCAACGTAGTATTGCTGAACCTGACCCGTGTTCTTGACCATCTTCTTGGTGAGGAAATTCTCGCAGTATGTCTTCTGGAGCAAGGCGTGTCCCTTGTATTTCTCGTTCGTAAGTATCGACCGTATCACGCCCGTCTGCCACGTCTGTTTGCCAGCGGGAGACGGGATGCCGTTGTCTGTTAGGTGCTTTGCGACTGCCGAGAAGGTCTTGCCCTCCATAAACATCCGAAATATAAGCCTGACAACCTCGGCTTCCTCGGGGACGACCTTCGGCAGACCGTCCTCGCCTTTTTCGTAGCCGAGGAACTGCTTGTACGGCAGACTGACTTTGCCATCGGACATTCGCTTGCGCTGACCCCACGTCACGTTCTCTGAAATGGAGCGACTCTCCTCCTGCGCCAGACTGCTCATAATTGTGATGAGAAGTTCACCCTTGGAGTCGAGCGTGTAAATGTTCTCCTTCTCGAACCACACCTCCACGCCTTTGTCCTTGAGTTTGCGGACGGTGGTCAGGCTATCCACGGTGTTTCGGGCAAAGCGACTGACCGACTTCGTAACGAGAAGGTCAAACTTGCCTGCCAGACCATCAGCGACCATCTGCTTGAAGCCCTCACGCTTTTTCGTATTGACCGCCGAGATGCCCTCATCCGTATAGACGGTGACGAACTCCCAATCGGGTTTGCTTTGGATGAATTTCGTGTAGTAGTCCACCTGAGCCTCGTAGCTTGTAAGCTGCTCGTCGCTGTCAGTGGACACCCTTGCGTATGCCGCCACACGCCGCTTGTTCGAGTTCGACTTTGCCTGAGCCGAGAGAACGGGAGCGGTGGCTGGAATAACTCTGACATTAGCCATTCTTTCGACCTCCTTTCAAAGCCCTTTTTCGAGCCTCTTGCTTCATCTCGTCCGTCCAGCTTTCACGGCGTGACGGGTTCTCCCAAGTCGCGGTGTGTTCTATGCCGTCCTTGAGAGCGAATACCAACACGCCTTCCTCGGGGACGGTGATGGCGGCAATTTGCGTAGCGACCTTATCAGGGTCGTATTCCGCAAGCCCGAGAACCTCGGCAATCTTTGCCTTGAGGATATCCTCGGGTATCCGCTTAATGTCGCACTCGTGTTTTCCTCTGTAAGTGTAAGTGGCACAAGCCCAGATGACCTTTTTGTATTTCGTACTTGAGTTGCTTATCTTCCTACGGTATGTTGCTCCGCACTTGCCGCAGCGGATAAGCCCCGATAGTTCGCTCGGCTTGTTGCGCCGTGGATGGTAATTTCTCTCTGCCCGCCTTGCCATCTCGGCGTGAACCGCTTCATATGTCTCTCGGCTGATAATCGGCTCGTGGTGGTTCTCGACATAGTACATCGGGAGTTCGCCCTTGTTCTTCACTTGATGCTTGGTCAGGTGGTCGGCGATATAGCTTTTTTGCAGACACATATCGCCGACGTACTTCTCGTTTGCGAGGATGCTCCCGACTACGCTCTCCGCCCACTTACCGCCGCACTTGGTCGTTGTAACAACCCTGCGATAAAGGCGTTGGACGCCGTATAATGACAGCCGCTTCATTTCCTTTGTCCTTTCCCAGCCGCTAACGCGAGTCATGAGGGCGGCAAGCTGATAGCTGTCGGCGGGTTTGAGTTCATCGGGCTTGCGACCGAAGCACTCGCACCATATCTCGGGATTGCTCACAAAATCACGTCTGACAATGCCTCTTGGGGCTGTTGGGTCGTTTGGCTCTCGGATATAGTCGCGGCGTTTGTAGATGTCCATATCGTTCCAGTTTTCAGGCAAGAGCCGCTCAAGGTACTCCTTGACAAGCCCCTGACGTTCGTCGACCTCCATAGCATCCTTTTGGGCGGCTTCGGCTGACTTGATGAGTTCGCCCTCAAGGTAGAGCTTTTCGCCGCTCTGGTATATTGCCTTGGCTTCAGCCCATATCTGGTCGCGCTCGTAATCGGAGAAGTCCCACGTCTTTATCTGCACCTCCTGATGCACCTTGACTATCCAAAACCTGCGGTTGCCCGTGATGTCACGGAGATAACCTCTCTCGCCGTTGACCGAGCCGATGATGATACACTGCCGAGGGTGGCTCTCCACGACCTTGCCTTAGCTTGGACGGTACTTGTCGTCTGATGTGGAGATAAATGCTTTAACTTTCTCGATGTCAGCCTTCTTCATGCCCGCGAACTCAGGTATCTCAACCACCCAGAATCCCTGCAGCTTCTCCGCACCCGACTTGTCGTCCATATCGGTGAGCGAGAGCGTTTCCGAGTAATACTCGTCGCCGACGAGGTCTTTGAAGAGGGTTGATTTGCCGATGCCTTGAGTGCCGTCGAACACGAGGACGTTGTCGAACTTTGTGCCGGGCTTGTAGATGCGAGCGACCGCTGCCGCGAAGGTCTTTCTCGTGACCGTCCGCACATAGGGCGTATCCTCGGCTTGCAGGCAGCGTATGAGCAAAGTGCCGACCCGCTCTGCGCCGTCCCAAGGCGGCAAACCGTCGAGATACTCACGAATCGGGTGGAATCGCCGTTTATCGGCGGCGTAATGATGGCATTGTCCGCTTTGGTAGGTGAGTACAGTCCGTAAATGTGGCTCAAATATCCGTATAGCCCGACATCGTCGGACTTCGACCAGCCGCGCTTGATATGCTCCCAAGGCACATCGCCGCGAATGTCGAGCGTATCTCGCAATTCGTTATATGCCACGCTTTGAAGCGTTCCATCATTCAGGGCGATGATGACGTAATTTTCGTAGACCTCTTTGACCGCGCCCGACTTCTCCAGTTCAAGCGCCGTCTGCCTAGTCCTCTTCATCGGCGAAATCCGACTGAGCCTGACTGCGGCGTTCCTCGGCGAACTGCGCCTTGACCCGCTCATCCTTCACTGCAAACTCCGACATAACCTTGAAACTTGCCTTCTCGTCGAGGTCGGGGAACTTGTGAACTCTGACAAGGTCAAAGGCGTTCAGCAGCTTGCCGCAAGCGGGATCCGTCGCGTGGTGGGAGTACGACCACTTGCATTCGTATATAACTACGCCCGCACTGGAGTCGGCGGGGATATAGTCGTAGCGACCGTTCATCGCCGAAGGCTCGTAGATGTCGGGTAGGAACTCCGCCATCGCGTCCTCTATGGAGTACGCACGGCAAAACGCGCCGACAACGCCTTCTTTGGCGAGCGGGTCTTGCTGCTGACGGATGTTTCGCTGTATGACCTCAGACTGTCGGCTTGACGTTGGCCAGAGCGAGCAGTCCCGCCAGTCTGACAGCTTCGCAAGATACACGTCGGGGTCGAGGACTTTGCCGTCGATAGTTTTAAAGATGTATTCGTCGTCGGATGGCGTAGATGGCCAGTACATCAGGCGTTCAGGTTCGTATGTGCTGTCGTCGAAGTAGTCCATCCCGATTTCGTCCGCCACGAGCCGTGACAAGGCGGCGTACTCGTCGGGCGTCACGTCACGGGACAGCGGTATGACCACCCTAAGTCTCGGTGCTTCGGGCGTGTGGCTGTGGGTGGAGTATACGGCGCATTGATGCGGGAAAAGCATCTCCACCTGACCGATGAAGCCCTCGTCTGCGTGGTCGGCGTCGAGTGTGATGCCCGAGCGACTCTCGACGGTATCCTTTTTGCGTCTGCCACCTTTGAGATGCCCGAGGACATAGCCGCCGACATCTTTCACGCCGTCGCGCTTGTCTTTGGTGAACTTCTTGTATTTGGTGACCGTCTCGGTCGTGCGGCGGGTCGTTTTGAAGCGTTCGCAGAGTTCCTCAAACGTGGTTTTCTTGTTGACCCATTTCTTTGACAGGCGGCTGTCGCCGTAAGCAATCTTTAGTTCTCGCATTCGTCAGCCACCTCCTCGGGCGTATACGCCGCCTTCGCCCACAATAGAAAACTGCCTCTGCAGGTCGTGTCGTACTTATTACAAGTCACGCCCGATGCCGGGCAGCACCCGCACGACAGCGTGATGAACTTACTGCTTGCGATGAACTCGGGCGTAAGCGACTGCTTCCACACGTCAAAATTGGTTTGAGCCTTGACTTGCCCTTTTTTCTTATCCGCCATAGCCGGACACCTCCTCGCACTTGCTGTTCCAATATCTGATGGGCATACCGCGCCGTTTTGCCTTTGCAATCTCGGCTGACATACCGTTTGTAACCTTGTCCCCGAACACCCATAACTCATCGCACTTGCCGAGCAGTATCAGGGCGAAGCGAAGCCCCAGTTCACGCTGCGTTTTATCGCCGTCGTCCATAAACTGCGGATAGAGCAAATGCGGCGCAAGAGGAATGCACCCCTTGCTGACCGCGAAAATGCTGTAGCCCCTTGCGCGGCTCGTGTTCCATTCGGTATCGCCGGCGTAGGGCGAAGCGATGTAGACGAGCGGCATATATGCCTTGGCTTTCTCCTCACGGGCGACCGTTTTGAGGGCTTCGTATGCCGTCGGGTCGGGATAGCCCTCGCTGTTAACTCTGTCCATCGCCGTCCTCCTGTTTGATGAGTGAGCGAAGCCAGTCCACCTCATCGTCGAGCCTGTTGTATTCGGCTTCATATCTCTGGTTTTCGGCTTTGAGCGCCGCGATTTGTGCTTCCAATTCGCCACGTTCATTGGCGTGAATGATTGGGAGCGAGAACAGGCAGGTCAGCCAGATAGTTAGTCCTATCCACGGCAGAGCGCACCAGACCGCCTTTCCGATTTTTTTTAACTTCTGTTTCATGATGATTGTCCTTTCTGCCGTCAGGCGTTGTCTTTGCCGAGGAATAGGTTGATGAAGTATTGCTGACCTTTTCCCGTGACCTTTGTGGTTTTGCTGATGGTGACGTGACCATCCGAATGGGTGATGGCGGTCTCCTTGACTTTGAACAGCCCAAGTTCCATAGCCCTCTGCGTCGGGGCGTTGTAGTCCGTGCCTTGACGCTTGATAAGGTATCCGCTCTGGCGCAGCTTCTCGAACAGTCGGTTCTGACCGATATCGACGCCGTTGCCTTTGAGTATCTTCGCTAACTCGCCGATGAGGATAGTGCCATCCGAAACCGATACCGCATCGGCAAATACGACCTTCGGCTTGTTCTCGGCAGCTTCGAGTTGCAGCCGCTCTTTGGCGGAGCGTTCCTCCTTGAGGGCGGTCAGTACCTTAATCCAAGCGTCAGGGTCGTTCATAATCTCCTCGAGTTTGGCGGGAGTGACATACGCACCGTGTTTGCGGATGGCAGGAAGCACCTCGTGGGTGACCCAACGTTTGAACTTCTTGGCTTCGGGCTTGCGGGAAAGCAATATCGTGCTGTACAGACCGCTTTCGCTTATAACGGTGATTTCCTGCTTCCCGCCAAGGGTGTCGATAATATCGACTCCCTTTTCGTCGATGTCCAGACGAGCGGTAACGTCTCGGCTGTTGCCGATTTCAAGGACATCGCAGACATCCTTTAGCACCCACCAAGTCTCGTTGTAGCGCTGTACTGTTCTGACTTCGTTCCCCTCGTAGGAGAACACTTGTAATTCGTTTTGCATAAGAAAACCTCCTGAAAACTGTATTTTTCGAGAGGCTGCTTTGCCCCTCCACCCTCTACAGACAGAAGGGAGGGGTTTGCGTACCGAAACGCTAATCTTTTTTATAGAACTCACACTCGTATCCGTCGGCTCGAAGAAGAAGCCCCTCAGCCCAAGATGGGGTGCGGCTCATCTGCTGGCACAAAACCTTGGTAGACATTCGCGGGTCGGCTTCGATGACGATTTCGTCATGGACGTGCATCACAATGCCGCAGTGCCTTTGACCCTGTATGGCGTAGCAGAGGATGTCGCGGCTTGTCGCCTGCACGATGTTCTCCACGAATTTGGGCCCGTAAGAATCGAGCCGCTCCCACTTCTTTGTGCCGCCGACGCCCTCGTAGGTCACACAGTCCGAACCGAACTGGTTTGTGCCGATGCGCGGCTTGACATATGCAAGCCGTCTGCCCGATGGCAGGGTAATAAAAAGCATCCCGCTTTGGAACGCGAAGCGGATACCGTGTGTTTCCGAGATAGTCCTATCCCTTACGGCGGTCATCGCCGCTCGGTCTACATCCCACCAAAGCCTGACGATGTTCGGGTTCGCCGACCGCCACGCTGTGACGAGTGGATAAAGTTCATCCTCAGACAGCCCCATCTCAAGAGCGCCCATCGCTTTGAGCGCGCCGACTGAGCCGCCATAGCCGAGAGCGAGTTCTGCGATTTTGCCTTTCTGGCGGAGCGGTGAGCCTTTAGTGATTTCCTCAATTGGGACTTTGAACATCTGCGATGCCGACGCTTCGTAAATCTTGCCATGCGTCGCAAATACCTCGTTGCGCCACGTCTCCCCGGCAAGCCACGCGATGACACGGGCTTCAATTGCGGAGAAGTCGGCCACCACCATCTTGCGTCCCGGCTTCGGTACGAATGCCGTGCGGATGAGTTCCGACAGCACTTAGGGTACGGAGTCGTAGAGGAGTTCCAGAGCGGCGAAGTCGCCAGATTTCACGAGCGACCGCGCTTGTTCCAAGTCGGGCAGGTGGTTCTGAGGGAGATTTTGCATTTGAATCAGTCTGCCCGCCCAGCGGCCTGTGCGGTTTGCCCCGTAGAACTGGAACATCCCTCGGGCGCGACCGTCGGAACAGACGGCGTTTTCCATCGCCTGATACTTCTTGACCGACGATTTTGCAAGCTGCTGACGAAGTGACAGCACCTTGCCGAGCGGCTCGGGCGCGGTCTTGAGCATCTCCGCCACGGCTTTCTTGCCAAGCGTATCGGTCTCAAGCCCGTTGTCGCAGAGCCATTCCTTCATCTGCTGCACGGAGTTCGGATTTTCAAGTTCGGTCAGTTCCCGCATAAGCCTTGTGAGTTCAGCTTTGGAGCGGGCATCCATCTCGATAGCGGAGCGAACCAAGTCCATATCAAGCATTGCGCCACGGTCATTTATCTCTTGGTCGAGTCTGTAGTCCTCCCACACGCTGTCCGGCACAGGGAACTTCGCCAGTTTTGTCTGTATGGACATCTCGGCTTCCACGTCCCGCTTGTTGTACGCCTTGAATGCCGCCCATTTATCGGGAGCGTGTTCGGGCAGGTTGCGTGTCCTCTGACCGTTCGTAGCGGTAGGTTTGCAAGGTGAGCAAAAATAGCGTATGAGTTCCTTGCCCTCCGTCAGTTTCTGCTTCTCAAGCCCCAACACCGTGCCGGATCCCTCAAGCGAGAGAGGCATACCCATATACGCCAACCATACCATCGAGCATCGCCACGACTCGGGATTCAGGTACTTCGCCTTGCCGAGAGCAGCCGCCGAATGGTGATTGTCGGCGAATGGGTCGAGACTGATGCCCATATCACGCAAATGCCGCGACAGGCAGACCCTCTCGAAGTTCGCGTTGAACGCCCATTTGAGGATGTTGTCGTCGGTCAATGCGTCGAAAACATCTGGCGGTATGGCTTCACCCGCCGTCAGGTCGATAACTTGCACTTCGCCGCCATCGACAGAGTACCCAAACAGCATAATCTCAAAGTCGGGCGCTTCCATGTATTTGTATACGCAGCATTTGGCGAGGTCGTAGCTGCTGTAGGTCTCAATATCTATGCTGATTGTTTTCATAAGCCCTCCATATGGCAAAGAGGCGGCAAATCGCTCTGCCGCCTCCCGCCTGAATCTGATAATTGATTAGGACAGGAAGTCCTCGTCGTCGACGGTTGCGAAATCGTCCTCGGCACGGCTCTTGCCACCGAGCGGCTCGCTGTCGCGCACCTTCTGCAGGTTGTTGAGCCCGCAAGCGATGCCGCGATTGCCATTGGAATTGAAAGCGTAGAAGTTCACGCTGGCTCTACCGTAGACACCGCTGTAGACCTCGGAGCGATTAAGTACATCCTGATTGGTCGCGTCGACGATGCCGGGCGCGGTAGCGGAGTTGGCGTTTACGAAATAGCTGTCGGCATAGGCGGGGTCGTCGGACGCTCCGTGTCTCCGTCGCGAAGCGGAGTCTTGAGGGCGGTCAGCGGCGGCACGGTCTTGCCGTTGCCTTTGAGCTTGCCTTCGCCTTCTTTGTAGGCTGCCTCGATGGCTGCCTGAATCTTCTTGACGGTTCGGGTGTCGGACTTCGGGATGATGAGGGATACCGAGAACTTCGGCGTCCCGCCGTTGATGGACTTTGCTTCCCACACGTTGGCGTAAGACCAGCGGGTGTCGGGTCCCGTGATTACCTTCATCGGGTTTGCTGTGGTTGCATTCTTTGTCGTTTGGTTACTCATTGTCATTTACCTCCATAAAATCGTGTTTGGCGTTATTCATTGCCGGGCGTTTATCGCTTGCCGGCACAAGCGTTGGTTTGCCTTGCGGCTTTTCCACGAGACCGCCGAGTAGTTCGGCGAACTTCGCCTTGCCAAGGGTCTTCTCCATAGCGGTGATGCCCATCACCTTGTGTTCGTAAGGGTCGTATCCCGCCTGTGTAACGGTCTGCGCGACCGCCTCGTCGTTTACGTACTTGCGGTTTGAGCGTCCCTCGACCAACTTCCAACCGTCCCACTCCTTGCCGCCGAGCGCGGCTTGCAGGGCGTATTCCTTGATGTCGGATGCCCACGAGACCAGAGCGTCGATTTTGCCGAGGATATCCTCAATCTCGTCGTCCTCCAGAAGCGGCGGCAGCTTGAAGTCGTAGCGGGCGAGTTCCGTATTCGCATCGGCGCGCTTGCGGCACTCGTGCTTTGCCTTGCAGAATTGACACCAATCGCCGCATTTGAAGTCACCATCGCCCGCATAGGCAAGTTCGGCGGCGGGCTTTAGGACTTCCTCAGCCCACTCTTGCAGGCTCTCTTTGGAAACCGTCTGAGTGCTGACGTTATCGCGACGTGGTTGATAGATGGTCATTGACACCGTGTCGATGTCGTAGATGCCGTCAAAAATCTCCAAAGCCCCGAGCGCGTACAGCTTCATCTGCGGGTTGTCATCGGCTTCCACAAGCACTCCTTGCCCGTGCTTGTAGTCCACGACGTGGAGCATACCGTCAGTGATAACCACACAGTCGCCCGTGCCGAAACCCTCCTCGACGTATCTTGAGAAGTCGAGTTTTTGCTCAATCAGTACCTTGGGGTCGGCACAGGACTGTTTCGCCGTCTCGACGAGTTCAAGGATGTAGGCAGCATAGCCCGTGGCGCAGTCCTCCATCTCCTCGGAGTAGAAGTCGAGGTTGTCCCTTACGTCAGCAACATCCGACATATCCTCGCCAAGGGCGCACCGCAGTTTGTACTCGCAGAGCGTGTGCGCATCCGTGCCTTCAGCGGCATAACCTGACCCCTTGTCCTCGTAGGTCTCGCATAGCCTTGCCGACGGCGGGCAGTTCATCCAACGATGCGAGGACGATGCTGATAAAAGTGCGTGCTTACCCATTGCCCAGCACCTCCGCTTCCTTCAAAAGTGCCGGGCACTCCGCCGGGTCTATCTCCGACAGCTTGTTCGCCCCGTGCTTTAGCAGCAGTTCCCGAACCTCGGCTGTGTGATCCGCCCGGGACTTTTCTGCAAGCACAGCCCGCACGTCCTCAAGAGCGATGGGCTTCGGCTCTTTTGACTTGGGCGGTGGAGCGACCTCGGTCGGCGTGTCAGCCGTGCCGCTAAACAGTGCCACCAAGCCATCCGCTGCCGCCGCTATCGAAGCCGCCGCGTTCCGCAGTTCCTTGACCGTCAGGTCGAGTTCACTCATCTTTGCCATCCGCGTTACCTCCTTCCTCTGTTTCTGCCGCCTGTTCCAGACGCAGCTTCTTGGCGAGCCGCTTTGATACGACCGATATCGCCGTTAGAATGCCGATGATTTCCTCGGCGGTGTCGTCCTCGGGCGGCTTCTGATGCAGTAATTCTTTTGTCATATGCAACCTCCGTTTCTGCGGGGCTTCACCGCCCCTACAACCTCTACAGACAGGTAGGGGCGGTTTGCGTACCGCCGGGAGCAATTTATTCAAAAAAACTTTTGAGGGCAGGATGCTCGCGGAGGATTTCATAGACTTTGTGCTTGCGTTTGTTCACGCTTTTGGATTGTTTGAATCCAAAATCAGGTGCTAACTGACGTTCAGTCTTGCCGAGCGTGAAAATCCCGTTGATGATGTCGCGATCCATCTGTGTTAGGTCAGCGAGAGCGGCGTTCAAGGTGTCGAGCAGGGCTTTCTCAACGACGATGCTCTCCACGTCGGCTTCTTTGGACTCATCAGCAATGTCGTAGGTGTTTTCGTTGCCGTCCTCATCGAAGGTGGGTGAGGCTATCCGCTTCGACCAGCGTTCCTCACGTTTTGCTTCGCGCCATACGTACTGCATATTGTCGCGGGCGAGGACTTCGCCCATCTCATTGCGGGGAAGGCGGGCGACAAGACCTGACTCATCGTCAACAAACCAACGCTGCTTGTATGGGTTCTGCGCTGAGGGTTCTTCGCCGGGGCGAGACACTCGGCTCGTGTGACGGGACGGTCGATGCCGTCCTCATCGATGACTACGTAGTGCATCGGTGTCCCGAGTTTGCTGCGATGCAGTATGGGTGTAGATTTGAATGATGCATTTTTACTCATAAAATTGCCTCCTTTTGATTGGCTTGTTTGCTCTGGTGGGAGCATGAAAAAAGGTCATGGACTCACGCTTTTGCGCTTGTCCTGACCTCTAATCTAAGGAAAAATTGGGGTTTCTCCCTCTCACCATGTGTGAGGCAAAAAGCCAGCAAAATGGCGGTTTTCAGGCACTTCAAGGAAGCGAAAATTAACCTGAAAACAAAAAAACAGCGGCAACGCTGGCATTAGCTGCCGCGTTACCGCCGTCCAAAATTCACACGCCGTGTGAATATATTTTTTGAAAAAGCTGCTTATTTGCCAAGTCGGATAGCTAATCGACATCAAAACGGCAATCGCAATTTAAAAATATTTGTGAATACCTATTGCAATTGTAATTACTTTTTGATATAATGTTAAATGTGTAACTCTATGTGCGACGAAGGAGGGTTTCAACTTGCCTGAAAATAAACCGAGAGAACCAATGGAACACCATAACATAGGCGATTTCTTAAAAGGTCAATCCTCGAAAATACTCACGTCCATTGCGGACGCTGACAAGACCGCGTTTGTTCTGAAGAACGGCAAGCCCATCGTGGTCGTAATGTCGAACGAACGATACGAAAGGCTGCTCAAAGCCGGGATTGATATCAATGATTACTAAGAATACGGAGGCTTATGATATGGCAAAAGCACGAATAACCGAGGTTATGCTGGACGATACCAGCATAAACGTCAGCAAAGAAGTTGACCTTGTCTTCTCAATTGCAAACAGCTTGAGAGGTGCCTATAAATCAGATAAATACAAAGACGTGATTATCCCGATGATAATCATCCGTCGCTTTGAGTGCGCTCTGACGAAAACCAAGGATAAAGTTGTGGAGCGTTACAATGCGAACCGAGAAACACCTACCCAGATACTGGAGTCAATCTCTGGCTATCGGTTTTACAATACGAGCCGCTATACTCTTGCGGAACTCTTGAACGATGCAGATAACATCGTCTCCAACTTCAAGAGCTACATAGAGGGCTTTTCTCAAAACGTGCAGGACATTATCCACAACCTTGATTTCGAGAAGGAAATCGAGAAAATGGATAAAAATAACCGCTTGTTAGGCGTGGTCAGGAAGTTCTCCGAACTTGACCTGAACCCAAACACCATTGACGGCATTAAAGCGGGATATATGTTTGAGGAGATTATCCGAAGGTTCTCTGAAAACGCAGAAGCTGGTGACCACTACACCCCGAGAGAGGTAATTCGCTTGCTTGTGAATATCATTTTGGCGGAGGGATGCGATGACCTATATACCGAGCGCCGCGTTGCCACCGTGTTGGATATGGCTTGCGGTTCCGGCGGTATGCTTTCAACGACCCACGACTTCATCACGAGAATGAACCCTGATGCCGAAGTGCGTCTGTTTGGTCAGGAAATAAACCCCGAGTCTTATGCCATCTGCCTCGCGGATATGCTCATCAAGGGTGAGAACGCGGACAACATAAGGCTTCAAGACACTATGAAGGCGGACTGTTTTGCAAATCAAGATATGCGTATCGTTATAGCCAATCCTCCGTTTGGTGCGGCTTGGGGTGGCAAGGATGCCGCTGACGGCGTGGAGTCTGCGGTCAAGAAGGAACACAAGAAAGCAGAGAAAGGTGAACCGAGTCGTTTTCCGTGGGGGCTGCCGTCGTCAGGCGATATGCAGCTTCTCTTTATGCAACACGCTATCAGCAAGATGAGCAAAGATGGTCGTGCCGCTATTATCAGTAACGGCTCACCACTCTTCAGCGGGAACACAACGAGCGGAGAAAGTCAGATAAGGCGTTATATGCTTGAAAACGACCTTATCGAAGCTATCATAGCTTTGCCGACAGACCTTTTCTACAATACCAGCATTGGGATTTATGCCTTTATCCTTTCGAAAAATAAGCGTCCGGAGCGTCGCGGTAAGATTCAGCTTATCAATGCGGTTGATATGTGGAAACCTCTCCGTAAATCACTCGGCAAGAAGCGCAAGGAAATCTCAAAGGATGACAGGACTCGGATAACCGAGATTTACTCGTACTTTGAAGAGGGACCGTACTGCAAAATCTTTGACAACGAGGAGTTTATGTACAAAGAGTATGCGGTCTTCCAGCCGTTGCAGAGGACAGGCTCACTGTCGGTAGCAAATGTCGAGGCATTAAAGGGAAGCGTTCTATTTACAGCGAACTCATACATTTTCAATGAGGCTGAGTATGAGGAGTTACTCGAAACCGACCCCCGTGAGGGTGATGCCGAAAAGAAGTATCAAAAGTACGTCAAGGGTAAGGAATTCACAGATGCTGTAATAGCTATCTTAGAGAAGAACACCGACGATACCGAGTACAATGACTTTTCTGATTTGGTGGCAAAGCTAAAAGAACTAATCGGCGATGTGGATGGAATGACTGACAGTCGCCTGAATAGCATCGCGATGGAGATGTCTGTGATGGACAAGACTGCCGTTGTGCAGAAGAACAAGAAAGGTGAGGTTCTTACGGACCCGACCACGAAAGACACCGAAATAGTAGGGTTGCGGATAGATGTAGAGGAATACTTCAAGCGCGAAGTATACCCTCATGTTCCTGATGCACTTTATTCCTACGAATATGACCCGACCAAGAAGGTCACCACAACCAATAAGGAAAAACTGGGTGCGGAGTTTCCATTTACTCGCTACTTCTACGAATATAAAGCCCCGGAGAAAGCCGATGACCTATTGGCTCAATTTGCCGAGATTGAGAGTGGCGTTGAGTCAAAAGTAGCTTCCTTGCTTGGAGGTGCGCATTGATGGTGGAAACTATGAAGCCAAGTGGAATTGAAGGCTTTTTTGACATTCCTGCCGATTGGGAAGTAAACAAAATGGCGTATGTGTTCTCGTTTGGTAAAGGGCTTAGCATTACCAAGGAAGACCTGCAAGACGAAGGCATACCTGCGATAAGCTATGGAGATATTCACTCCCGATTTGGGTTTGAAATCGACCCAGCGATAAATGAACTCAGATGTGTTGACCCTAAGTATATTAGGTCATCCCCGAGCGCATTGTTACACTTCGGGGATTTCGTTTTCGCAGATACGTCAGAAGACGTTGCGGGCTCTGGAAACTTTACTCATTTGAACAGTACGATGACAACTTTTGCGAGTTATCATACGATAACCGCTCGCGCAAAAAGAGAACTCGATTGCCGATACATGGCGTATCTTTTCGATTCAGAGCCATTTAGGACTCAGATTAGAAACCGTGTGTCTGGCGTTAAGGTTTTCAGCATTACGCAACAGATATTGAAAAGCGCAAAACTGTTACTCCCCCCGCTGAACGAGCAGAAAGCCATCGCCGCTCTTCTTGATGACCGCTGTGGTCAGGTAGACAGCATCGTTGCCGACTTGGAGCGGCAAGTCGAGATTTTGCAGCAATATAAAAAATCCCTCATTACCGAAACGGTAACAAAGGGCTTGGATAAGTCTGTGCCGATGAAAGACAGCGGTATCGACTGGATGGGGAAAATACCTGCCCATTGGGAAGTTAAGCGACTTAAATACGTGATGAACAATCACGACTCTAAACGCAAACCGATTGAAGCATCTGAACGTAGTCAAAGTGGAGATGTTTTGTATGACTATTATGGTGCAAGCGGGGTTGTGGATAAGATTGATGATTATATTTTCGATATGACTGCAATTCTTATTGGAGAAGACGGAGCAAATTTAGTTTTACGCAATCTTCCGTTGATATATATTGCCTCTGGGAAGTATTGGGTAAACAACCATGCTCACATTTTGACACCGAAAGTAGGTCACGACCTGTGGTATATGGCACACCTTATGGAAATTATTGATTATAAGGATTTTATTACAGGATCCGCTCAGCCGAAACTATCACAGGAGAAACTGAATAACGTCTTACTGATTACTCCACCTGAAAGTGAGCAGTGTCAGATAGGCCAGTTTCTTAACACAAAATGCGCCGAAGTCGATGCCATCATCGCCGAGAAACAACGTGCGGCTGAAACCATGCGACAGTACAAGAAGTCGCTGATATATGAATACGTTACGGGCAAGAAACGTGTTGCCTTTTAACATAGAAAAACGAGGAGGAAAAGCACAATGCCTATTTTTGCGAATCAGCTAAAGGAAAAAGAGGACTACCAAAAGCTGATACTGGAGGAGTTGCGTGACCGCAATGGTTACACTATCCGCAACGCCCAGACCGACTATAGCGCGGAATACGCTATGGATATCGGGATGCTGTTAAAGTTCCTCTGGGATACACAACCTGATATGGTCGAGAAGCTGCAAAAGCAATACTCCGACAAAGCCGAAAAGAGGCTTGTAAACTTCCTGAACAACGAGATTAACCATTCGAGCCGTTCGCTTATTGACGTTTTCAAGCGTGGTATCGACTTAGGTAACGGCATCAAATTCGACTTGATGTACCGTCGCCCCGCGACAACGTTCAATGAGAACCAAAACAGGCTCTACAGGCAAAATATACTCTCTGTCATGGAGGAGGTCTATCACAAAGACGGCGAGCGAATCGACCTTGTGCTGTTCCTGAATGGGCTTGCCATCTTTGCGGTGGAACTCAAGTGCAATACGTCCGGGCAGAACTACGAGAACGCCATCACCCAGTATAAACGCGAACGTGACCCCAATACTCGCCTCTTCAAGTTCAAGAGCGGTGTGTTCGCGGTATTTGCGATGGATTTGAATGAGGTATACTTCTGTACCGCCTTGCGAGGAGCGAACTCATTTTTCATGCCATTTAACAAGGGTGTTCAGAAGTCCGCCGATAAGCCATACTCTATCGGCAAGGGAAACCCGCACAATGAGAACGGCATTAACGTCTCCTATATGTGGGAAAACATATGGACTAAGGACAAGATTATTCTGCTTATCGAACGTTTCATCTTTATTGAAAAGAAGAAGAGTAAGAACGCAGATACGGGCAAGGTGACAACAAAAGAAACTCTTATCTTTCCGCGCTATCATCAGTTACGGGCAGTCGAGAACCTTACGGCAGATATAAAGAAAAATCGCACAAGTTCCAACTATCTGATAGAGCATTCGGCGGGAAGCGGCAAGACAAATACTATTGCGTGGCTTGCTCATATACTCGCTTCGTTGCACGATGATGAGGATAACAATATATTTAGTAACATAATTGTCATCACTGACCGTATTATCGTTGACCAGCAGTTACAGGAAGCCATCAAGGGCATTGACCACAAGAGCGGTCTGCTTAAGGTCATGGACGAGAAGTGCAATTCGAGCGACCTTGCGACTGCCTTGCGCGGGAACATCAAGATTATAGTTACGACCGTCCACAAGTTCTACTACATCCTTGAGAACAATCTGCTCGGCTCATTGAAGGATAAAACTTTTGCTGTGCTGATTGATGAGGCACATTCCTCTACTGAGGGCGATCTTATGAGAGCCGTCACTACGGTTTTGGCGGGCGGCAAAGTCGCTGATGTTGATGTCGATGCAGAAGAAGCCGAAGAAGAGGGCGAAGAACTCACCACAGACGAAAAAATCAAGGTTGAGCGGGCGAAATCAGGCAAGCAGCCAAATGTGTCGATGATTGCCTTTACAGCCACTCCTAAACCCGGCACGATTCAGCTTTTCGGTACGCTGAATGACGAGGGTAAGAAGACTGCCTTTGACCTCTATTCAATGCGACAGGCTATTGAAGAGGGGTATATTCTCAATGTGTTGGACAACTACGTGACGTGGCAGACCTATTTCAAAATCAATAAGGCAATTGAGGACGACCCCGAACTGAAGTCGATTACCGCCAAGCGTAAAATCGCTCGTTTTATCGACCTACATGATACGAACATATCACAGAAGGTTGAAATTATCATCGAGCATTTCAGGCACAATATCGCCAATATGCTTGATAGCAGGGCAAAGGCAATGGTAGTGACATCTTCACGACCCGCTGCCGTAAAGTACAAGAATGAGTTTGAGAAGTATATCGAGGCACATAAGTATACCAATATCCACGCCCTCATAGCATTCTCGGGCAAGGTCAAACTTAATGGCGATGAATATACCGAACCGGGCGTGAATGGATTCAGCGAGGAAAGCTTGCGTGACGAGTTCGATAAAAGCATCTATCAGGTGCTTATAGTCGCTAACAAGTACCAGACAGGCTTCGACCAGCCAAAACTGGTGGCAATGTATGTAGACAAGAAACTCAGAGGCGTTTCGGCGGTTCAGACGCTTTCTCGTTTGAACAGGATATTCCCGCCATATGACAAGCGTACATTTATCCTTGATTTCAAGAACAAAGCGGATGATATTCTCAAGGCGTTTGCGCCGTTTTACGAGGAAACGGAGTTGTTTGAGACCATTTCCCCTTCCGATATTCGCAAGTTGGAAGAAGAAATCGAGTTCTACGACATCTTGACTGAGAACGACATTGCGGAGTTCAACGACCTTTTGTATTTGCCTAAACGCACATCAAAGCAGAAACAGCGTATGTGGGCATTACTTGACAACTCCGCCCGCGAGGTTTACAAGAAGCCATCTGAGGAGCAGTTCGCTATTAGAACGACTATCCGACGCTTTCTAAAGGTGTATTGCTTCCTCATTCAGGCAACGTGCTATGAAGATGTGGACTTGCACAAACGATACAATTACCTTTCGTACTTGGTGAAAGAACTGGATATTAAGGGCGGCAATGATTTTGATATCGCCGATAAAATTACGGTAAGCGATTTCGAACAGAAGAAAATCGCAGAAATCACTAAGCCCGAAATTAAATCCAAGCCTGAGCTAAAGATTAATACTCCGAAGCCAGCCACACCCGAAGCGGAGCAACTCAAAATGCTTTCGGTAATAATCGAAGAACTGAACACGGTATACGGAAGCAGGGGTGACCCTGATGTAAGAACAAAAGCAGCTCTCCAGATAAGAGAGCTATTGCTGAAAGACCCTCGCCTTAAAGCGAGCGCAAAGAATAATCCTTTCTCGGACTTCAAATTCACTTACAAGGACAGCGTTTCCGATGCCCTTGTAAAGGGATACGACGACAATGTGGACTTTTACACGCTACTCTTGGGTAATGAAGAGTTACGGGATAAAATCACTAACATTTTTGCGGAGGAGATATATAGGGTTCTGAGAGAGAGCAATTGATAAAGGAACACGACAACTTACGGGCTGCCACGAGCCGCCCTATCTCTCGTTGAGAAATAAGCTGCCAAGGAGAATGGGCGGATGGAGTACGTATACAACAAAACTACACTTGTACCTGAAAACGTAAACAGGGACACATATGACGAAGTAGCTGCAGACTTCCTCAAGCATTATGGGTTTGAGGAGTGCCTTATTACGCCTATGCCTGTCCCTATTTTTGAAATAGCAAGAAAGCGCATGAATCTGACGGTATACACTACACAGCAACTATCGAAGAACTGTGATGTCCTTGGTACGATTGCGTTTGCCGACGGTGATGTCGAGGTATATGACCCCGGCGCTAAAGACAGTTTTGCTTTTGCTGTCGAACGTGGGACAGTTCTTATTGACTGTACCATAAATCACGAAGGACGCGAAAACAACACAATGGCACACGAGTGCGTCCATTGGCACATACACAGGTATTACTTTGATAAATTGAAAAAGCAGACCGTCAACTCAGACATAGCTTTCCGTTGCCCTGTTCGCATTTCCGATAGCGATGCGTCCACGCGCGATGAAGAGCGGATGGAAAAGCAGGCTCGGGCGATAGCACCACGCATACTTATGCCCAAGGAAGCCGCCAAAAAGAAAATACGTGAGCTTCTGGTTGCTTATAGTTATGATGCGGACTCACCAAAGCGTACAGCAATACTGACAGCCGTAGTTGATGAGTTGGCTTCGTTCTTTTGTGTATCAAAGCAATCAGCAAAATACCGAATGATTGACTTGGGCTTCTTGAATCGTGAGGATGCATCTGAAATATATAATTTTGGCAACGACAATACGGCGGTTTTTGATTTCGCAGAGAGTCCACTTACAGTACCGACAAGCAACCATCATTTGACGCGGCACATTTCACTCAAACACGCATTCTTCGAGTTTGGTCGTAACGCTGCATTCAGAGAAATTCTTGGGAGCGGCAGATTTCGCTTCGCAGAAAATGCCTTTGTTATCAATGACCCCAAATATGTATATCAAGATGATAAAGGTACATTCAAGCTGACGGACTTTGCAATCGGCCATCAAGATGAATGCACTTTGGTTTTTGAGTATGCATTGTCTCCGTCATTCAATCTCGCTGCAGATGAACTCATGCATTCGGGCGAGATAATGCTCAAGACTGTTACACAGTATCAGTTTCTGCAAAGGATAGAAACCAATTACAAGAAACTACCAAGATATACAACCAACGTTCTTAATGACAAGACTTTTGATGTTGCTAAGGCACTCTCTGTTGTTAAAGAGGATTTTGGGAAATATGCGGCAGTTCGAAAGGCAACAAATCCTATTACAGACTTCTGGGAGAGGGTCGAACAAATAAAAGCGGCAAAGGGAATGAGGAATAGCCACCTAAAAGACCGTTCCGGACTCGACGACGCCACTCTCAGCCGCATAAAACTGAAAAAGACAACGGTTACTCTTCGTGTTGGCGTAGCACTATGTTTTGGGCTTGATTTGGATTTAGAAGAATCGCAAAAACTATTATCATTGGCAAACCTTACGCTTAACGATAACCCGCAGTGTCTCGCTTACAAGTTCGTAATAGAGAATTTCAGGGATTGCCCGTTGTTCGAGAAAAATGAAGTCCTTGCAAACTTGGGTGCGGAACCAATTGGTGTGCAGTCAAAAGATGATGAATAATATGGAGGTAGCATAGATGTCAACAAGAGGCAAAAGCATAAACCTATTCTTGATGGATGGTGACCCGAACGGTCGCATAAAATGTACCCTTGCCAACTGGACGGGAGTTGCCTATAAAATACCGCGCACCGAACTGGAGAAATGCAAGGGGCGCGACGACCTCTCGCAAAGCGGTGTCTACTTCCTGTTTGGCACGTCAGATGATACGGGCGAGAGTGTCGTCTATATCGGACAGGCGGGCGTCCGCAAAAACGGTGAGGGGATCCTTTACCGCTTGCAGGAACATAAGCGCAATCCCGAGAAAGATTACTGGACGGAGGCGGTTGTCTTCACCACGTCCAACAATTCATTCGGACCCACGGAGATAAGCTACCTTGAGAACCGTTTCACCAATATGGCTACGGCGGCAAAGCGTTATGTCGTCAAGAATGGCAACCACCCGTCGCCCGGCAACATTACCGAGGAGAAAGAAAGCGAACTGGAGGAGTTCATTGACTACTCCAAAATCGTGATGGGTACGCTTGGACATAAGGTTTTCGAGCCGCTGCTGCAAGCTCCGAAACCGTCCGCTCACGGCGAGGATGATGCCGAGGCACAGTTATTCTTCATCAAACGAAGCGGTGCGGACGCAAATAGCCGATTGACCAGTGAGGGTATAGTAGTTCTATCGGGAAGCAAAATCCGAGACAAGATTGTACCCAGTTGCCCTGACTACGCAAAAGCGGTCAGGGAGGATAATCAAGAGAATATAGACAGCGAGTACGTCCTGCAAAGGGATATTCTATTCAAAACCCCGTCGGGAGCATCGGCATTCGTGCTTGGCGCACCGACCAACGGGAATGTTGAGTGGAAAACCGCAGACGGTAAAACGCTGAAGGATATAGAAAACAGTGAAGCAAGCGAGGTGCAGCAGTATTGAAAACTATCAACGAGCTTCTTATAGCGGAAGCCACAGAATACGAGTTCAAATCAGAACTTGAGATAAAGAAACCCAAGAGCTGGCTCAAGACCGTGAGCGCGTTTGCAAACGGTCTGGGCGGGCGGTTCTTTTTCGGGGTGGACGATGACGGCAATGCGATAGGTCTTGCCGACGTGAAAGCCACGTCGGACAACATCAGCAAGTTGATAAAGGAGCGAATCTCCCCGCTACCCGAGTTCAAACTTGAAGCGCATAACGTAGAGGACAAGGTTGTACGCGTTCTCTCCGTGCCACACGGCGAACTAACGCCGTACTACTACGTGGGTGACGGCAATACGATAGCCTATGTGCGTGTGGGCAACGAGAGCAATCCGGCGTCGCCGCAAAGGCTGAACGAACTCGTCCGTAGCGGAAGGAACATTTCCTTCGACTCTCTGCCGTCGGGATACAGCGTGAAGGATTTGACTTTTACGTTTTTCAACGCCACGTTCAAGCGAATCGCGAAACTCACACTTACAGAGAAAGACTATGTGTCGTTCGGGATATGCAAGTCCGACGGCGAGTTGACGTATGCCGGCGTGATGTTTTCAGATGAATGCCCGCTGTTGCAGTCACGCGTATTCTGTACCCATTGGGACGGATTCGACAAGAGCGGCGGCGTGGACGATGCCGTAGACGACAAGGAGTTCGAGGGCGACCTGATTTCGCAGCTTATGAGTGCGCATGAGTTCATTAAAATGAACTCGAAGGTGCGTTGGAAAAAGATGTCCGATCACAGGGTAAACAAGCCCGACTATGCGGACAGGGCTGTTTTCGAAGCCCTCGCAAACGCCCTGATGCACCGCGATTATACCGTCATCGGCAGTGAAGTTCATGTGGATATGTACGATGACAGGCTTGAAATATACTCGCCGGGAGGTATGCCGGATGGTACTCTTATCCAAAACCGCGACATCGACAAAGTGCCGTCTACACGCCGAAACCCGATTATCGCGGAGATATTCCATCGTCTTGACTTTGTGGAGCGTCGCGGCAGCGGTCTCAAGAAGATAAAGGATGAGACGGCAAACCTATACGGCTACACGGATGAGATGGCTCCGACGTTCGTGTCCAACCAGTCCGAGTTTCACGTTATTTTGAAAAATATGAATTACGACTTGCGTACTGACTTGCAAGACGCAAGTACGCAAGTCAGTACGCAAGTCGAACAAGACGAACGGCTGACATCGCTTCTTGATTTTTGTTCGGTTCCGAGGACTCGCGAGGAAATGCAACAGCACTACGGCGTGGCAACCAGAGAATACTTTCGCAAAAAAGTATTGAAACCACTACTCGAGTCAGGGCAATTGAGGATGACCATTCCCGATAAGCCGAACAGCCGCAACCAAAAGTATGTGAGGAGCGACGTATGAGCCAATACACGAAACAGGAACTGGAAGAAGCAAAAAACTCGCTTGCGTCCACACTTCGAAAATGTGAGAAGATACAGGATGGTGGCAAATTGCAATCATCCCAGAAAACCCTGAATGACAGGCGGGTGAGCGCTCTACGGATTGCATTGGCTCTTATTGATAAAGAGATGGAGGGCGTATGAAATCCGAACTCACTAAAATACCCGGCATAGGGGCTAATATGGCGGAGCATTTGAGGAATGCCGGATATCCGACAATAGCTTCACTTAAAGGAGAAGACCCTGAACTGGTCTATATGAAAGATTGCGCTACGCAAGGCTGTAACGTCGACCGTTGCGCTTTGTACTGCTATCGCTTGGCGGTGTGCTACGCCGACAACGATGGCGCATTACCGCCGGATAAGCAGAACTGGTGGGATTGGAAGGAGAAAACATAAGCATAATGAAGATGCCGGATAGAATAAACGACTTAATGCTTGCACCATGCGGAATGAACTGCGCCGTTTGCTATAAGCACGTTGGGGTAAGAAAATCCGCAAAAGCCTGTGAGGGCTGTTTGAACAGCGACTTAGGCAAACCACTTGGAAAAGAGCTACAACAATCGATACAATACAAGCCTAATTGAAAATAGCAACGAAGCAAAAGGGAAAGGCATAGCCGTGTTCTTGGAGCAAGACCGATTGAAATGGACGTGCGGCGATTGCGGTGGAGCGTTCTCACTTCACGATGGATATTGCAGTGAGTGCGGCGGCAAAACCCGAATCGCTATATGAGGAACGATATGGAAACAAATCCCATTTTGAAACCTTTTGACGTTTCCTTGGGTGTGAAAATCAAAAGGGTGCAAGCATCAGAAGCAGACCACACGATTGGAGGTGAGCCGTGGTGCAGACGGCACTAAGACGAGAAGAATTTGATTATTCGTGGGCAATGCCCACGCCGAAAAAAGCCTTGTATCAAGGGCTTTCTGCTCTTGTGCGCCGCCGAAAGGGTGCAAGGTTCACACATAGGCATTGTATCAAAGACGGCGTCTTTATAGACCCGTACCGTGGCAGTGGCGGTATATTCGTTCAGTCGCCACGGTTCGTCAAGAGCCACAGAGGAAGTCGAAGTAGCATTTTCGGGAGGTAATAAAATGCCGGATATTTATTTGATAGTAATTGTCATAGCAGTTATTGCTGTCATCAGCGGCGTTATGTTTTTCGTTTTGAAAAAGAGACCATTATTTATACTTTGTGATTAGAAAAAAATGATTATCAGGAGATGAGAAAATGATAACAGGATACTGCTGCACAAATATTTTTTCCAAGCAAGCGAAAGAACTTATAGCGTTTTATAGGAACATATTAGAAATACCTTTTATTAAAACAGATGTTGACGACTCAAATGGGGTTTATTTTGGCTTTATTGCAAATGCTCCCACCATTTGTATATGGGATTGTAAAGTATTTGATGCACAGCCGACTGGATATCAATCCTTTGTATTTCAAACAGATAATCTGGATTTAACAGTGGAATGGTTAAAGGAAAAAGGGCTTTCACTGGCTGACCCTGTTCGATATGATTGGGGAACTTACGAGCTTCGCTTAAACGATATTGATGGAAACGAGATAGTGATAGCTGAGTTTGCATGATAAATAGAATTTATTGCATTAGCTCAACAAATTCCAGTTGAACAAAATCGCTGCGCGATGGCCTGCCCAGGCTGTGGCACAGCGATTTTATTCCCTATAACAAAAAACAGTGGAAAGCAAGTCCTAATAGTAGTATTGTTAAGTCACCACCACAAAACAATCAAACAGGATCGACCTTTCCACTGCCTATGAAAAGAATATCACCCTTTCGCTTGATTAGCAAGCGGTTTTATGACTCACATGCCCCTCCATGTATAGCAGTGTTGCCCGATAACTACTGACTTTACATGGAGGATTTTATTATGTACGAAAACTATTTAGAACAGCTTGAGGAAGCTGGAAAAATCCGCAACCTCAAAGAACGTTCCATCACCTGCTATAAAAACTATGTTTCTTATTTCCTGAACTATCTGAATAAGAATCCCGAGGAACTTACCTGTCAGGATGTCAGGGCTTTTCTTCTTGCCAAAAAGGATGAGGGACTCAAAGCCACCACTCTGAATCTTTATAATTCCGCCATCCGCTTTTTCTATCGAAATGTCCTGCACATCCTTTGGGACGACGTTACTGTTCCACGAATGATTCTGGAACACAAGCTTCCAACTGTTCTGACTGCCGATGAAATCGGTCGTCTGTTGGACTCTGTTGATGATATAAAATATAAAGCCATGTTTGCAGCGATGTATTCTTCCGGAATGCGCGTTTCCGAAGTGATCCATCTGCATTATTATGATATTTCACGCACAAATATGCAGATTCATATCCGGGATACAAAGAACCGGATGGACAGATATACGATCCTTTCCAGACGGTGTCTGGATATCCTTACACAATACTGGTTTGCAAAAGGCAGGCCCCGTGGAATCCTGTTTCCTAATAAATTCACTGGCAGTTATCTGACAGTTAGCACACTGGAGCAGGTGATGCGCCGCGCTGTCTGCGATGCCGAACTTCCTGTAAAAGCAACACCGCACAGTCTGAGGCACAGTTTCGCTACCCATGGAACAGGGGGTACAACGACAGCTTATCCAGGCGTTGCTTGGACATCGCGATCCGAAATCCACAGAGGTTTATCTTCATGTCAGCAACAAATCCCTGATGGGGATACAAAGTCCGTTTGACCGGGAAGAAGGTGTTTCCCATGAATGAACAGCTTGCTGTTACTGTACAAGACATCTTCCTCCAGTTTTATCCTGCATACCTTGACAGATATACCCCTTCTCCGGAGCAGGCTAAAACCGCCCGGAATATCATGAATTGTAAAACAGGTGCTTATGGAGCGAATGTCAGTGTATGTGAGGACTGTGGCGCAACCCAGATTCATTATAATTCCTGCCGGAACCGTTGTTGTCCCATGTGTCAGGCTGTTCCAAAAGAAATGTGGATGGATGCCCGCAGGGAAGATGTCCTGGATGCCCCTTACTTTCATCTGGTATTTACAGTACCTGATATCCTCAATCCCGTCATTTACAGCAATCAGAAGATTTTGTATGACACCCTGTATCATGCCGCTTCTGCGACCATCAGTGAACTGACTGCCGATCCAAGGCATCTTGGAGCAACTGTTGGATATATCTGCATTCTCCATACATGGGGTTTGGAAATGAATTACCATCCGCATATCCATGCGGTACTGCTTGGCGGGGGACTGACCCCTAAAAACAAATGGAAAGATAATGGCACTGAATTTTTTCTGCCTGTTAAGGCTATCTCCAGAGTATTCCGCGGGAAATACATGGACGAATTGAAACGTCTATGGGAATCTGGGAAGCTTAGCTTTTATGGGACTGCTGAAAAATACCGTAATCATTATACTTTCAAGGAGCTGCTTGATGCCTGTTGTGATACAGAATGGATTCCGCATTGTAAAAAAACTTTTAACGGGGCACAATCTGTGATTGATTACCTGGGGAAATACACCCATAGGATTGCCATCAGCAACCACCGTATTATTTCTATGGATGATGAAACAGTTACTTTTTCCGTGAAAGATTACCGGAACAAGGGACGATGGAAGGAACTGGCACTTTCAGGGGTTGAATTTATCCGGCGTTTCCTGATGCATGTACCACCAAAGCGCTTTGTGAGGATTCGGCATTATGGACTTCTTTGCTCCCGCAGCAAAAATAAGAAACTGACTTTATGTCGGAATCTGCTTGGCTGTAAAAAATATCTGTCAGAGCTGCGTGATAAGGAAATGCCTGAAATACTGGAGCAGCTTTATGGAATAAAAGTCTGTGTGTGTAAAGTCTGCGGTGGCCATCTTGGGAAACCGCAGCTTCAGATACCGCAAAGATGTTAAAATGTTCATCCTTATATATTTTCCAGAACCTCAAGGCTTGAGGTTTTGTTGCTATACCCATTTATCTGAAATCACTTGATTTTGATAGCTTCTGCTGGAAAAAACTTGTATAATCAGTGGTAAGAGCAAAAGATTGAAAATCCATAAGTATTGGCTACCCGGACGCTGACTTTGTTCAATTAGGCCAAATCGATGGTGGTGTAAACGAAGATGCAGTTCACTGGAATGCAAAACTGCTTTTTCGTTTACCCCATCATCGATTCTAACCTAAAGAATTTGTCGAGCGGTTTTAGTTGTCTGCGTATAAGTACCGGAGGCGCAAAAGACGAATACAAACATTTAACGATTGTCCCACAATCTTTTAACGATTATAATGAGTGCATACCCCTTGATGGTTCAGGGGTGTGCATTTTATCAAAAGATAGTTACTTAGCCAAAAGATGCAAACCCGAACACTTTGTTTTTCGTAAAACATTGTTTTGGATTTGTTATGCGAATAGAGGAAGTAATGTAAGAGATTGCTTCCTCTAATTTTCTCTATATACACGCATATAAGGCGGAGTTTTACTCAGCATCAGCCGCTGCGCTTTCATCCTCACGCCTTATCTGCCCGAGCACCCTTTTAAGCGCGCTGGGCAGTGGTAAGCCCATCTCCGCCGCATTTTTCAAAATGCTCAGCCCCTCGTTCGCAATATAGTACATGCATACCGCCATGCGTACCGCCGCATTTGTTGCCGGGATAATGCGGTCTATCAAAGTCCCGACCGCTACAATCATAAAGATAACGATTTTTTTCAGCAAGCCCTTTAAGCCCACTTGGCTTGACAGCCCATGTTGAAGTCCGGCGTTAATTACCTCCGTGATGTAGTCGATGCCTACCATCGCCACAAGCACAATAATTAACGAATCCCATCCGCCCCAAATATACGCCGCTATGTCGCCTATTGTCGCAGCCGAGCCCTTTATCCAGTTCAGTATATTTTCCATCTCATTTTCCTCCTAATTCTTTATTCTTTAGCATCCTGTTCACGACGCGCATCATCGACCGCTCAACCTCATCTTTTAACGGTTCCCTTAAACTGTTTACCGTCCGCTTCACTGAGAATCTTTTCACATTCATCGAGCACTTTTTTTGCCTTGGGGTAGGTGTAGACACCTTGAAGAATCTGCGACAGTTCGGGCGGCTGAACCACACTACCTCGCTTTTGCAGTTCAAGAATCATATCCACCTGTTTGATGTCGAGATTCTTCATTCGCGCTTGGCTCTGATTCTTAGGTCTTTCCTACTTTCTTGATTCTCAGAGTCGGAATCTACTTGACAAAATGACGAATTGTTGTTATTATTCTTATTAGGGGTAACATCCTCGGAACTGCCAATTCTGAGGGGTCGCTTTCTAATTGACAATACGCAAACCCGAACTTCTTGTCCTTAGTATAATTAGGATAATGCGAAGCGTCAATAGATAAATTTAAAATATACGAATTAGAAATTACAAAGGAAGAATTGACATGACTTTTGCCGAGAACATTAATCGAATTTGCCTTGAGAGAGGGACAAATCTAACCGCCTTGGTGCGGAAGATCAAGGGGTCATCCTCATTCGCAACCGCCATCAACAAAGGCTCTCTCCCAAAGGAACGTGAAATGCTTGCGTTTGCCAAAGAGTTGAACTGTTCCATTATGGATTTCTTCGCAGACAAAGAAGACCTCGCTCCGTTGGCTGAACCACAGAACGAGGACGAACAAGACATACTCAAGGTCTATCGCGGCTTGTCTCGTAGAGCCAAACACCAATTTATGAGTATGGTATATAACTTTGAAAACCAAGGAAACAGAGAGGAATTATAGGGGATACGGAAACTCCTGCAGTGTGATAAGGTTATTCTCATTGAATTACCAAAAGAAAAAGAGCGTAGGAGGTGATATTACCAAAGCGGTAATCTATGCTCTATATTCGAGCCACAATCAGCGTGGGGAATCTATAGAGGGACAGCTTCTGGAATGTCATGAGTTTGCTCTAAAAAATGGAATGACTGTTAAAAATGAATATTGCGATAGAGCCATATCCCATATCTGGCAAAACAGACAATCGTATTAGCCGGAAAAGTAGGTATGGGTTGGCGAAGTGCGGGACGGTATTCTTGCAAAATACCTCAATAAGCGACAAAGCAATCCAGCGC
Source organism: uncultured Eubacteriales bacterium (assembly GCA_900544555.1). Taxonomy (GTDB): domain Bacteria; phylum Bacillota; class Clostridia; order Christensenellales; family CAG-138; genus UMGS693. Next base: position 31,632 of record UQWD01000012.1, read on the forward strand.
CGTCCCGCATATATAAAGAAGCCACATCAAGTACATGAGATATAAAAGAATAAGGTTTATGCATTGCACAAGCGTCCCCCGCGTTATGGCGCGCGTTCTGGATTGAGCAGGTGAATAATAATAGTTTTTATGTTAAAATTCAATAATATGTAAAAGGTACGCCTAATAAAGGAGTGAGTATAATGCGGCTGAGCAACGACAGGGTTATTTTGCGTGATTTTATACAAAGTGATATAGAAAAACGCGTTTATTGGGAAACGATCGAGACGGAATGGCAGCTTTGGGACGCCCCGTGGGAATATGAAAACGTGTCGGATGAGCAAAAGCATACGGAACTAAATGAATATATCCAAAATATGCACGAATGGGTGAATAAGTTCGCGTCGATGGCCGACGATGAGAAGCGGAGCGGGTTCCAAATTTGTGTGAAGGATACGAACGAATACATCGGATGGTGCGGTTCTTACAGAATAGACGGCGAATGCAATTTTTCACCCCAAGGCGATATGTGCGCGATTGGTATCGATATTCCCGCGCTCAGCGCGCGCGGCAAGGGTTATGCTTACAGCGCGCTTTTTTTGTTTATTGATTATCTTTACAGCATAGGGGAAACCGATATATACACGCAAACATGGTCGGGGAATACGCGCATGATCGGGTTGGCGGAAAAGCTTGGCTTTGAGGAATTCAAAAGAAAGCCGCACTTAAGAACGGTCAGGGGGCATAAATACGACGGCCTTACATTGCGCCTTAACCAACACAAGTATCAGCAAATAAAACACGCGCAATATAAAAGCGGTAAGGCTTATTGTTAGGATAAAACGGCTCAGGCTCCGCTTATAACACAGCCCGCGCTCAGATGGGCACGGGCATAAGAAACACCTTGAAGCCCGGGTAAAGCGGAGTCCGCAGGCTTAATGGTTTAGGGGCGTTTGGCTGTAAGGCAACTTTGTGAACAGTTAATAGCGGCAGCTGTCAGGGTTTGCGATCGTTCAACAGCTCGGCGTAGCGGGCGCGTACCCCGTCCGCATCGGGGGAAAGGCCCTCAATATAATACGTATCTTGCTCGGATAAGCCGCCCGTTTCTATAGCTCGCTCAATAACGCTTTGGGCGATTACGGCGTCCACATTGACAAGATTGAGCGCGGCGTACCAAATGAGGAACATTGCAGCAAGCAGCCGCACGAGCTTAAGCTTGGGAAAAAACAGCCTGACGGCGCATAATACGAGCGCGGCTGCCATGAATATCATCAGCCACATAGACACAAGGCGGCTGAACGTGAGTCCATACGCGCTGATATACATGCACAGCCTGTATATGCCGGAATAGATGATAACCCCGGTTGCCGCCGTCAGGCCGATAAGCAGCCCTTTGAGCCAGGGCGCGCTTTTGGCCCGCGACAGCGCGGCCGCGAACAGCGTGAAATTGATTGCCGCCACAGCGCAAAGCTCGCTGAACCCCGATACGGCGTACTGAGAATAGGTCAGCCCCTCTGGAAGTCCGGCCCACCCGGTTAAATAAGTGAACTGCAAAACGGTGAAAAGCGCATAAACCGCCAATAAAATACCGATGGCGACGCCGAGCGGCACGGGATCAAAGCGCGCGGGTTCCCGTGCGGCCTTGTTAGGCTTGGGCGGCAATTCGCGCAGGCTGAAAAAAAACGAATAGAAAAGCATGGCCGCTATTAGCGCGGTTACGGCATATCTGAGGATGGCAAGCAGGGAAAGCCTTTCAAATAAGCTATTCATATATAACCCGATAACCGCGTCCGCGCTTGCCAATAGGACAAGGACGACCGCTAGAAGCGGCACGGCTATCGCAATTCCGGCCAATGCGCGGCGGCCGCGCTTGCCCCGCTCGCCTTCCGCTTTGAAAAGGCTGCCGAATGCTCCGAAGAACCTAGGTATGTTTTTGAATGGATAAACAAACCAGCCCATGAGGTAATATATTACATAGCCGCCTTCCCTCCCGGATTCCACTGGCGCGGCCCCCGCCACCGCATGAAGCATCAGCACAAGGGGAACGATGAACAGGTTCAATATTAAAAGCGGCTCGGATGCGTAAATTTGGTAACGTATAAGCAAAACGGCGGCTATGCCGATAATCAGCCACGCCTCCCAGTTCCGCCTGAGCTTATCCCAAATCGTAAGATAGCAGACGATTGCGTATACGCACCAGAACGCCGCGTATACCGCTCCGATTACCGGCCATTGGGGGGAATACCCGCCGTACAGCAGATAAACCGCCATCACGGCAATCGCCAGCGCGCCCAAAAGCATCCGCCGGTGCGCGTTATTATACGCAGGCTTTTTAAGCTGTCCGCCCTCGTAGTAGCCGTTAAGGTTCTCCATTATTTTCTCCTTTCTCATCGGGGACATACTCAAGTATATCGCCGGGCTGGCACTCCATAACCCGGCAGATCGCGTCGAGCGTGGTAAAGCGGATAGCCTTTCCCTTATTGGTTTTCAATATCGATAGGTTCGCCTGCGTCAGGCCCAGCAACCGCGCAAGCTCGCCGGACGAGATTTTGCGCCTGGCCATCATAACATCGAGATTAACGCGTATCATTTTTCACCTCATATGGTCAGGTCGTTTTCCTGCTTATATCGGACCGCCTGCGCAAACACGCCGGACAGCACCAGCGCGAAAAGGCCGGCAAGTATCAGCGCGCCGCAGCACACAACCGTCATGGGCGTAATAAACACAAAGCATTTGATGAGAAACAGCAGCGCGGCGGCTTCGCCGGCAATGCCCATTCGCCTTAGCGCCCGTGCGTTGCGCAAAATAAACGGCTCGCTTGACAAAGTGCGCATAACGCCTATCAGTTCAATGATTATCCAGGCCGCGCACGCGCCGGTCAGCGCGAGGAAGGCGAATAAAAACGCGGTATAGCCAGCCGCGCCGTTAAATTCGTCCCATTGGGCTATCCATTTCTCCAAGCAAAAGGGCATGGCAACAATGGCTGTAACGGTTACGGCCAGAAGCAAATATAGCAAGAATTTGGTGATTAATGCGGGAATCGTATTCAATCGCATAGGGTTTACACCTCCGATCAAAGGGTATTATAGCATGCTTGTTATTGATAATCAATATATATTTATTGACTCTCAATAATATGCGTTGACGTTTCATGTTATTGGCTGATGCTTTGGATAATATCCGCGCATACTAACCGCAAACGGAGGTAAGTCAAATGCTGCTTAATGGAAAAACGGCAATCATAACAGGGGGTACAAGGGGAATCGGGTTTGCGGCGGCGCGGGCATTTTTAAGGGAAGGGGCGAACGTTGCGCTGCTTGGCTCCCGAAGGGAAACAGTTGAGGAGGCGCTAAACAGGCTGAGCGCGGAAAAAGGACGCATAGCGGGATTTTGGCCGGATATCGTAAATTTAAGCGAGGTCAGGCAAACGGTAGAAGAAACGGTTAAAAGATGGGGCGGGCTTGACGTTATAATAAACAACGCGGGCATTTCGCTTGGCGAACCGCTTGATGCGATTGATCCTAAAACCTTTGACAGGGTGATAAACCTCAACATCGTCGCGGTATTCAACGGCTGCAAGGCTGCCGCCGAAGTGATGGCGGCGCGGAACGGCGGAGTTATTTTAAATACCAGCTCTATTGTAAGCCTTTACGGGCAGGAAAGCGGGTGCGCGTATCCCGCGTCCAAATCCGCGGTTAACGGCCTGACTAAATCCCTCGCGCGCGAGCTTGGGAAGTACGGCGTTCGGGTCAACGCGGTAGCTCCGGGCGTTATCGATACGGATATGGTCAGGGGGCTCCCCGAAGTGGTGGTGGAGCGATTAAGGGGAGCTATACCGCTCGGCCGCATTGGCACGGCAGAGGACGTAGCGGAGGCGTTTGTTTTTCTCGCGTCAGAACGCGCCGGCTATATTACCGGGGCGGTGCTGTCCGTCGACGGCGGAGCGGTTTTTTGAGTATAGCTTCATAGGGCGCCAGGCGCAGCATGCGCGCCGGATGAAATTCGGCGCGACGGGCCGCGTTAAAAAATGTGGTTACGCCTTTAATGCCTGTGTCGGCATATTGCGTCGTTGCCCGGCGGCGATATAATGCGATGAATTGAAACTGAAAGAGACAAAAAGAATGCAATGAACAAATTATCATAAGCGCATTCTTAATTCCCAATACTTACGCCGTATTGAATCAGCGTTTTTCTCCTCTGGCGTTTGAGGCAAATTCGTATAATTGTTTTATCCCGCGATTTATCTGGTAGGTCTTTGATTTTAGCGGTCGGTTTAGTTCATATACTTCTGAAATCCAATCATGTATTTTATAGAAATATTCAGACGCCGCGTCTATATAAAGTGTGATCTGCATCTCGTCTATAAGATAAAGTCTAATTGCATCAAATACAATTTGAAAATAAATCATCATATCCTCGTCTTGCTCAAGTTTGTGAGGCTTATTCTTGTTACATTACGGCTTACAATCTATACTCTGCCCTGCGCGCTCAGCCTCTTTGACGCGCCGTATGCGCAATCACGTATCCGTTCACGCTTACAACGCATTAAGGACGCGATTTCTTTGTTTTTTTAAATAATATGTAGTATAATGAGCTATATTTTATGCCTCTTTTGAGGAAAAGGAGCTTGCCATTGGACTTATTCGATTCTTACCAGGCGTTTACGCAGGCGAAGGAAATGATGGAGCTGGGCCTATACCCTTATTTCCATGCGCTGGAGACGGCGCAGGATACGGAGGTTGTGATGGATTCGAGGCGCATTATCATGCTCGGATCCAACAATTATCTTGGCCTTACCAGCGACCCGCGCACAATACAAGCGGCGCACGAGGCGCTGGATAAATACGGGACCGGATGTTCAGGCTCTCGGTTCCTCAACGGAACGCTGGTGCTTCACCAGGAGCTGGAGAAGGAGCTGGCGGATTTTTTCCATAAGGATGCGGCGATGACCTTTTCAACGGGGTTTCAGACCAATTTGGGGATTATATCCGCGCTGTCCACGCGCCATACCTATATTCTAAACGATAATGAAAACCACGCCAGCATCGTGGACGCGTGCCGGCTGTGCTTTGCAAAGCAGGTACTAAAGTATGAGCATAATAATATGGAAGCGCTTGAGGAGAAGCTCGCGCGCATCCCCATTGACTCGCCCAAGCTTATTATAACGGACGGCGTGTTCTCCATGTCCGGCGATATCGCGAACCTGCCCGAGCTTGTGCGGCTTAAAAAGAAATACAACGCCCGCCTGATGGTGGACGACGCGCACGGCGTAGGCATGATAGGCGACTGCGGCCGCGGCACGGCCTCCTACTACGATCTGGAGGACGAGGTGGATGTGATTATGACCACCTTCTCAAAATCCCTCGCTTCCCTAGGCGGGTGCATGGTCGCAAGGGAAGACGTCGTGCATTACGCGCGCCATAAATCGCGCCCGTTTATCTTCAGCGCGTCCATTCCGCCCGCGAACGCGGCCTCCGCGCTGACGGCGCTGCGCATACTCAAAAGCGAGCCGGAGCGCGTGAAGGCGCTTATCGATATCGCGGGATATGTGCGGGGCAGGTTACGGGAAGCGGGCATCCCCATAATGGACGGCAGCACGGCGATTATCCCCATCTACACCTACGACGTTGTGCGCACGCTCAGCATCGCCAAACGGCTGCTTGAGGAGGGCGTGTATATCAACCCGGTGCTTCCTCCAGCGGTGCCGCCCGATCTATGCCTCTTGAGGACCAGCTATACGGCCACGCATACCAAGGAGCAGATGGACAGGGCGGTGGAAATATTTAAAAAGGTGTTCGCTGAATTTTCGTAAGCGTGAGAAGTAACCAAAGGCCCCGGCTCTCAGCCGGATTGGGGAATATACAGACACAGACCATGATTTAGCGGAGCGTGTTAACAATAGCGCGCTCCTGGCTTTTAATCCGGCTATATCCATCTTAACGGTATGCATTAATTAAGGTGAATGGGCGGGGTAAAAACAATGGAGTTTAAGCGCCTGCCATGCTATAATTACCGTACTTTTATAATCCGAATAAGAAAGGGGATCGAGCCATGAAAAAAACGATGGCGTTTGTCATATCGATTATGATATGCGTTACGCTTGCCGGCTGCGGCATGAGCGCTTCGCTGCCCATTGAGGAGATGCAATGGAAAATGACGATGATTCAAAGCGACGGGGATGGAGGCACGCGCGCAGTTGGCTCCGCAACACTGCTCAATACCTATCCGAACGCCGAGCATTTGGAGATGACATGCAGTTTTGATAAAACGGGCTTTACGATACGGAATCTTACGAGCGGGGAAAGCTTTAATGGGACATACGGCAATAAAGTTAACGGGGAAGAACATACGACGATTTATGACGTTGTATTTGCCAATGGCGTAAAGGGGCTGGCCGTCTCCGGCATTAAAGAGTATGGTGACGGGAGGCGGGATGGAACGCTGATTATTTCCGCCGACGGGTATGCGCTGAACTTTTCAGCTAAGCTGGCCGGGGGCGAATAACTGTTTTTTATAAACAAACCAACGCGCCGTTTTAGCCTTGAGACGGCGCGTTGTGGACTTTTCAAATGCGCCTTGAACTATCGTGACGCATTTAAGAGGCGCGGTAAGGGTTTCGCTCGCGGGCGGAAAGCCTTGCGGCGCGAATCCCGCCCGCTTGTCCGAGCCGCCGGCGCAGCCGCATTCTACACAGCCTGCATACGCGGCGGGTTAAGCCTCCTACCCGCGCTACTGGAACCAGCGGCGTATGGTTTCGCCGATGGAGCTGAACCAGCGCGCGATGGAGTTGAAAAAGCCTTCCTCCGCGGGCTCCCGCTCCGGCGCGCCAGTCGGCGCGGTCGTTCCCGGCGCGGACGGAGCATCCTTGTCAAGGGGTTTTGGAACGAATATGTCCGGCGTGTTTAGCACAAACTGCACGGCGGAGTTTACGCTCTCATCATTGCCCGTAAAGGCGCGGTAGTCCTTAGAAAGCGCCATAAGCGCATCCTTGCGCGAGAGGGAAACGTTTAACTCCGCCGCAATCTGAGCTAAAGGCGTTACACCGTCCCTTCCAAGCCTTTTAAGACCCTTGCGAAGCGCGCCGATCGCGCTGTAAAGCTCATCAATGCCCGCCTGCAATTCTTCCCCTGAATCCGTAAGCGCATCGTAGCCGTTCGCAAGCCCCTCAAGCCCGCCGCTTAAGCCGCGCGCCCCGCCCTCAAGCTCCGTCAGCCCGTCTTGAAGGCCGTCTATCCCGGAATAAAGCTCGCCCGCGCCATCGTACAGCTCATTCACGCCGCCGGCAAGCTCCGCAAGCGGGCTGTCCGCAATCGCTGCGTTCATCTCTAAAATATACTCCGCGGCCGACTTTACGACCTTTTCGCGCTGTTCCGGGGTGAGCGTTACGCCGAGCGCGCGCTCCACGGAATCCGCAACGCGCTCGGCGGCGCGTAAAGCCTCTTCCTCGCTTACAGGCTCAAGGTATGGGGCGACTTCATCCGTATACTGCTTGAAAACTCCGATACCGTCGCGCAGCCGACCGGCCCCTTCAGCGAGTGCTGCGGCCCCGTCTGCCGCCTCGCCCACACCGTCCGCTATACCGGCCGCGCCCCCGGCGCTTTGCTTAAGGCCCTTTTCAAGGGCGGAAAGCCCGCCCATATACTTTTCAAGCCCGTCCGCGTATTCCCGCGCGCCGTTTTCAAGCGTTCCAGCACCGTATATCAAGCTGTTCGACGCATCCCGCATCTGCTCCACGCCTTGGGCAAGCTCCTGTATCTTGTCCAGGCTACCCACGTCTTCCTCATCAAATATCCCGTTTAACGCTATGAACATCAGGCCGTTCATCTCAAAACCGTCCACATCCGCCTCAATCGTCATCTCCTCGTTGAAAAGGCTCGGCTTCGTAACGCCCAGGTTTTCGCCAAGACCCGGGAACATAAGGCCTACAACGGACGCCTCGCCCGCCTGCTGCATCTGCTTGGCGTTTTCGCAGCTGATATTGGAGAACCCCTCGCTCAGGGTAGCGAAGCATACGATCGTGAAGGGAGTATAAAGGCCGACCGTTTCGCCGTCTACCTCCACATCGCTTTTGAGGCGGTTGCCCGTTTTTATGCCGATCGTAACGCGCCCGCTCGCGCCGGTAAGCTCGGAGGCGGTAACGGGCTTACCGTTGAGCTTGTATGTAATCTCAATCGAGAACGGAAGCTCCTTATCCGTAACGCCCTGGTAGCATACGTCCTCCCCGTCGGCTTGAAAGGTAACGGCTTCCCCGTTTATCTCGGGCGCCGAGCTTCCCAATACGTTTCGTATTTCGGTGAGGGAGGTATGATCCGTCACGCGGCTGAGCTTCGCGCCGTTCGAGAGATATACGCTCGATACCATTGAATTGGGAGAGCCGTATTCATTTAGCTCGACATACACGGTTTCCTCGCGGCGCAGATACCCTTCACCCTCCGCGAGCGAGCCGATAGAAAAAATCACCGCCGCCAGCACGCCCGCAAGCATAATAAGCGCGATAGCCAGGCAAATCAATCGTACGTTAATCTTCATTTTTTCACTCCTGTTCTTTATTCGGGCAAGCGCGCGGACGTTAGCCGCGCGCAAAAATCTTGCGCTATTCCGCGCTTTTGAGAGATTCAACCATATCCACGGCGCGTATCTTCCTTCGCATAACCGCGTTGACCATCAGGCAGAACACCACCGTAAGCGCAAACGCGTAAACGAAGCTGATTGGTTCGGCCGACCGGATAAACATTACAAGATCAACCTCGCATGTTTTAATGACGAACGAATGCATAAAGCGGCCGAATACCATGCCCGCCGCCGCCCCGATAACCGCGAGGGCAATATTCTCCCGGAACACGTAATCGTACGTCTCCTTATCGTAAAAGCCCAGCACCCGAAGGGTAGCCAGCTCGCGTCTGCGCTCCGTAATGTTGATGTTGGTCAGGTTGAGCATTACTACAAAGGTAAGCATAGCCGAGCCCGCTATGAGCACGAGTACCACGTAATCGAGAACGCTCAAAGAGTTTTCGACATCCTCATAAATCCCGCTGAGGGAGGCGATGTGATACATGCGCTTATCTGAAAGCAGCCGCTGTGCGGCCTCGTCGAGCTGCTCGTCCGTAATACCGCCGGGGGCGCAGGCCATGAAGCCGTTGTAGCGCATAGCCATACCGAACGTACGCTCATAGTAATCCGGCGTCATATACACATAATGCCGTACGTAATTATCCGCCACGCCCGTAACCATTACAGGATACTCAACGCCGCCGGATACAAGCGTTAATTCCGAACCGGCGCCGAGCGAGAGGATTTCGGCCAGCTTTCTCGTTATCACAACCCCTTCACCCGTCAGCGGCACCGGATCGCCGCCGTCGATGAGTTCGATTTTGCCGCTCATCGCCTCGTAGCTTTCCACGCCGAGCAAATGAACGTCGCTCACGTTTGTTTCTCCAACGGCGGCGGTCATGGGCTTATCGTAGCAGTACAGCACGGAATCGAACAATGGGGCCTGAGTTTCCACAATCCCCTTAAGCTCCTCCATGGGCATTGCGTCGTACGCGTACCCCTGCACGTCCATATTCCAGATCTCCCCGAATTGGGCCGGGGCGATACCGAAGATCGAATCCTTCAAGCCGAAGCCCGTTACCAGCAGCGAGCAGCTGCCGGCTATGCCGATAACGCTCATCCAGAACCGCTTCCTATAACGTATCAGGTTGCGTACCGTTACCTTGGCGGTAAAGCTAAGGCGCTTCCAAAGCCACGTAACGCGCTCCAGAATAATGCGCTTGCCGGCCTTGGGCGCTTTTGGGCGCAGGAGCGCCGCGGGTTTTTCGCGCAATGTGGACAGCGAGGCGGCAAGCGTGGCGAGTACCGTGCAGGCCACAATAGCGATAATGGATGCGACAGCGATATCCCACCGGAACGGGGCCTTAAACCCGGGGATTCTGTACAATATATTGTAGGCGCTGCCGATAACCGTTGGGAATAGCTTAAAACCGAACACGCACCCGATTATGCCGCCGGTCACGGAAGCTAGCGCGGCGTAGGCGACATATTGGAAACAGATAACGCCGCCGCTGAAACCGAGCGCCTTGAGCGCGCCCATCTCCGTTCTTTTTTCCTCAACCATGCGGGTCATGGTGGTAAGCGTTACAAGCGCGGCCACTACAAAGAAAATGAGCGGGAAAACATCCCCAATAGCCGCGATGCGGTCGGTGTTTTCGCTATAATCCGAATATCCCGCGTTTCCGGTACGATCATAAACGTACCATGTCCCGGAAGCGCTAAGGCCGTATTCTTCGATACGTTCAATAGCCGCATCCACCAAGCCGTCGTATTTCTCTGAAAAGGAGGAAACGTCCCTTGCACCCTCAACAAGTATTTCAGCCTGCGTATAGCGCTTGTTCAGCATGCCCATCATGGGGAGCTTGCTCCCGAGCTTGATTATGGCGTTACCGGAGGCGTAGGCGAACGCATCCGACAATCCGTTGCCGACCGTGCTGTTGCCGCGCTCAAGGCGCGAAACGTATTTTACGCTGTCGATAAAGCCGACCACGCGCAGCCTCACCTCGCCGCCCGCGCCGGCAAAAACCATCCAGTCCCCGATTTGTACGCCCTTATCGGCGACGAGGGAATCCAGCGCGACTTCATAATCGTCAAGCGGCAGGCGGCCCGAAATTACCTCAGGCATGTTCAAAAAACGCTCCGGCTCCCCGTCAATGCTATAGGTAGGCAGCATTTGCGCGCCTACTCCAAGCGGAAGAGACGGCTTGATGGGCATGGATATTAAATGCACGTTTAATTCCGCCTCGCCGCCTGCGTCCATGGAAGCGTCGGCGCCGACGACAGGCATTACCGCCTCCACGCCGGGCAAGGACCTGAGGGCCTCGATATCCTCGTCGGTCAGGCCGGAAGTGCTCATCACCGTAATGTCCGCAAGCGAGTACGCGTTGAAATACCGGTCCCCGGCCTCTTTCATATCCGGGCTGGCCGCCCGGATCCCGGCAAAGAACGATACGCCCAGCGCGGAAATGGCGAAGATGGATAAAAACCGGGCGAGGTTGCGTTTGATCTCCCTGGCCAGATTATGATTGAGCTGCTTCATGTTTTATTTCCCCGTTCGCGAGCCGGGTTACCATTCAATCCGCTCAACGGGAATGGGAGCCGGGTTCACTTTCATATCCGCTACCGCGCCGTTTCGCATACGTATCACCCTGTCCGCCATCGGCGCGATTGCGGAGTTGTGCGTGATGATGATGACGGTCATGGAGCTGTTCCGGCACGAATCCTGAAGCAGCTTTAAAACCTGCTTGCCGGTTTGGTAGTCAAGCGCCCCCGTCGGTTCGTCGCAGAGCAGAAGCTTGGGGTTCTTTGCCAGCGCGCGCGCTATTGCCACGCGCTGCTGCTCTCCGCCGGAAAGCTGCGCGGGGAAATTGCCGATCCTGTCCCTTAGGCCGACCTGCTCGAGCACAGAGGCGGCGGGCAGGGGAGCGCGGCAGATCTGCGACGCGAGTTCAACGTTTTCCAGCGCTGTAAGGTTTTGCACCAGATTATAGAACTGGAATACAAAGCCCACGGTATCGCGCCTGTAACCGGTGAGGCGTTTGCGGTCATAGCTTTCAATATGCTCGCCGTCCACGACGATTCCACCGGAGGAGCAGCTATCCATGCCGCCCAGAATGTTGAGTAGCGTCGTTTTGCCGGCGCCCGACGGCCCGACCACGACGCAAAGCTCGCCTTTTTCGATACTAAAGCTGACGCCGGACAGCGCGCTTATAGTCACCTCGCCCATCCTGTACTGCTTTTTGACTTCGTTAAGCATGATATAAGGCATGGATAACTCCTTTCTATCCGAGATTTTTCATAATACGACTATATGTTCCTTTCCGCGCGCGGTCAATACCCGGCTGTTGAATTAATGATAATGTCAAATTCTATTCACATTCAAACTGTGTTATAATACCTATAACTTCGTTTTTATGGGAGGAGTATCATGAAAAACGCCGGCCTCCGAATGTATATGTACGCTATCTCAAATTTAGCGGTAATGTTCGCTGCGTATTTTACCCTGGCCGCCGCCGCTGCGGACAGCCGTGAAAGCGGCTTAATCCTGCTGCTGTTCGCCGTCCTTTCCTTCGGCCAGCGCATGGCGTTCGGCACGCTAGCCGACAGGTTGAACGATTTGAGGCCGCTGATGCTCTTGGGTATGTTTTTAACCGCGTGGGGCGCGCTTTTCTTTGGCGCGCCGGTTGTAGGGGTCGTGCTCGCGGGCGCAGGCGCGGCGTTGTTCGCGCCGTGCGCCGTCGTAGGCGCAGTTAGGAGCCGTCCGGGTCATACGGGCTCTATGGGCTTTTTCCTGTTCATGGGGCTTATCGGCGCGGGCGCGGGCGCGGCTGTGGGGCTTTCTCCGCAACGCGTGTCTCCGCCGCTTGTGGTGCTGTTTTTGCTCGTATGCATGGTTTCCGTCTGGATTACGGGCCCGGGAGCTGCTGTTGGCGATAAGGTGCAGGCGCATAAGTGGGAACCGCGCCGGACGGGGGTGTGGTCGTCGCTCCTTAGTTTTTTATCGATAGCTATCATATCTTACATCCTTACGATGCGGGCGTTTATGCCGATGGGCCAGTTATCGCACCTTAACCTGATGGGCAAGGTTGTTCCGCTTGCCGCCGGCGCTTTTTTCGGAGGCGTTATGGCGAGAAAGCTTAGCTGGAACGTGGCTTGCCCGGTGTTTATTGCCGCGGGCGGCCTGCTTTTGGGTTTTGGCGAAGGCGCCTTCCCGTCTTGGCTGGGATTATTCGCCCTCTCGGCGGCCCTGCCCCCAATACTTTGCGCGGGCATGAGGGCGTTACCCGGCTCCGCGGGGCTAGGATACGGGTTTATGGTTTTTGGCGCGGCGGCCGGCATTGCGGCAGCGGTAATTACGGATATGGGGCTTATTCATGCGCTGCACCCGGCGGCCGCCGCGTTTGCGCCGGCCCTGATTACGCTGCTCGCGTATCCCGCTTTTAAGGGCGGGCAGGCTCCCAACGCGGGTTTGGCAAAACACGAAGAGAATTCTGCGCGTGAGGGAACGGATGAATCACAACACGATAGCGCGCAGGAGGCGGAAGCTCTTCTGGAGGCGGACGCGCAAAAACACGAAGTAATCCTGCTTGGCCCGGCGGCCAGCGCCGCCGGCGGCGAGGAACTGAGCGGCTCTTTGGATGAGGGCGGCTTAGACGCTTTGTTGACGCAATCAGCAGGCGTTAAAGAAAAGGAACCGGGCGGCGGGGATGAAGCCGGAGAAGTAAGCGATTAGGATGGGTTGAATACCACTTTGAGTCTGTTTGGGTAAAGAGGCTCCTAAAGGCTTTAATCGCCGGCGGCGGCATATGCGCGCGTTAGCGATAAGCGCAGCGTTGCAAGGGCTAAGCCGGCAGGGGAAGCGCCTCATTAAACCCTCAAAAGCGGAACAGCCGCTTTTTGACGCCCCGAGATGATATTCAGTTAGCATTTGAGAAGGTATGCGCTTTAAACAAAGGCTGGCGCGTTTTCGGGCGCGCCAGCAAAAAACGTATATCAGCAATAGTTTGGGATTGCCGTATTATAGCGATGCTATCCTATCCATGGCCGCCATTACCGGCGTAGTATCAATTCGCTCAATTTCACCCGCGTCGCAGGCCTGCGGAATATCCGGATCAAGCGGCAAGCGGCACAGAAGGGGGACTCCTAGCTCTCCCGCCAGCCGCTCTACGCCGCTTTTACCGTAGAGATGAAGTTCTTTGCCACAATCCGGGCACGAAATATAGCTCATATTTTCTACCAGCCCCAGTATGGGGATCCGCATCATATCCGCCATGCGCGCGGCCTTTTCAACAATCATGGATACGAGGCTTTGAGGAGAGGCGACGATAATTACGCCCTCGATCGGAATGCTTTGGAACACCGTAAGCGGAACGTCTCCGGTTCCAGGCGGCATGTCGATGAACATGTAATCCGCATCTCCCCACGCGACTCCGCTCCAAAACTGCTTTACCGTACCCGCTATTACGGGGCCGCGCCATACAACGGGCGCGCTTTCATCCTCCAAAAGCAGGTTTACGGACATGATTTTAACGCCCTTGCCGCTCAAGACCGGAATAATCCCCGCATCCGTGCCGGACGCCTTTTCTTTGATGCCGAACAAATGCGGGATGGACGGGCCGGTTATATCCGCATCCAGCACGGCCGCGATTTTGCCGCGGCGCGCGGCCTCCAGAGCGAGCAGCGCGGTAACGAGCGATTTTCCAACCCCGCCTTTGCCGCTGACGACGCCGATTACTTTTTTTATATTGCTATAAGTGTTTTGCGGCTCCAGCAATGAATTTGCTGCATGGGCCGATGGGCATGCCTCGCCGCAGGAATCGCAGTTGTGATTGCAATTTTCGGACATACGCTCTCCTCAATCCTATTGTTATTTGCGCCTTACGGTTATTTTGCGCAAAAGCATTATAGCTCCAACGCGCGCGAAACGTCAAATACTATGCCATATTTCGTACAAACTAATCCATAGAATTGGCGGATTTTAAATGTTTTAGCGCCAAACTTATGTTATATCATCTAATCAACGAAAGAAAGGAGTTAAGGCAATGGATAACAAATGGTATTTGCATGATCCTCACGGCGAAGAGAATAACGCCGCTCATATACAGGATGAGGGCGCGGGGGACGCCGTGAACTCGGCGCATACGGAACCTGAAGCTGAAGCTCGGGGCGGAGAATCGCGGCAGGACGGGAGCTTACCGGAATATAATAACAATGAAGAGGGCGATTTAGATTTTAATCGTAGCCTTGTTGATGGCTTCAGTCAAAGTGAAAACAGCGCGGCGCAGAACGAACAAGGGGCAGAGGAAGGGGCTGCTGCGCATTGCGCGCCATACGAAGTCGTCCCGATCCCTGTGAAGAACGCGAAGGACGCTAAGGAGGCTAAAAGCGCAAAAAAAAGGAAATCCACCGTGCGTTTCTCAACGTTTGTAGCGTGTTTACTGATAATGGTGGTACTCGGCGGGGTTTTGGGCGGCGGCGTCGTTCACCTGATGCAGGCGGATCAGCCTAGTACAACCCCCGGACAGGTTGAGGGGAATGAAGGCGGCGGCGAAGGCTCTAATGAAGGCGATGGCGGCGCGCAGCCCCCCGACACAAACAAACCGTCCTCTGGATTGAACCTCTCGACAGGCCAGAGCGCGCCGGTAACGAACCGGGAAGAGGCCGTGGCCAAGGCCATCTCCTCCATTGTAAGCATAAATGTGGCGGCTGCGCCCGATATGCTAGGCGAAACCAAGACAGGCAGCGGATCCGGCGTGATCGTTACAGCGGACGGCTACATCGTTACCAACAATCACGTAGTAAACGGCGCAACTTCCATTAAGGTACACCTTCAGGATGGGAGCGAGCATGACGCCAAACTCATTGGTACTGATACGCAGAGCGATTTGGCCGTGATTAAGATTGAGGCGGAAAACCTCCCCGCGGCGACGATTGGGGAATCCTCGACGCTTCGAGTCGGGCAGGAGGTAGTCGCGATTGGAAACCCGTTGGGGCAACTGATGAGCACGGTTACCAACGGCATCATCAGCGCGCTCGACAGGACCATAACCGTTGAAGGCCAGGAAATGACGCTGCTGCAGACGAACGCGGCGATTAACCCCGGTAACTCCGGCGGCGGGCTGTTTGATATGAACGGGAACCTGGTGGGCGTTGTGAACGCGAAAAGCATGGGCTTTGAGGTTGAGGGCCTGGGTTTCGCCATCCCGATTGACGTTGCGAAAACCGTAGTGGCGGATTTAATCGACCAGGGCTATGTGAGCGGCAGACCGTATCTGGGCGTTAGCGTTCAGGATGTAACGTATGCCCACGGGGATCAAAACGACTATAATAACCCGTTTTTATCCGGCCAGCAGTATACTACGCGCGTTCAGGTGATGAGCATTGAAGATGGCGGCCCGGCGGCAAAGGGCGGCATGCAGCTCAACGATTTGATCCTGAAAGTCAACGAAACGGATGTAACGGGTTCGTCGCAATTTATTTCTCTGCTGTCTGAATATAATGCTGGGGATGTGGTCACAATAACCGTACAGAGGGGCAATAACACGGTTGAACTGAGCATAGCGCTCGGAGAACGTACGGCTTAAACCGGGTCCCCTGAGTTAAAGGTCATAACGCGCGCTCCCCAACGCGCGATGACATACCCCCAACCATCCCCGATATGCCGCATCCCCTGCGGCGCATCAAAGAAACGGCCTTATAGGGCCGTTTCTTTTTCTGAAAATAAAATACCAGCTAATATTTTAGAAGGCTTAAATGGGGCCTGGTTTTTAAGAAGCGGCGTTTAACAATGCCGCTGTGCTTTTAGGTTTTATACAAGTCCATGCCGTTTCCCAACAGTGCGAACAGGATTTCGCGGCAGGCCGAACGCGAAAGGTGCGGTACCAGGGGCGCAACCCCTTTTTATACAATCAAAGAAAGCGTCCTCATGGCGTGACGGACGCTTTGGATAACCTGCTTATAAACCTACGCAAAACAAATAAGCTACACCACGTTTCGCACCCAATTCCGCGAGGAGGTGCGACGCATGGACAATACCAGGCGCACGACGCCGGAGGGGACGTTGGACGCGAGATACACCAGCGGGAGGCTCCAGCCTAAGAGCAGCCCTGTAACGGCCGCCACGGGCAGCGCGATGAGCCAGAGCGGAAGCAGATCCAGTATCGCGGCAGCGCGCGTATCCCCGCCGCTTCGCAGCACGCCTACGATGGTTGTGAAGTTGAGCGCGTAAATCGGCAAGGCCGCGCCGAGCACTACGATGGTATCGGAAGCGAGCGAGCGCACCGATTCGGAAACGTTATATAGATCGGGGATAAGCGAGCCTAGCGTAACCGTTGCCAAGCCCAAAACAACAGCCGCCAGGCCTGACATCCACAAATAGCGCTTAGCGTATACCACGGCCTTATCGCCCGCGCCTTCCCCGAGCGTATTGCCGAGCATTACGCCGCAGGAGGTACCGATGCCGATAAGCATGACGAACGTGAGCTTATCAACGGTGTTGACTATCATCATCGCCGCGAACGCGTCTGTTCCCATCCGGCCGAACACCAGGTTGCTTGCGGAAGTACCCAGCGCCCAGACCGCGTCGTCGATAAAAACGGGCAGGCTTACGCCGATAAACTGCAGGAACGCCTGCTTGTTCTGGCTGAGCAGTTCCCTGAGCGGCGAGCGCGCCACGCTCCCCTTGCGGTTGCTCAAAGCAGCCAGCACAACAGCGTCGATGGCCGAACCGATTATGGTTGCTATCGCCGCGCCTTTAACGCCCAGGGCGGGAAAGCCAAGGTTGCCGTATATCAGGCAGTAGTTCAACGCCATATTCACCAGTATGGCCAGCGCGCCCGTTATCATGGGAAGAAGGGGCTTGCCGCAGGATTTATGCACCGTGCCGTAAGGGTAAATAACCGCTTTAAACAAATATCCCCACGCGGCTATTGAAAGGTAATCAAGCCCCGAGGCTATAACGGCGGGGTCATTGCTGAAAAGGCTTACGAACGGGCCGCCCGCAAAGAGCGCGGCTAAAAGGAACAGCGCCGCCACGCCGCCGCCGAGCATAAAGCAAAGGCCCAGCGTCCGGCGTATGCCCGCGTGGTCGCCCTTTCCCCAATACTGTGCCATAAACACGCTGCCGCCGCTCATGACGCCGAACATGCACACATCCAGAAGAAACGCTATCTGGTTGGCCGCGCCAACGCCGGCAAGCTGAATATCGCCCAGCCCCCCTATCATCATCGTATCCACCATATACATGGCGGTGCTGATAAGCTGCTGCAGCATGATGGGGACGCTGATAGCCAGCATCTTTTTATAAAACGCCTTATCGTTAAACCCTAATACCGCGAATGCCCTCATTGATGAACGCCTTTCAATTTCGTCACAACATCATATCATTGGTGAAGATTGTATGCAAGCGGTCATATGTTTGAAAAAGAATTGTGACACATATTTTTTAGCTCCCTCAGCATGCTATAATTAAAGCGCTGCGGAAGCATTGTTGAAATTTAACCGCGGAGGAGAGTGTTGTAATGCCCTTCATGTTTTTCGGCTATAACGTGGACTATATGATTCTGATGTGGGCGCTGCTGGCCGTGTTCGCATTGGGAATAGTAGCGCAGACGAAGGTACAGAGCACGTTCAAAAAGTTTTCAAAAATCCCGGCCTCGTCGGGAAGCTCGGCGGAGCAGGCCGCTGGGGAGATGCTCCGAGCCAACAACAGCACGGCCGTAATTGAACCGGTCGAGGGCGCGCTTACGGATCATTTTAATCCAAAAACCAACATCGTCGGTCTGTCGCGCGCCGTTTACGGCGAACGCTCCGTCGCCGCGCTCGCGGTGGCCGCCCATGAGATTGGCCATGTCATGCAGTATGAAGAGGGGTATCTGCCCATCCGAATCCGCAACGCCATACTTCCCGTGGCCAGCCTTGGGTCGCAGATGGCGCCGTGGCTGGTTATTCTGGGCGTTATCATGGGGTTCGGGAACCTGGCCATGGTGGGCGTTATCCTGTTCGCGGCGGTATTCATTTTTCAGCTAATTACGCTGCCGGTAGAATTTAACGCCTCAAGGCGCGCCGTCGCGATGCTGGCCGGCGGCGGCTATCTTTCGACGCATGAGGAGGAGGAGGGGGCGAAAAAGGTGCTGCGCGCCGCCTCTATGACGTATGTGGTCGCCGCTCTTGCCTCACTCATATCGCTTTTGAGGCTGCTTGTTATCGCCAGGGGGAGCCGCAGGGATTAGCCGGCCGGGTATGTTATGGATACAACCTCAGTTCCCGTATAGTAATGGGTGAGGATCTTGAGGTAGTCGCTGCCTGACTTAGCCATGGCGTTGGCCCCGAGCTGGCTCATGCCTACGCCGTGGCCAAAGCCTCTGGTGGTGATTAGTACCGAGTTTTCGGTGAATTTTAATGAGAAGTTGGCGCTGTCAAGGCCTAGCGCCTTCCTCAGCTCTTTACCGGTAGCCATCGCACCCCCGAGCCTGATGGCCTCAACACGCCCGCTGTCATACCGGGATACGATTTTCACCTGCTTTTCCAGGCTCGAGGATTTAAGGCCCGCCTTGGACCATGAGCGGTTGATCTTTTTTACGAAGTCGCCGCGCGAGATCGTTACCGTGCTTTCAAAGCGCGAACCGGATTCCTCGCCCGGGCTCTCCACCGCCACCAGGTAAGGCAGAGACTGCGCGAATACATGCGCGCTGTCCTCAGTCATCCCGCCTGAGGTGGAATGGTAAAGCGCCTCGATTGGCTCGCCGCCATAGGTGATGATTTTGCCGCGGGTGTTGTTCACGGCGGCGCTTACCTTATCAAGGTATTCCTCGTTCATTGCGCCCCAGTTGGACGCAAGCGCCTCTCGCGATCTCCAGGCCTGGCAGCAGGCGCTGTCCGTGCAGATATCCGCGCCCTGTCTGCCGCAGGGCGAACCGCCTAGGCTGGCAACCCGCCTGACCGTAAAGGTGCGCGCGGCGACCGCCTGAGCCTTGAGCGCTTCGGGTTCAAAGGATACGGGCATCTCCGCAGCGACTACGCCGATAAGGTAATCCTCCAAATCCGTTTTGATCACCTTGTCCTCCTTATCGTTATAAACGGATATGAAGAGCGCGGGATGGGAGGGCTCCGGCTCCGGAACGGACGCTCCCCTCTCGGTGCGGGAGGCGTAATAACAGCCTCGGATGAGTAAAATGATGAGGGCTGCCATTATTGCGAGCAGCGCGGCCCTTTTTAAATTGATATGATATCCCATACGCAATTTTATGAAGGCATAGGCGCGGAAATGAATTGAAAAGCGCTTGGGATTATAGTACACTCAATATGAACAGGCATTATCAATTAAACTTGTTTGGAGTACAGGATGGAAGAGAAAAAAACTGAACTAAACGCGATTCTGCGCCGGTACGCCGGCGAAATCCGTAAGGAGGCGCTGGCGTCCGCCGGGGGCGACGCAAATAAAGCCTCGCGGGTGACCAGGGACGCCATGCTAAAAATTCGCCGTAATTATTTGGAAGATGGGAAAACGCAATACGGCGGTGATGAGCTGGCTGACATTGTGAAAGCATTGAGCGAGGTTGAGGGGCAGGCGCAGCCGGAGTTGAATGCGAGCGATACCGGGGCGGAGGAATCTGGATTGAACGGAACCGGGGCTGAATCTGAGACGGGGTTAGACGGCGAAGCCGGGGCTGCGGAGGATTTAGAGTTGTTCGAGAACGCCGATGAAACCAGGCCGGTAAAGAAAAGCGGCAGGGTTTTTGCCAGGGTGCTGCTCATCATCTCTATCGTTCTCGCCGTAATTATGCTTTTCCTGCTCGTAATTATGCTGATGGAGCGGGGCATAATACCGAAATTTGTGGATTTTGGATTTGCGGATTGGTTTAACGAGCATATATTTAAGCTGTATTAAGGTCTTTCGCCTTAAGCGGGAAATGTGTGATATTTTGCGGATGACAGGAGGGTTTAGCGATGGAGTTATCCATAATAGCGATTGGGGTGGTTTCAGATTATTTTTTGGGCTGGAACGTAGCCGCCATCGTATGCCTTGTCGTGGGCCTTGTGCTCATGATTATTGAAATGTTTACACCCGGCCTTGGCGTACCAGGCGCGCTGGGCGGAGCGGCGCTTATCGCGGCCATCGTGCTGCGCGCGGATTCGCTCGCGAACGCGCTGATTACCTTGGCCATCATACTCGTTCTATTAAGCATTGCAGCATTTGTCATCTTCCGATCGCTTAATAAGGGCGCGCTCGCCAAGTCGCCTATTGTGCTCAACGACGCCATTAAAGCCGAATCCAGCTCGCTTTCGGAGGACGGCATGCGGGATTTAATCGGCCGCGAGGGCGTGTGCCTCAACACGCTGCGCCCTTCGGGCAACGCCAATTTCGGCGGTACAAAGCTTGATGTGGTTTCCTCAGGGGAGTTTATCCAAAGGGGCAGGCGCGTAAGAATAATCGGCGTTGAAGGCATCCGCATTATGGTAGAGGAAATCGGCGATGGCGTTCTGTAAAGCCTGCGGCACCGTTTATATGAAAAAGGACGGCTGCCCCGTCTGCGCTTCAAGGGAAGCGGAGGAAAACCATGCCGGGGAAAATACGCCCGGGGAACAGGATACGCGCATGCGCAGGCGCTCCTGGATACAGCTTCTTGTCGGCGTACCGCTTTTTATAGGCGTTATTTACCTAATCTGCGCGTTGACGGCCGGCCTCCGGTAGAGGCTGCGCGGCGGCTAGCCCGCCTTGTATATAGATTGTTCCTGTATTGGTATTTACTGGTCGACACGAAAGGAGATTGAATATGGATCCCATTGTAACCTTGTTGATTATTGCCGGCGTTATCATTTTTTTGGCAATTTTTCTTAGCTTCGTGCCCCTCCGGCTTTGGATCTCGGCGTCCGCGTCCGGCGTTAGGGTAGGGATATTCCAGCTGGTCGGTATGCGTATCCGTAAAGTTACGCCCTCGCGTATCGTTAACCCGATGATAAAAGCGACGAAGGCCGGTCTGGATCTTTCCTTAAATAAGCTTGAGGCGCATTACCTCGCCGGGGGCAACGTGGACCGCGTTGTGAACGCGCTTATCGCGGCGCAGCGCGCGGGTATCCCGCTTGATTTTGGCAAATCCTGCGCGATTGATCTGGCTGGGCGCGACGTTCTCAACGCCGTTCAGATGAGCGTTAACCCCAAGGTGATTGAAACGCCGGTCATCGCCGCCATTGCGAAGGACGGCATTGAGCTAAGGGCGAAAGCGCGCGTGACGGTGCGCGCGAACATAGACAGGCTGGTCGGCGGTTCGGGTGAGGAAACCATTATCGCCCGTATCGGAGAGGGCATCGTTACCACGGTCGGTTCCTCCCAGAGCCATAAAGACGTTTTGGAAAACCCGGACTTGATATCGCGAACCGTGCTGAACAAAGGCCTAGACGCCGGTACGGCGTTTGAAATCCTATCAATTGATATAGCCGATGTGGACGTTGGCCGCAACATAGGCGCCCAGCTCCAGATCGACCAGGCGGAAGCGGATAAGCGAATCGCCCAGGCGAAGGCTGAGGAGCGGCGCGCCATGGCCGTGGCGCAGGAGCAGGAAAACATCGCTGCCGTACAGGGCATGC
Source organism: uncultured Eubacteriales bacterium (assembly GCA_900544555.1). Lineage (GTDB taxonomy): Bacteria > Bacillota > Clostridia > Christensenellales > CAG-138 > UMGS693. Next base: position 53,746 of record UQWD01000012.1, read on the forward strand.
GCGCGCGCGTTATTGAGGCTGAGGCGGAGGTGCCTAAAGCTATTTCCGCAGCTTTCAGGGATGGTAAACTTGGCGTAATGGATTATTACAACATGCAGAATGTGATATCCGATACCAATATGCGCGACGCTATCAGCAAGGGCGCTACTCCAATAAAGCAGCAGGATGATTAACGGCGGGCGTAACCCCGAAGGAGAGGAGGTGGTTTCATGCCCTGGATCGTTATTGTGTTTATCATCGTAATCGTGTTCTCCAACCTGAGCAAGGCAAGCCGGCAGCAGAAGGAGGAGCAGGAGCGCAGGCGCAGAGCCGCGCAACCCGCGAAATCGGCTCAGAACGCTCCGAACCAGCAGGCGCAGGCGGAGCGAATGCGCCCAGCGCCTATAACCACCATGAAGGCGCCGCCATCCCCCACGGTAGCCGGCGCGGGCGGAACGCCCCGAGCGGCGGATGCTTCCGCGCAGGGCGGCGCGCCGCGCGTATTCCCCGCGGGGCGCGAGGGAATGCGACCCAGTCAGAAACAGGTAATGAAGACGACGCTTACGCATGTCGTTAAACCTGTTACGGAGAGCAGACATAGGCATGAGGAGAGCAGTATTACGGGCTTTACGCAATGCGCGCCGGAACCGGCCGGGGTGACGAGGCCTGCTCCGGTAAAGCGCTATCAATCCCGGCAAACCGGGCTGCTTGATGAACTCAGGCTGGATGGGAACGCGGCGGCGAAAGCCATATTATACACGGAGATATTGGGCCGGCCCAAGGCGAAAAGGCCTGGGAACAGGTGATTTAAGTTTATACTCCAATCTTTGTATTTAAAGCGCGCCCGTGGCGCGCTTTGCTTATGGAAAAAGTGGCAGCGCAGCGTTTTACGAGTTAACTCAGTCGCCTGTACCTTTCGCGCAATGCAAACCGAATCTGACGCGCTTGTCGTCAGATCCGGTTTGCCTCCGTAGCCGGGTACCCCCAAAAGCTACCCGGTTAATTTTTGATTTAATTGGATAATTCCTCTCTTCACTTTCATGTAGTTAATAAAGCTTAGTATATTTTAAAGCTGTCGGCACGCCGCCTACTTTGATTTGGCAAACATAATATACCTGTTTATTTAACTAAAATGCGACTTGAACGCACATATTAAGCCTTGTGCATTCCTGAAGTTATGATAGCCAAACGAAAAGGAATAGGCATGTATGGTTTTAGCTTCAAAAGCCATACTTATTGGCTGCTCCTTCATGCGTTTAACTCATGATTATGTTTTAATATGAATTTTGCAGCTGTTAAACAGCGGAATTACTTAAGGCAGCCTAGGTATTTAAAGATCAATGCTTAGCAGCGATTTATGGCGGTTAAAAAAGCCCCAAGCGGATAACCATAAGAACGTATCGCCCATTTCGAGCCAACCGGCCGGTTCTAAGCGGCGAAAAGTTTATTTAGAAGGAGAACACATGATGATGAAGAAACTCATGGCGGTTTTCGTAACATTCGCTATCGTATTTTCACTCGCGGCATGCAACAACCGCGAAAATCCATCTGATACGCCAGGCCCCGGCAATCAGGGCGGAAACGCTGGCGGCGGCGCCGTAACGCTCAAGGTTTGGGGCGCTCAGGAGGATCAGGCGATGTTAAGCGAGATGATCGATGCGTTTAAGGCGGCGAACCCCGATAAGGATTACAGCATTTCGCTCGGCGTAGTCGGCGAGCCGGACGCCAAAATGCGTTATCTGGAGGATCCTGCCGCGGCCGCGGACGTATTCGCCTTTTCCAACGATCAACTAAGGGATCTGGTGAGCGCAGGCGGCCTGTATGAAATCACAAGAAATAGGGAGGAGATAATCTCTGCAAACAGCGAGGGCTCCATAAACGCGGCCATGTTCGATGAAAAGCTTTACGGATACCCGATGACTGCGGATAACGGCTATTTCCTATACTACGATAAAAGCGTTATTTCAGAAGAGGACGTTAAAACGCTGGACGGTATCCTCAAGGCGGCTAACAATGCGAACAAGAAAGTATTGATGGACGTATCGGACGGATGGTATATCGCGTCCTTCTTCCTCGGAGCGGGCGGCAAAATAGGTATTGATGGCAACGGCAAGCAGACCTGCGATTTCAATAACGCGAGAGGGCTTGAGGTTGCGGAGGCAATTAAAAAGTTCTGTGCTGACCCGGCGTTCATGACAGGCGATAACGATATTATCCAGGGCGGCATGGGGGGTACCATATGCGCGGCGGTGAGCGGCACATGGAATGCGGAAGCCATACAAGCCAAGCTGGGCGACAACTACGCCGCTACAAAGCTGCCTACGTTTACATGCGCGGGCGAGCAGGTACAGATGGCGTCGTTCGGCGGATACAAGCTCATCGGCGTAAACAGCCAGACCGCGCATCCGGTCGAGGCCATGGATCTGGCTCAATGGCTAACGAATGAGGAGAACCAGCTCAAACGCTTCCGCGTCCGGGCTATGGGTCCGTCAAACGTCAGAGCGGCCGCTGATGAGGATGTTAAGGCGAATGCGGCGCTCGCCGCGCTTTCTCTCCAGAGCGAGTTTGCGGTACCGCAGAACGACGTGCTGCAAAAATTCTGGGATCCCGCGGAGGCGTTCGGGACAGCGCTTGAATCCAAGGACTATTCCCGATCCTTACAGGATATGCTTGACGAGATGGTCGCCTCCATCACCGCTTAGTTGTTTCTAAAGCCGGGCTGTTTGCCGGCAGCCCGGCTTAGCGGATTAAATGCGGGCTCAGGGGTGAATATGCGGGTTCGCTTCTTCAAGCCGGCGTGCGGAAAACTATAGATCATCTCGGAGGGAAAACCGGATGAAATACAACGATTATATTGAATTGAATGCGTTTAAGAGGTTTATAGTACGGCTGGGCGATTGGTTAAAGGCCATACCACGCCTGCTTTTACGCATGCTCAAAGCGATAGGCTCGGGCATATTTCGGTTTTTTAGGGGCATCGGGCGCGCTTTTGCTGGGCTTGGCCGGATTTTTGAAAAGGGCGATGCTTATACCAGGCTTTCCTTCCTTATAATGGGTCTGGGCTGCGCCGTGCGCGGCCAAATCGTAAAGGGGTTTCTCTATCTTGCTGCGCAGGCAGCGTTCATCATCTTTTTAATCCGGTTCGGATTAAATTACCTTAAAGACCTTGGTACGCTTGGCACAAGCGTGCAGGAACGCGTTTGGGATGAGGCGAACCAGATATTCAGGGTTGTTCCGGGCGATAATTCCATGCTGATACTGCTATACAGCGTGATGAGCATTTTTGTAATATTGTTCTTCCTATACCTGTACGCATCTAGCCTGAAGGCCTGCTATCAGGCGCAAAAAGGCGCCCGGGATGGGGTGAGGCTGCCATCGTTCAGAGATGATATTGCCGGCCTGCTGGACAGAAAATACCACGCGGCTATGCTCACGCTGCCGACTGTTATGGCCGTCGCGTTCGTGATACTTCCGCTGGTTTTCATGATACTCATCGCATTTACCAATTACGATCAGGCACATCAGCCGCCCGGAAACCTGTTTACATGGGTTGGGTTTGAAAATTTTAAGGGTATTCTTGGGGATAACCCCAAAATGGCGAGAACGTTTCGAGAGCTGCTCGCATGGACGGTTATCTGGGCAGTCGCCGCTACCGTAACCAACTATGTCTTTGGCATGATTCTGGCGATTATGATCAATAAGCGCGGGATACGGTATAAAAAATTCTGGCGCACGCTTTTCATTTTAACCGTCGCTGTCCCGCAGTTTGTAACGCTTTTGCTTATGAGCCGGATGCTCAGCGCGCAGGGGCCGGTAAACCAGCTGCTGCTCGAATGGGGCTTGATAGATAAAGCCGTGCCGTTTCTTACAAATGGGACGCTTGCGCGCATTACCGTCATAGTCGTCAACATGTGGGTCGGGATACCCTATTCCATGCTGATAACCACTGGAATTCTTTTGAACATACCGAACGAGCTGTATGAAAGCGCTCGAATAGACGGGGCGGGGCCAGTGAAGACCTTTTCCCGCATAACGCTGCCGTACATGCTTTTTGTTACTACGCCTTACCTGATAACGCAGTTTGTTGGGAACTTCAACAACTTCAACGTCATCTACCTCTTGACGCAGGGGAATCCCAAATCCGTATTCCTTCACCAGGCGGGGGAAACGGATCTTCTGGTTACCTGGCTCTATAAGCTCACGGTCGATTCTCAGGATTTTAACCTCGCGTCCACCATAGGGATTATGGTATTCCTTATTTCGGCCGTATTATCGCTTATTGTTTATAATTCGTCCGCGGCCGCCAGAAAGGAGGAGCAGTTCCAGTGAAAAAGAAAAGTTTGGGCAACAGGGCGCGATCTAGAGCAGCAAACGCGGCTATCTATACGGTTTTAACGCTGCTGGGCGTGTTATGGCTTGCGCCTATCGCGTGGCTTTTAATCAAATCCTTCCAGGGAGAGCGCGGCGCGTGGCTTCCGTACATTCTTCCAAGGGAGTTTACGCTGGATAACTATGTGAGACTGTTTACCGAAACGGGGCTTTTCAATTATCCGCGCTGGTATATGAACACGCTTATCGTGGCCATATTCACATGCATCATATCCACCCTGATGGTTTTGATGATAAGTTACGCGTTTTCCCGCCTGCGCTTCCCCTCCCGCAAAAAGTTCATGAACGCCGGTCTGATCCTTGGTATGTTTCCAGCGTTCATGACCATGATAGCCGTGTACCATATTTTTAAAGCCATTGGAATGGTTCAGAGCCTCACGAGCCTGATATTGGTTTATTCTACCACGGCCGCTCTGAGTTATTTTGTAGCGAAAGGCTTTTTCGATACCATACCGCGCGCTCTGGACGAAGCCGCGCTGATAGACGGCGCGAGCAAGAACGCCGTCTTCTGGCGGATTATACTGCCCATGTCAAAGCCTGTTGTGGTTTATACCGCGTTAACGTCATTCATCGCGCCGTGGGTGGATTTTATATTCGCGTCGGTTATCATGAAAGACAACTATCAAAACTACACGCTCGCGGTGGGGCTGTTCAGAATGCTGGAACGGGAGAATATCTACGAATACTTCACGCGTTTCTGCGCCGGTGCGGTATTGGTCGCCATTCCTATTACTTTTCTGTTTATAAAAATGCAAAAATATTATGTAGAGGGAATTACGGGCGGCTCCGTCAAGGGATAAAAGCAATCCTTACCGCTTTAAAAACCGCTTGACACGGCGGATGCCGCCGGATAAAATTGTAAACAACGCCGAGATGGGAAGAGTAAAAGGCGAGTTGCCTTAAAGAGAGCCGGGGAGGGTGCGATCCCGGCAGGCGATAGCCTTTGAACATGGGCCCGGAGCGGCCGACGCCGAACGCGCATACGCGCCTGAGGCGCGGCGGGAACCGCCCGATACAGCGGCAACCATGAGGCGCTTTATCGAGCGTGAAACAGGGTGGTACCACGGCGGGAAACGGCCGTCCCTTTATGCATAATGCATAAGGGCGTTTTTATTTTTTAGAGAAGTTTGGAGGATAGGTTAATGGACAAAAAAACGTTTTATATTACAACCCCCATTTATTATCCGAGCGATAAGTTGCACATCGGGCACAGCTATACCACGGTCGCGGCGGACGCAATCGCCCGCTATAAGCGCATGACGGGGTACGACGTTTATTTCCTTACCGGTTCGGATGAACACGGCCAGAAAATAGAGCGAAAGGCGCGGGAAAAGGGCGTAACGCCACAGGAGTACGTGGATAAAATCGTAGCTACGTTCCAGGATTTATGGAAGCTGATGGATATATCCAACGACGGGTTTGTCCGAACTACGGACGATTATCATGAAAAAGCGGTTCAGCGCATATTCAAGCGGCTGTATGAAAAGGGCGATATTTATAAATCCAAGTACGCGGGCCATTACTGCACACCCTGCGAATCGTTCTGGCTGCCGAGACAGATCAAAGACGGGTGCTGCCCGGATTGCGGCAGGCCTGTTGAGCTGGTGGAGGAGGAAAGCTATTTCTTCCGCCTGAGCAAATACGCGCAAAAGTTAATCGACCATATCCGGTCGCATCCCGAGTTCATCCAGCCGGTATCCAGGGCAAACGAGATGCTTCAGAACTTTCTGCTACCAGGGCTTGAGGACCTGTGCGTGAGCCGCACGACGTTCAAATGGGGTATCCCAGTGGATTTTGAGCCCGGCCATGTGGTATACGTTTGGCTGGATGCGCTTTCCAACTACATCACTAAGCTCGGCTATACGAGCGGGGATGAAAGCCTGCTTGAGAAATACTGGCCGGCGGACGTGCAGCTTGTGGGTAAGGAGATAGTGCGCTTCCATACCATTATCTGGCCCATCATGCTCATGGCGCTGGGCTTGCCGCTGCCCAAACAGGTATTTGGCCACGGATGGCTCGTACTGGACGGCGGTAAGATGAGCAAGTCAAAGGGCAATGTTGTGGATCCGGTAAAGCTAATCGCGCGGTATGGCTCCGACGCTATCCGTTACTTCCTGCTCAGGGAGGTTCCCTTTGGCTCGGACGGCGTTTTCAGCAACGAGGCTCTGGTAACGAGGATCAACTCGGATCTCGCCAACGATCTTGGGAACCTTCTGTCGCGGACGGTTACGATGATCGATAAATATTTCGGCGGCCGCATCCCCGCGCCCGGAGTTGATATGAAGGAGGAGGACGAGGAGCTTAAGGCGCTTTGCGCGAACCTGCCGGGCGTGGTGGAGGAAAACATGAATGCGCTGCGCCTGCCCGAGTCATTACAGGAGATTTGGAAGCTTGTGGGCGCGTGCAACAAGTATATCGACGCAACGCGCCCATGGATTTTAGCCAAGGATGCGGCGACCCTGCCGCGCCTGGGAACGGTGCTTTACAACCTCGCAGAATGCCTGAGGTTCGCCGGGGTATTGCTGCAGCCGTATATGCCGCAAACCGCGCCGAAGATATTTGCGCAGCTTGGAATTGAATCGGCCAAGCTGACGGGCGTGGAAAGCCTGAATTCATTCGGCGCGATTCCCGAGGGCGCGAGCGTGAAGAAAGGGCAAGCGCTGTTCCCGCGCATCGACGTCAAAAAGGAGCTTGAGTCACTTGCGGAGGAAATAGCGGGGATTGGGCCGGTAAACGACACTAAAAAGGCCAAGGATAATAAGGGGACTGAGAAGGACGACGGGGGCGCGTACATCGATTACGAGGATTTTGCCAAAGTGGATCTGCGGCTTGCGAAGGTTTTGGCCTGCGAGCCCGTCAAGCGCAGCGATCACCTTTTGAAGCTCACGCTCGAGGTTGGGGAGGAGCGGCGCACCGTGCTTTCCGGCATACGCGACTGGTATAAGCCGGAGGATCTCATCGGTAAAACCGTGGTGCTGGCTGCGAACCTTAAGCCGCGCAAGATGTGCGGCGTCTTGAGCGAAGGGATGATCCTGTGCGCGTCGGACGACGCGGACGAGAACCTCTCGGCGCTGACCTGCATGCACGATATGCAAAGCGGCTTGAAGATAAGGTAGACAACAACATGACGAAGCTTTTTGATACGCATACGCATCTAACGGATCAGCGCTTTGACGGCGACCTGGAGGCTTTGCTCGCCTCCCTCCCCCAAAAGGGCGTCGCCCGGGTGGTGGACGTTGCGTGCCACGTGCGCGACGCTGAAAAAACGCTGGAATTGGCAAACAAATACGATTTTATATACGCTTCGGTTGGTATGCACCCGCACGAGGCTGCGGAAACGGCCGCGCATCATCTTGAGGAGGAAGCGCGCATTATCAAAGCGAATAAAAAAATGGTGGCGCTGGGCGAAATCGGTTTGGATTATCACTATGATTTTTCCCCGCGCCCCATTCAGCGCAAATGGTTCTGCGAACAGCTTGATTTAGCGCAGCAGCTCGACGTGCCGGTGATATTCCATATCCGCGAGGCGTTCGGCGATTGCATGGATATACTGCGTGAGAGAAGGGGCAGGTTCCGCGGCGTAATGCATTGCTATTCTGGAAGCATGGAGACAGCGTACGAATGCCTTGATATGGGTCTGTATATCGCGTTTGGAGGCGCGGTTACGTTCCATAACGCGGTCAAGCAGGCGGACATGGCGGCGCGGCTGCCGCTAGATAGGCTGGTTATTGAAACAGACTGCCCCTATATGACGCCCGCTCCGTTCAGAGGCAAGCGCAACGACCCCTCTATGGCGCGCCTTGTCGCGGAAAAAATCGCTTCCTTAAGAGGCGTAAGTGTGGAGTCTATAGCTTCCGTCACGTACGAGAACGGCATAAGCCTGTTTGAAATGGAACGCGATTAAAAGCTTGGTAACGGCAGCACATTACTTTGGGCGCGCATATCAGCTTAGACCGACGCGCCGCAATCTACCGATACAATCTGCCCCGTAATGGCGCGCGCCTCATCTGTAGATAGAAAGTATACCGCGTTGGCTATGTCCTCGGGGGTGGGCAGAAAGCCAAGCGGCGTCTGCTCCGCGAACGCATTCATATCTTCAGTTGTAAGGTGTGCGTTCATCGGCGTTTTCACCAGCCCGGGCGCAACGCAGTTTACCCGGATATTTGATGGCCCCAGTTCCTTGGCAAGCGCGCGTGTAAACCCAATAAGCGCGGCCTTTGAAGCGGAATAAGGGACTTCGCATGAACCGCCTGTAACCCCCCATATTGAGGAGATGTTGATGATACAGCCGCGCTTTCTCTCCACCATAAAAGGGATGCAAGCTTTGGCGCAATAAAACGCCCCGCTAACGTTGACCGCCAGCATCAGATCCCATTCCTCCGGCGTACAATCGGTCAAAAGCTTTTGGGGTAGCGCCGCGCCCGCATTGTTTACAAGCGCGTCAATCGGCCCAAAGTAATCCTGCGCCTGGCTTATCATGCGCTCGACTTGCCCGGGTTCGCTAATATCCGCCTGAACGCACATGGCGCTCATCCCCTTTCGTTTGAGCCGGTCATTTAGCGCTTGCGCGGCGGCGTTGTCGCGCGCGTAATGAAGGATAACGCGATGCCCTTGACGCGCAAACCTCTCAGCGATCGCTCCGCCTATACCGCCGGACGCGCCCGTTATCAGCACGGTCTGTTTGTTAACCATTTTACTTCTCCATGATAATTCGCGGTATTTATAGCGAAAACGCGCTTAATCCACTTCAATTACGCCTGAAAAGCAACCGTTTTCCCTGCGAATCGATCCGGCCGCCTGGGCGCGATTTCACTAACCCGAAACTAAGTCGGAGCGAATTACGCCAACATAGGGTAGGTTGCGGTAGTAACCCTCGCAGTCCAGCCCATACCCCACGACGAAATGATTTGGTATGGTGAACCCGCAGAAATCCGGCGAGATGTCGCATTCACGGCGTTCTGGCTTGTCGAGCAGACACGCTATTTTGAGCGAGGCGGGGTTGCGTGAACGTAAAAGCGTTGTTAGATGGTTCAGCGTAAGTCCGGAATCCATAATATCCTCAACGATAAGTACGTGGCGGCCGGTAATGGATACGTCGATATCCTTTGCGATACGCACGATACCGGATGTTTTAAAGTTATTGCCGTAGCTGGATATGGACATGAAGTCCATTTCCATCGGGCAGGTGATTTGGCGGGACAAATCGGAAAAGAAATGCACCGCGCCTTTAAGGATACAGATGAGTATCACGTTTTTCCCGGCGTATTGGGCTGATATCTCTTTTCCAAGCTGATTAACGCGCCGGGAAACGGCGGCTTCGTCAAGAAGAACCTGTTCAATATCATCATGCATGTTCGCGCTTCTAACCATGACGTTCCTCCTCGTTTGTTTTTGTTATAATAAGCGTCCGGCGTGTAAAAGGCGTAACCCGCGCTTCGTCGCAGACGCAGTGGCCATAAACGTATAAGACGCGCCCATCGCTTGCCAGCAGCGGCGTTTCCCTGTCCGCGCGGGCGGTCTTTTTATCGATAAAATAGGATTTCAATTTGCGGCTTCCCGGCGCGCCCAACGGATGGAATCTATCCCCGTCCCTTCGGCTGCGCACTTTTATGGCGGATGGCAGCTTATCAAAATCCAGATAAGCTGCGTCCGGGCGTTTTTCGAGTACCGGGCCGTTGAGGACTTTGGCGTGAAACACGCCCCACGGCGTTTGCGTATCGCCCGGAATAATGAGATCCGCTTCATAATAGCGTTTCGGCTCGGGGCAGCCCACGCGCAGCCGCCCATACTCCACCCACGCCGAGCCGTTTGGGAGTGAAACGCTTGAGCCGGTAGCGGCTGTGAGGAGGCCTTCGACCATCCCAACATGCTTTCGCGCAATATCTGTTGCCATACCCGCGCGGCTGAGCGCTTCCATCACCGCGCGGGCGCGCAGGGGCGGCGGAAGGGAGGAGAGCGCGGCGCAAAGATACCCTTTATCATCACGGGCGGCGTTAAGCGCGTTAACTGCCTGAAGGCATAAATAATCCTCGTCCTGCGCCGTAAGGAGCGCAGCGGAGCTGATGGCGCGTGCGACAGCCGGGTTGATTTTGCGCATGGCGGGCAAAACCACAAGCCTAATTTGGTTACGCGCGCCGGACGGAATGAGGTTGGTTTCATCGGTGCGGTAATCCTGCCCAAGCTCGTATAAAAACCGCTCGATTCGGGCGCGATCTACTTCAAGAAACGGGCGTATAACCGCTCCGCGCTTTGGCCGCATGCCCGCAAGCCCGCGCAGCCCGCTGCCGCGTATGAGGTGCATCAAAACGCTTTCCGCCTGATCGTCCAAATGGTGCGCGACAGCGATGGCTTGAGCGCGGAATTCTTCGCGCGCTTCCTCCAGGAAATCATAGCGAGCCGCGCGCCCGGCTTCTTCAAGCGTACGGCCATGCTCCCGGGCAAGCGCGGGTACGTCCGCCCTGCCGCGGATAAGCGGTACGCCGATATTTGAGCACAGTGTTTTCACAAACAACTCGTCGCCCTCCGCGCTTTTGCCGCGGATGCCGTGGTTTAAGTGCGCGGCGCAAACCTGATAGCCGAGCGATTTGAGGCATAATAAGAGCGCGACGGAATCCGCGCCTCCGCTCAGGCCCACGACAACGCGCGCGCCCGGCTCTAAAAGCTTATTTCGATGAATAAATCTGGAAACGTCGTCTAGCATTTTAAACGCCTTGCTCCCGCTGATTTTTATTTAGTATACCTCCCGCTCACAGGTTTGGCAACCAGCGTATAATACGGCAAGGAGCGCGCAAGCTAGATGCCGCCGGCGGTCAGCCAAAGGGCGGCAGCGTCAATTTGCCGGCGCGCCCGTAAAGCCGCTAGTTACAATTCTATTCGTCATAGGCTTCAATACCCTTTTTGCGTTCCGGCCGGTTATCCCCGTGGCGGGTAAAGAGCATGGTGACGAAGGAAAGCGCGACCATTGCCGCCGCGTACGGAAACAGCGTGTGGTATCCCACATGCTCAAGCAGAGTGCCGGAAACGATGGGGGTTACGATTTGCGCGGCCATGGAAAACGTATAATAGTACCCGGTATATTTACCGACGCTTCCGGCACGGCTGATCTCAACCACCATCGGAAAGCTGTTTACGTTAATGGCGGCCCAGGCGAACCCCACGAGGGCGAACATCACGTACAAGGCCGGGCTGAACGAGTTGGCCACGAGCGCGCCGGCCGCAAAGCAGGCGAAAAGCGCGGCCACGCCGATGAGAATTGTGCGTTTGCGCCCGATGCGCGATGAAAGCGCGCCGATGGGCAGATAGGAGATGATTGCCCCGGCGTTGGCTACAAGCAGGCACGTGGACGCTCCTGAGGCGTCCTGCCCCCATACCTGAGTAGCGTACTTGGAAAACGCAGTTACCACGGCGTTATAGCCCATATACCACAGCGCGACGGAGGTCAGTATGAGTATCAGGCTGGCGCGGACCGCCGGGCTTAGGCGCGTGTTTTCTTTTCCGGATTCCATAACCGCCGGTTCGTCGGCGGGATCAACCCCGTAATTTATTTGCCGCATTTGCGAGACCAGCTTTTTCTCATTTACAAAGATCTTTAACAATACGACGGATACGGCCATTATCGCGGCGACAGCGATAAAAACGGGCAAATACTGTACACGCCCGCCATCCGCGGGCTCGGCGAGTAAAAACCGGATTGCGCCAAGCGTGTATAGCCCTCCCAGCGCGCCCATCAGATTAATTACGGCGTTGCCCTTGGAACGCAGGGGCTTAGGCGTGACGTCCGGCATAAGCGCCACGGCGGGGGAACGGTATGTGGCCATAGCGATAAGCAGCAGACCCAGCGCCACAAAAAACAGGGAGAGCGAATTGGAATTGTCCGCCGCGGGTATTAGCAGCGTAAGCGCTACCGCGGCCGCCGTCCCGCCGATTATGAAGGGCATTCTGCGCCCGGCCCTGTCGCTGAGCATGCCGAAAAGAGGCAGCAAAAACAGCGCAAGGATATTGTCGATGGACATAATGAAGCCGGACACCGTATCCCCGAGATGAAACGTGTCGCGAAGAATCAGCGGAATGATGTAATCATAAGCCTGCCAGAAAGCGCATATGGAGAAGAACGCCAAACCAACCCAGAAAGTCCGTTTATAATCGAGTTTCATACGCATCGTTTCCTTTCCCTGCTAATTGTTAACATTATGGTAACATTAACAGGTTGCTGCGGGCAAGACGTTGGGATGTTGCCGTTTAAGCTTTTAAGAGCATATATTTATCGATCGCAAATTCACACTGCGTCGACCACGTTTGGCAATCTGAAAAGAATGATAAAAGCGTATGGGCGCCCGGCTTGTGTATTGATGTTCCGTCGTAATCTGTTTTATACAAGCAAAAGGAGAGCTCCGGCGCCCTGCTGTTTCATATAAAAAAACACGCCGCACGGCGAAACGGACTATACAGTTAAAGTTTAAACATAGTATAATTAATAATAAACAGATGAAAGGGGCGGATGGATGAATCAACGATTAAAAGCAAAAATAAATGAATCCCTGTCATCAGTGCTGCCGATAACGGGCATTGTTCTGTTGCTGAGCTTTACGGTAGCGCCCATGCCGATAGGTACGCTGATGCTGTTTTTGTCCGGCGCGGCGCTGCTGATTATCGGCATGGGCTTTTTCTCTTTGGGCGTGGATATGGCCATGCTCCCGCTGGGTGAAGGCATCGGTACGCAGATAACGAAAACCAGGCGCATCTTTGTTGCGATTATCGCCTGCTTTGTTATAGGGGCGGTAATCACAATAGCGGAGCCGGATTTGCAGGTGCTGGCTAAGCAGGTTCCGTCCGTACCCGATATGGTTCTGATACTTACGGTGGCGGTAGGCGTCGGGCTGTTTTTAATTGCGGCGCTATTACGAATATTTTTAAAAATCCGGCTGTCGCACCTACTGATTATTTTCTACGCGTTAACCTTTATATTGGCGCAGTTTGCCCCGCCTGAATTCATCGCCGTCGCGTTTGATTCCGGCGGCGTTACGACCGGCCCGATAACCGTGCCGTTCATCATGGCGCTTGGTATCGGGATAGCGTCGCTAAGGAGCGATAAGGATTCGCACGACGACAGCTTCGGCCTAATCGCGCTGTGCAGTATCGGCCCCATACTTTCGGTAATCATATTGAGCCTTTTTTACGATACCGGCTCTATCGACTTTGGTTCGATGGATCTGCCCGTTATCGATACCACAAGGGATATTGCCGCTCAGTTCGCGCAGGGTCTTCCCGCCTATTTAAAAGAAGTGCTTACCGCGCTCGCGCCCATCGTAATTATGGCGATACTGCTTCAGCTTATATCGCGCCGCTTCCCCAAACGCAAGCTGCTGAAAATGGCTATCGGCATGGCGTATACATACATCGGCCTGGTTACGTTTTTGACCGGGGTCAACGTCGGCTTCATGCCGGCGGGGCAGCTTATAGGCTCGATAATGGCGGGTTCCGCCTATCGGTGGGTGCTGGTTCCGCTTGGGGCGGTTATCGGTTATTTTATTGTGTCGGCGGAGCCGGCTGTACACGTACTGAAACAACAGGTTGAGGAGATATCCGGCGGGGCGATTTCCCAGGCGGCCCTTCAGCGGAGCCTCTCCATCGGCGTGGCCTGCGCGGTAGGGCTTTCAATGCTGCGCGTTCTGACGGGAATTTCAATTTACTGGTTCCTCGCGCCCGGGTATATGCTGGCGCTGGGCATGACGTTTTTTTCGCCCAAGCTGTTTACCGCCATCGCGTTTGACTCCGGCGGCGTGGCGAGCGGCCCGATGACGGCTACGTTTCTGCTTCCGCTGGCTATGGGCGCGTGCCGAAGCGTCGGCGGCAACATGATGATGGACGCGTTCGGAATCGTGGCGATGGTCGCCATGACCCCGCTTATCACTATTCAGGCGCTGGGCTGCGTATACGCCGCACGCTTGAAGGCTAAGTCCAGGCAGCCCGCGGTGAACGTCGACGAGCTGGCGGATACCATCATTTACTATGGAGAGGAGGCGTACTTGAGTGAATGAGAGCATCTATCTGCTCATTGCCATATTGAACAGGGGTAAGGGTAAGGTGATCCCTGAGCTGTGCGCCGAAACGGGCCAATACTACCACTTTCTTTGCCTCGGCAAAGGTACGGTCAGTTCGGATATATTAAGCTTGCTGGGGCTTGGCACACTGGATAAGGACGTGGTTGTAAGCATGCTTCCAAGCGGCGACGTACCGAGGGTAATCCGGGTGCTTACGGACAGAATGACGCTAAAGAGCCCGGGCAAGGGCATCGCGTTTACGGTTCCGCTTACCGGGCTTAACGGATTAATCGCTCACGTATTAACACATGGCAGGGAGGTTTCGATGACGATGAATAACGACAACGGCCAGGCGGCCGCGCGGTATGGATTGGTGCTCGCCGTACTTGAACCGGGCTATACCGATCAGGTGATGACTACGGCGCGCGAGGCCGGCGCGACCGGCGGAACCATTTTGCACGCGCGCGGAATCGGAGAAGGCGAACCTGAGAAGTTCATGGGGTTCTCCATGCAGTCGGAAAAAGAGCTGCTGGCGATTTTATCCCCCGTGGAAAAGCTGCGCGCGATTATGGAAGCCATCAACCGGGAGCACGGCATAAAGACGGAAGCGAAGGGCGTAGTCCTCTCTCTCCCCGTGCAGGAAATGGTCGGGCTTGCCTGACACGCGTACTTCAACCGCCCGGTTATGTACAGTGAGGGTTGCGGCCTGTTGCGTGGTTTATTGCGTTTGGGCTAAAGCGTTTCCCGGACCAGAATTTAATATGCCATCGGCCGATTGTATTTATAGCGTTGAGTAATTGGGTTTCAAGCTTTTAGATAGATTATATCTAGTTTCGTGAGAGAAGCCTTGCGCGGGCAAACCCCGCGCAAGGCTGTTTTTATTCATGACAAAGCAGCTGCCGGCTGTAACCATTTGTTTCGCGCCGGCTCAACCCATGCTCCTCGGTTTATCTAAACCTGCCGAATACCCGGGCCCGCCGGAGCCTATTAATATCAGGAACCCAGTGAACGGGGATTGGACATGTGTTGGCATAACGCGTAGCCGCTTAGTATAATTTATGACTTTGAAAAGGAAAATTAGGTATTTTATTGCAAAACATAAAGACTACATTGTAATATATTCCTAAGAGAATATCTTAGGAGGGTATATAATGAAAAGCCGTTTCAGATTGTTTCTAGCCTTGACGCTCTGCGCATGCCTGCTGATGGGCTGCGCGGCGACGGGGCCTGCAACTAGCCCGGACGCGTCCCCGTCTCCCGGCGTTGGCAATACTGGCAACGCGGGCAAGGAAACCCCATCGGCCCCAACCCCTGCCCCTACCCTGGAACAAACGCCTGTGGCCACGCCGTTGAGCAGAATACCCAATGATGAGATCGAGTATCCAGATGATTTAATGGATGAATTCATGGCAAAGGTCGCGTTCTCCACTCAAATGGGTGAAGACCGAGAAATCGACGTTCCCGTGTATTATTTGGATTCCATTGTCAGCCAAGGTATCGATGATGAAGTCATGGTGATACTCTTCGGAAGAGATAATGGATACTCAATAAAACATTTTGCAGACCGGGATCATGGGCTGCTGCAGAAGATTATTAGGCGCTTGCCGACAGACGCCATACGCAGTATGGAGGGCGGGAAGTATATCTACATCATGTACGATACGGATCAAG
>UQWD01000013.1 GCA_900544555.1 uncultured Eubacteriales bacterium
GCCCCCCCAGCCCTTTAGCCGCCATCTCCGCCTCGAACGCCTCCGCGCTCCCGTTCTTCAATACCAGCGTATACATCCCCGGCAGCTCGGGTACCGGCGTTGAGATGTGATCGGGTTCAATCGGCGGCAGGTTCGCCCCCAGCCATTCGGGCGGAACGGCGTTCTTCGGGATATAGATGAAGTTGGGCAGCGGGTGGAAATAGTTTACGGAAGACGAAGCGGAAGAAACCTCCGGCTCTACGTAAAGGCCGACCACCTCAAAGCTCCCGCCGCCGAAAAATCCGTCCGCTTCCCGGTACCCCCTAGGTGTGAAGTCGTCTCCAATTGCTCTCATTATTATGTCATAGCCATTATTATAAAACTGTAAGGTTACCGTATCGCCGACATCCACGCCGTTCTCCTCGGCGAGCCGCGCGCTCAACACGCACACCCGCGCGCCGTCACGGTACTCCTCCTCGGAGATGCACCGGCCCGCGACAAGCCGCGTTTTTTGCTGGTGAAACATCAGCCGGCTCTCCATATCGCCCGTGGCGACGACCTGCGAGGAATAATGGTTTATCCGGCATTCCTCTATCAGACGGCTCCAAAACCCCCCCAGCTCGGAGGCGAGGAAATCATCAAGGCTTTCATCCAGCCTTTCAAAGTCAGAATTATTTTTTTCGCTATAAATCCATATGAACTTTTTTGGCCCGACATAACCCATGATTTCTTCCACAGGCGCCTCTTTGCCCAGCTCCCCGGTTTCCAGATCATATTCGTAGGTTCTGCCTTCGATGACGTCAGCATCCGCGCCGTATTTCAAATATCCTCTGTCATAGAATAGCACGGGGGATCCCAATACGTTCATACTGTTATCGTAATCGGAAAACCGGGCGAGATAGATGATGTATTTATGGCCTTTTTCAAAGGGGACCTCCGCGTTTTCTAAGAACCTTGAACCCCTGTAGACTATTTTGTCCAGATTGCCGTAAGCGGGGTGGATGGCGGGGGATAAGTCATGCTCTATCTTAAAGGTGGCGGCATATCCTACCGTGGAGATGCCATCCATAATATCCAATTCCGCGCTTTCAAACGTGGCGACAGCCACGGAGCAGCGATACGCTTCATCATGCCCCATCTCCGTCACATAGGGGTCAATTGCCGCGCGAAGCTCGGGCGAATACGCCCGCAGCGAACCATCCTGACGCACATAGCGCACAAATTCCGATTTCACGCCCGCCTCCATTGTCTTATCGTAAAGCTCTGGGTCATGCTTCGGAGGGGCCGCATATATAGAACCCATCTCCCGGAACTCCACGGCGTTGAGCGCGGCGATGGTGGTGAACAGGCTGTCCGCCCCGGCCGCGCTCATTAGCGCGCTCGCCCATAACCCCGCGCTTACGCATGAGAACGCGCAGCCAAGCGCCAAGAGCAGTATGAACGATACGATAAATACGGGCCTTCTTAACAGCTGCTTTATGCTGGTTCGCAACGTCTTTTCCTCCTTGTGATAAAACCCTAAACATAGGGCGCATTCATTCGGTTAAATCATTGATTTAACGGCAAAGCTCCCCGCGTTCAGGACGCTCAATGGGAGTTAACGCGCTCGGGAAGGAAACATGGCGGCCCGGGACAAGCGACAGTTACGCTTTTTTTATAGTGGCAATCCTCGCATTCGTAGATGTAGGTATGCTTCCCGGAACGATGGCCGCCGTCTTTTATTTTGTTTCTGTGATTTTTAAACTTTGCAGTTCCACCAGATAATGACTGCTGCGCTCCGCAACGCAAACATTTGTAGAGCACCATAAAAATTCTATAACATCCTTCTTCTCCGGGATAGAACGGTGAGCCTGCTAAGAAATACCGATCTATCTCTACCCACACATGATTGCATGCGTTGGCATGCTCCTCGCCGCCCGGCGCAACCGCGCCGGCCGGAACGGCCGCCGCCGCTATTAAAAACAAAGCGGCCATCATAATAGATAGAATCTTCTTTTTCATTGAATTACAGTCTCCAATCGTTTTTTTGTTTAATCAGTTCATGCGCCCTATGTTTATTAATACCGAATCAAAGCTTATACTTGCGTTACTGTTTCTATTATTACATTAGCATAATGCAATTTGTATTTCAAGAAAAATTTGTTATTACTGTGTATTACTAAACAGGTCTATATTGCAGGTATACGCATGGCTTTCATTTGTTACGTTCTCATGCTTTAGACTTATAAGCGCATCATAGGGTTGCATTAAGAACCTAGGCTATACCCCGGTTCAGGTATCCTAAGCTATTTATTAAGCTTTCGTCGGATGCGCACGAGCAGTCAGCTCTCTGAAAGTCTCATGAAAGGAAAGCCTCGCGGCGCATACCGCGGTTTGCGATCAAAAAACGGGGGGCCGCCTTATCCGAACCTTTAACGGATTTTCCGGCAGGCCCCGCCGCTGTTCTACCTGCGATTTATTTATATTTCCTTTATAGCACCGTCCTTGCTCATGGCCTTTTCCATATAAAAAGCAGCGAAATAACCGCCTATCGCCAAAGCGACGCATAGAAGCTGGTTCCACGACCATTCAACGCCGCGCGGGAAAATAAGGACCATCGTCGCAAGCAAAAACCCTAATACGCCGTAGTAAGCGTAGCCGTGAAACCTGCTGAACAGGAACCGCACAAGCTTAATCAACGCCAGAGCGACGATTACCGCGCCTACGCCCACCCAGATAAGCACGGAGAGATTCAAGCTGGTCAGCGCGCTCAACAGCGGCTGGTAAAGGCCCATATACATAAGGATGAACGACGTCGATATACCGGGGATGACCGTGCCGACCGCAAGTATGCCGCCGGACATGGCTGAGGTAAGCGGATTTAGCTCCCAAACACGCCCGTCCGTGGCGGTTTTATCGAGAATAAACAGCCCGGCGACAAAAAGGACGCCTACGAACGTAGTCCATAAATACCGTTTTTTAAACCCATGCTCGTTTGCCTGATGAATAAACGAGGGGACGCCGCCCGCAACAAGGCCGATGAACAAATAGAGTATCGGCTTCATGTAAGCGTTCAGCAGCCAGTCCAGTAAAAAGCTCACGCCCAACAGGCCTGCTACCCCGCCGATTCCGAGAGGGAGCAGAAACAAAAAGTTTTTAACCGGAGATTTGAAAAAGCCCGCGACCGCGTCCAGCATGGGGCGGTACAGCCCCATTGAAACCGCCATGATGCCGCCGCTCACGCCCGGAAGTATGCCGCCGATACCGATTACGATACCCGCCACGACCCGCTTAATAAAACTGCTGACCTTGCTGTTCATCATTCCTCCATGCGGCATGCCCGCCGCTAAGCGCAAAAACCAAAACCGCTTTCAGGAAAAACCCGGCGTATTGGCATTTGCGTAAAGCGCAACGCGCATGAGCCGTTTATAAACTACCCATAAAAAGACAAACCTTAATTATTATAGCATTATATCGTGTAGCGTACAAGCGGATGAAAATAACGGCGTCATTACACAGCAAAGCGTATCGCAATCCTTTTACGGGCCGATTATCCGACGCGTTAAGAACCCGTACGCTTTGCGGCCAGCCAGTTTACAACGCCCTCCGGCGTGCTCTCATAAGCGGAGATAAAGCTGCGCCTCTCGGATATATCCTCAAGATAATGAGCGTCCGAATTATAAAGCACGTGATATTGTCCTAAATCAACGCCCTCTACCGGCAGCCGCTCATAAACCTCCACGCTGGTGAAGCTCAGATGCGGCGGGATAAAACCCAGCGAGCATAGAATTGAATTGGACGTGCGATTGATATGCGCGGGCGCCGGCACACCCCCGGCTCGGCGGCAGCCTTCAGCCGCCTCTTCAATTGAAAGCTCCGTCGATTGCAGGAGAAGCCTTGGCTCAACGGCGACGGGACGGTCGTTTTCATCCATAACAATTTGCTCGCCAAACAGATCCGGGCGGTTCGGCAGGGGCGGCAGACGCTTATAAACCCACGCGCCAAAATCCTCCGCTGCGTCAAGCCTCGGAAAAAGGCACAGCATATGCACCTCCTCCCTTGTCTCCACCTCAATACCGGGGATAAATATCAGGCCGCGCGCCTCTGCCACGGCATTGCATGCCCGAAGGTTTAGCGCGCTGTTGTGATCGCATACCGCCAGCGCGTCAAGGCCTTTGAGATAAGCCATGTTCACCAGATTATTGGGAGTCATCCCGTTATCCCCGCATGGGGAAAGGCAGGAATGCACGTGCAGATCCGCCGCCAGGCGCAGCCTTTCCATTATACCGCCGGAATGCCCGCGCCGCTCATGAGGCCGCAAATGGCGTAGGCCGTTAAGGGGGACGAGATAACGGCGATACCCTCTTCCTCCGCTTTTTTTATGGAGGCGGCCTCCATCTCGATACCCTCCGGGCATATCACGCAGGCCATATCGTGAAGGGAGGCGACCGCGATAACGTTCAGGTGCGTTTGTACCGTAACCCAGGCGCAGCCCTGCCTGCCCTTTGCCATCACCCAGCTTAAAAGATCGCAGGTGTAGCCGCAGGCCACGTCCTGATCCTCTCCGCCTGCCGTCAGCGTCCGGCCGTTTATAAGCTTAGTCAGTTGCGATGTTTTCATATATAAGCTCCTTTAGAAAATTCCTGTTTCCTCTGCGTTTAGCGCGATACGCGGCTTTTACCCATCTCCCGGCCCGCCGTCTGGGCGGGCGCATTGATTTAATATCCGCCCCAAGGCGGGCTCGCAAAGCGCATGAAAGTTACCCTCTCTTTTCCGCGCTGGCAAGATCCGCCATCTCCTGCGCCAGTACGCGCAGCTTATCCCTCAGCTTGAATATGCAATCCATCTCTATAGCGTAGCCGCGCACGATGTCCTCCGCAAGGGTACGGCAGCTAGGCGAACCGCATGAGCCGCAGTCCAATCCCGGCAGGCTGCGCCGAATTTGGCCCATGCGCTCCATCATCTGCATGGCCTCCGACATATCGTCTGAAAGCTTCATGACGCTTTTGGGTTCAAACCTTTTATCATAACGAATCAGCGGGGAGTTTACATATTTAATCACATGCTCGTCATGCTCCAAATCCGTGCGCGGATGCGCGTTAGCGAGGCGCCTGTTCCGGTTTTTTGCCACAAACTTGTTTTCAAACACGAGCGTTCCGCCCACGCAGCCGCTGTCGCAAGCGGCCGCCTCCACGAGCATCACGCTGCGAAGCCGCTCGTTATCAATTTCCTCAAGGCATTGCATAAGGTTGATAATGCCATCCACCGCCAGATAATGCTCCGTGCCCACGGCGGCGCTAAACCCGCCGATAACCGCCCCGCTCAGGCCGTAGGCTCCCGGCGGGAAGGCTACGCCGCGCGGCTGCCCTTCCACCTTGCCCATAACCTGGATGAGCGCGGCATACATTTCGCGCATTGAATACACGCCGTCAATCTCGCTGTTGGAGATGCCGAGCGGGCTTTTGATGTTGGTCATCTTGGCCGCGCAGGGAGCGATATAATAAACGCCTACGTTTTCTTTGCCAACGCCCATCAATTCACTGAACTCCTGCTTGGCCACGCGGGCGGCTATTTCCGTCGGGGAGACGAACGGGGAAAGGTTTTCAATCAGGTTGGGATACAGCGAAGTCACCATCCTTGGCACAACCGGGCATGCGCAGGAGATAACAGGATAATTCGCTTCGCCCGATCTGAGGAATTTACGCATGGCCTCGGCAGCTATTTCCGTGCCGCGCGCCTCGTCATAGATGGCGTCAAAGCCAAGCGCGTACAACCCCTGATATACGTCCTCCAGGTTGCTCAGGTTCCTGAACTGGGAATAGAGCGCGGCGCTCGGTATTACGATATTATATTGAAAATCCGTCAGTTCGCCCAAGGGCGTGGTTACCGCCACCATTGCCCTGTGCGGGCAGGCGACCAGGCAAGCGCCGCAGTCAATGCACCGGTCGTCCAATATTTTCGCCTTCCCGCGCTGGACGCGGATGGCTTCGGTTGGACAATCCTTGATACAGTTGGTACAGCCAACGCATTTTCTCCTGTCAATCCTCACGGAATGCTTGTACAGCATTTGGATTCCCTCCAGACTATTTTAAATGGTATATCGCCCTAATTTCCGTACCCTTTCCTTTTTCCGAGCGGATATGGAACTCATGGCTGTGGCGTTTTACATTCGGCAGGCCCATTCCCGCCCCAAAGCCCATCATGCGTACGCTTTCCGGCGCCGTGGAATACCCCTCCTCAAGCGCAAGGGAAATATCCTCAATGCCCGGCCCGTTGTCTTTGCTCGATAGCACGATCATATGCGGGCGAACCTCCAGGGTAAGCTCGCCGCCCAAGGAATGAATTACCAAATTCAATTCCGTTTCATACGCAGCGATGGCCACATCCCGGATTATATTGGGTTCGATGCCCAGGCGCTTAAGCATCCGCTTAATTACGCTCGAGGCCTCCCCCGCCGTTTCAAAATTCCCCTGTTCAACGGGGAAAACCCGGATATATGCGTTCGTCTCCATCTGTTATTCCCTCGTACATGCCGGAAGGCCCGCTCCATACAGAATACCGCAGGAGGCGTAAAGCGTTTTGCTGGTTCCGAGCAGCACCATGTCAAGCCCTTTGGCCATCTCCACCACCTCTTCCGGCACGGGCTTACCCCGGACGAATACAATACAGTTCACATCCAGCATTTCAGCCGTACGTATCACATGGGCGTTCACCATACCGGTCAGGAGCAGCGTGTTTTCGTGCATAAACGCCAGAGCGTCGCTCATCATATCGGAGCCGAAAGCCCCGTTTATTTCCTGTTCTAGATTCTGCCGGCCGCAAAGGACCTTTGCGTCCAGCGCCTCTACAATTTGGCTAATCTTCATGTTGAAATCCTCCTATTCAAAAGTATTGATTGCGCCCATATGTGGATAGGATGATTTAAGTATACTTTATTTTTATATAATTGTCCATTTTAGGCTTCGTTTTATCGCCATAAATCGCGGAAAGAGCGCGCGCCCATCGTACGCGTTAACGCCGCATATACGGGAACCGCGAGCGCGACGGAAAGCGCCGCGCCCCACCCGACGCTTCCCGTCATTACGGTAAAACGGGGCGCCGCCAGGGAGGTGAGCGCAAAGAGCAGCGCTGAGGCTATAAGCGGAGCGGCCACGTCGGCCAACAACCGAGGACCCGTCCCCGTAAGGATCCTCACGCGCCTCAAGCACAGGATCAGCCTTACGGCCGCGCCGACGATTGCCGCTATTAAGTAACCATAGATATTCCATTGAGGCAGAGCGGTTAAAAACCACATAAGTATCAGCTGCACGCCCTCGCCAATCACCGTATAGATCAAAACGCGCTTTTGCTGCGAAAGGCCGACGAGCATGTTTATGCAGATAATGCAAAAGTATGATAATGCGGTTTCAACTGCCAGAAACGCCGCGAGCGATTCGGAAACCCGTTGCTTAAACAATAATCCGCAAAGATCGGGAAGCAGCACAAGCAGGACTGCCGTTGCCGGAAGTCCTATCCACGCGGTCGCCTGGAAGCCCTTTACGATTTTGCGGCAGACTCCCTTTTTATCCCGAGCGGCCGCGCACGCGGAAACCGCCGGCATGAGCACCGTGCACAACGAGCCAATCAGCGCGAACGGCAGGCGGATAAGCGGCCCCGCCATGCCCGATATAACGCCGAGTATGGAAACCGCGTCCGTCCTTAAAAAACCCGCCGCAATCAGCCGGGTAGGAAAAAGTACGGTGGATACGGATCCGAACAGCGTGCAAACCGCCGCGTTGGCGGCTGATGGCAGGGCGATTTTTAAAAATTGCCCGTTGATCCCCGGTACGGGGCTATCCGCCGAGCCGCGTTTGCGGGCAAAGCATTTAAGATAGGAAAAGCCCAGTATGCTTACGCTGAACACCTCGCTGAGCGTCATGCCCGACAGGATCAGAAAAGCCGTATACCCGCTGTCCTGATTCATAAACCGCTTTAATAAAAACAGCACTAGAAAAATGCGCGCGGTCTGTTCCGTAACCTCGGATACGGCGCTGAACTGCACGCGCTTGGAGCCATGAAAGACCGCCTTGAAGATGTTTTCATAGCCTGTAAGAAAAATACATATGAGCACCATTAGCAGCGCGTTCGCGGTGCGGCCGTCCCCTAAAAGATCCTCCGCGATTTGGTGATGGAAGAACGTTACAGGCACGGCGGCCAATAAAAACAGGCCGAAGAACAAGCCCATAGCGTAGCGCACCAGCCGCTGAAGCCCCAGCATGTTACCCCGTGCGTAAAGTTTTGCGCTTAGCGTGGTAACGGCAATGCTTACACCCGACAAGCATATGGAGACCACCATGGAATACACCTGCATGACAAGCGTATATACTCCCATTCCTTCCGGCCCGGCCAACCGGCTGAGCAATATGCGGTATGCAAACCCCAGAAGCTGCAAGAAGATGTTGGACGCGCTTAAAATCGCCGTTTGATAGATTACGGAGCGTTTATCCCGCCTGCTGCCAGGCGTTTTTAAAAGCTTGTTCATTCGTCACCATCCTTATATGCGGCGCTTTTCGCCTGCATCCGTTTCAAATATATGGTTTCAGGCGGACCGGTAATACTGGCGGTGCGTTCTAAAGGGATAAAAAATGGGGAAACACGCGTTTAAGCATCATCAGGGGAAACGCGGGGCGCAAATTGCTTTTACAGTATTAACCATAATTGCGTTACTTTACTTATATTTAACATGCCGCTGCTTTTGGATTTAACATTGATTTTATAAAATCAGGCTGTAATAAAGAATAAGGAGAATGCAAAGATGAAAATGACTAAGAAATATTTAATTCCGGTTTTGGCCGCGGTTTTGGCGCTCGCCGTATGCTTTGGGTGTTCAACGGATGCGGGGGAGTTCAGGTACGACAGCGATATTACTGTTATCTCCCGTGAATCCGGCTCAGGCACGCGCGGCGCATTCATTGAGCTTTTCGGCGTTGAGGAAAAGGACGCCGACGGAAACAAGGTTGATAATACAACCGTGGAAGCCCAGGAAACCAATAATACCGCCGTTATGATAACAACCGTATCAGGAAACGAGTATGCCATCGGCTATATTTCGCTCGGTTCCATTAACAATACCGTAAAGGCGGTAAAGATAGACGGCGTTGACGCAACAGTCGAAAACATTAAGAACGGAACATATGCTGTCGCAAGGCCCTTTAATATCGCGGTTAAGGGCGATTTAAGCGAGGTTGCGCAGGATTTCGTGAACTTTATCAAAAGCGAACAGGGCCAGGCGGTGATTGAAGAAAACGGTTATATTAAAACCGACGGCGCCCCCGCCTTTTCAGGCAACCAGCCCGCCGGCAATATTGTGGTAGCCGGCTCGTCATCCGTAACCCCCGTTATGGAGAAGCTTAAGGAGGCCTATATAGCGGCTAACCCGAACGCAAAAATCGATATTCAGCAGAGCGACTCCTCTGCGGGTATGAATTCAACCATAGAAGGGCTTTGCGATATCGGCATGGCCTCCCGAGAGCTTAAGGACAGCGAGAAGGAGGCCGGATTAAAATCCGAAGTTATCGCGATGGACGGTATCGCGGTTATCGTCAATAAGTCCAACCCCATCTCTGATTTTACCAGCGGGCAGATTAAGGCCATCTTTACCGGGGCCTCCACATCCTGGGCGGACTTTGAATAAAGCCTCTAGCGATGTGAAGTCGTATCGCAGGGCCTGCCCGGTACTTTTCCGGGCAGGTAAGCTTTAAGCATTATAAGCGCATTACTACCCTTGAAAGAGTTTTTCAAGCCTGTTCCATTCAGACCGCGCCGCAACGGCGTTTTTACGCCAATAACAGCTGCAGAGGTATATTAAATGAAGAAATACAAAGAGAAAGTGATGGGCGGCGTTTTTCTTTTTTGCGCTCTCGTATCCGTGCTCGCCGTCATACTGATATGCCTGTTCCTTTTCGCAAACGGGCTCCCAGCTATGGGCAAAATCGGTGTTTTTGACTTTTTGCTCGGTGAAAAGTGGGCTCCGGGCAACGATATTTACGGAATTTTCCCCATGATACTGGGAAGCCTGTACGTTACGGCGGGGGCCGTGATACTAGGCGTTCCGCTCGGGATTTTAACGGCGGTTTTCATGGCCAGGTTCTGCCCCCGGCGACTGTACCGCCTGATAAAGCCGGCAATCAATCTGCTTTCCGGAATCCCCTCCATAGTGTACGGTTTTTTTGGGATGGTGGCGCTTGTACCCATGGTGCGCCATGTGTTCGGCGGGGACGGCAACAGCATCCTGACCGCGTCCATCCTTCTTGGCATGATGATCCTGCCCACTATTATCGGCGTTGCGGAATCCTCCCTAAGGGCCGTGCCCGAAAGCTATTACGAGGGCGCGCTCGCGCTCGGCGCGAGCCATGAGCGCAGCGTATTCTTCACCGTGCTGCCCGCCGCCAAATCCGGCATATTCGCGGGCGTTGTGCTTGGCATAGGCCGCGCAGTAGGCGAGGCCACTGCCGTTATGATGATAGCGGGCAATCAGGCCCGGATTCCGGACAGTATTTTAAAGGGCGTGCGTACGCTTACCAGCAATATCGTTATGGAAATGGGATACGCCGGCGATCTTCACCGGGAGGCGCTTATCGCTACGGCGGTCGTGCTTTTCATATTCATCCTTATAATTAACGTATCCCTGTCCCTGTTTAAAAGGAGGTCGGGAAAATGAGCGTAAAAAAAGAAACGTCCGCGAGCAGACTGGTTGAATGCGCGGATTGCGCCTCAAAATCCAGCCGGTTCGGCAAACCTGCGTTATTCCCCCGCTTCCTCTCGCGCGCGCTTCGCCTTACGGTTATGGCGTCCGCATGTATCTGCGGTGCGGTATTTGTGTTCGTTATCGGCTATATACTAATTAACGGAATCCCCCATATCAGCCTTGATCTTTTTGCGTGGACGTATACGAGCAATAACGTATCGCTTATGCCCGCGCTTATCAACACGCTTACCATTACGCTGCTTTCGCTTCTTCTGGCCGCGCCTATGGGCGTGTTCGCCGCGATTTACCTTGTGGAATACGCGAGGCGCGGAAATGGGCTTGTTCAGGTTATACGAACCACCGCCGAAACGCTTTCCGGCATACCCTCCATCGTATACGGATTGTTCGGATACCTGTTTTTCGTCATCGCGGTAGGCTGGGGTTATTCTCTAATTTCGGGCGCGTTTACGCTGGCGATTATGATTCTGCCGCTCATCATCCGCACGACCGAGGAGGCGCTTATATCCGTGCCGGATTCGTTCCGCGAAGGCAGCTTCGGACTGGGCGCGGGCAGGCTCCGCACGGTTTTTAAAATAGTGCTTCCAAGCGCGGTTCCCGGTATCCTAGCCGGGATGATATTGGCCATAGGCAGGGTTGTTGGCGAAACGGCGGCGCTCATTTATACGGCCGGCACAGTCACGGACGTCGCCGGTATCATGGATTCGGGCAGGACCCTTTCCGTTCACATGTACGCCCTGACCAACGAGGGCCTGTACCTCAACCAATCGTACGCCACGGCCGTTGTACTGCTCTTTATCGTTGCGGGGATCAACGCCCTGTCCGCCTTTGCGGCAAAGAAAATAACGAGGAGATGACGCATAATGGATAAATTTGTATTAAAGGACGTTGAGCTTAAATACGGCGAGTTTAAAGCGCTCAAGGGCGTAAACATGTCCATACCCGAAAAAAGGATAACGGCGTTTATCGGCCCGTCCGGCTGCGGCAAATCCACGCTGATAAAAACGCTCAACCGCATGAACGATCTGGTCGAGGGGTGCAGCGTTACAGGCAGCATACGGCTTGACGGGGAGGATATTTACGGGGGAATCGACGTAAACCTGCTCAGAAAGCGCGTGGGCATGGTCTTTCAAAAGCCGAACCCCTTCCCGATGAGTGTATTTGATAATATCGCCTTCGGACCGCGCACGCACGGCGTTCGTTCAAGGGTAAAGCTTAACGAAATCGTTGAACGTTCGCTCACGAGAGCCGCGATATGGGATGAGCTAAAAGACCGGCTCAAAAAAAACGCGTTGGGGCTTTCCGGCGGGCAGCAGCAGCGATTGTGTATCGCCCGCGCTCTGGCGGTGGAGCCGGACGTGCTTTTGATGGATGAGCCGACGAGCGCGCTTGATCCGATATCAACCTCAAAAATAGAGGATCTTGTGCTGGAACTTAAGAAAAATTATACTATTATTATCGTAACGCACAATATGCAGCAGGCGGTGCGCATTTCCGATAAAACCGCCTTCTTCTTATTGGGTGAGGTCATAGAATTCTCCGATACCGAGAAGCTGTTTTCAATGCCCGAGGACAAGCGGACCGAGCAGTATATTACCGGGAGGTTTGGATGATGCGAAACCAATTCAGCGAACAGCTAAATACGCTCAATACGGAGCTGATCCGGATGGGCGCTCTCTGCGAGGAAGCCATCGCCACCGCGGCGAAGGCGCTGTTGGAAAGGGATACGGGCTTGACCGAGAAGGTGTTTTCCATAGACCGGCATATCGATCAAACGGAGCGGGATATTGAGGCGCTCTGCATCAAGCTGCTTTTGCAGCAGCAACCGGTCGCTGGGGACTTAAGGCTTATATCCGCCGCCATGAAGATGATTTCGGATATGGAGCGGATTGGCGATCAGGCGTCGGACATCGCCGAGATAAGCCGGTTTATCGATTCAGGCGCGGGCGAATTGCCCCTTGGCGAAATGGCAAGCGCGGCCATACGGATGGTTACGGATAGCGTAAGCTCCTTTGTCGGCAGGGATCTAGAGCTTGCGCGGAGCGTGATAAAAAGCGACGACGCGGTTGACGAGTTTTTCAGCCGGATAAAAAAGGAGCTTATCGGCGTTATCAGCGCCTCGCCGGAGCAAGGCGAGTTTAGCCTGGATATGCTGATGATAGCCAAGTATCTTGAGCGGATCGGCGATCACGCGACCAATATTGCCGAGTGGGTCGAGTTTTCGCTTACCGGCCTTTATAAAGGTAAACCGCTATGATTTACGTCGTTGAAGACGATATGAACATACGCGAACTTGTTGTTTATACCTTCAATAACGCCGGCTTCGAGGCCTCAGGGTTTGAAAGGGGCGCGGCATTTTGGGAGGCCATGCGTCAATCTGTGCCTGAATTGGTTATTTTAGACATCATGCTGCCCGGAGAGGACGGCGTGTCCATCCTCAAACGGCTGCGTTCGGGCGTCAAAACGCGGGATCTTCCTGTAATCATGCTTACGGCTAAAAGCGGGGAGTATGACAGGGTGCTCGGCCTTGACTGCGGCGCGGACGATTATATCGTTAAGCCGTTCGGGATGATGGAGCTGCTTGCGCGGGTTAAAGCCCTGCTGCGGCGCGCGAACCGCCGGGATGATCCAAATATATTAAGGAGCGGCGGCTTAATGGTGGATAAAGGCAGAAGGTTGGTTTCGGCGGACGGAGAGCCCGTGGCGCTCACTTATAAAGAGTTCGAGCTTCTCTTAATGTTGATTCAGGCCAGAGGCACGGTGCTTACAAGGGATCATATGCTTGAATCCGTATGGGGTTATGATTTTATTGGTGAAACCAGAACCGTCGACGTTCATGTTCATACGCTGCGCCAAAAGCTTAGAGGCTGCGGCGGCCGAATAGAAACGGTGCGCGGCGTCGGATACAGGATGGGAGATTGAAGTGAAGCGAAGGATCTTATGCAGTATATGCCTCATATCCGCATTGACTCTGGCGCTCTCAACCGCGCTTATCGCCGGTTTTTTATACGGCGACTTTTACGGGCGCATGAAGCGTGAAATTCAAAATGAAACCCGTTACATCGCTCAAGCCGTGGAGATCTCCGGCGTTGATTTTCTTGAAAGGATGCAGACGCACGGCAACCGCGTAACGCTTGTCGATAAGGAAGGCTTTGTGATATTCGATAGCCATGTTAACGCAAACGAGCTTGAAAACCATATGGATAGGCCCGAGATCATCAGCGCGCAAAAATCAGGTGCCGGGGAATCCGCGCGCCTTTCCGAATCGCTCGACACGCAAACTTATTATTTCGCGCTCTCGCTGTCAAACGGATATATTCTCAGGCTCGCAAGCTCAACCGGCAGCGTTTACGCTTCGGTTGCCAACGTACTGCCCAGGCTTTTAGTCTTCGAGCTTCTAATATTTTCCCTTGCGTTTATCGTGGCCGGTTTCGCCACAAAGCGCATCATCAAGCCCATCAATGAACTGGATCTCGAAAACCCGGAGAAAAACGAATGCTATGAAGAGCTTACGCCCCTTCTTACCAGAATCCATAAGCAGAACAACCAGATACATGCGCAGATAAGCGAATTAAAGGCCAAGCGGGCGGAATTTACCGCCATAACGGAAAATATGCGCGAGGGATTCATATTGATAGACCATAATGCGGATGTGCTCTCTTACAACGGGAGCGCCGCCAATATTCTTGGTGTTAAGGCGGATGATTTCAACGCCAGAAATATCCTCAGCCTGAACAGGAGCGCATTGCTGCGAAAAGCTGTTGACAGCGCCCTTAAAGGAAACCCAGCGGAGCAGGTGATTCAGGTAAGCCGGCGTTTTTATCAGCTTTTCGCGAGCCCCGTTAAGGAAAAGTCTCAGGTAAAGGGCGCGGTTATATTAATTCTTGATACCACGGAGAAAGCGGAGCGCGAACAGCTTCGCCGCGAGTTTTCTGCAAACGTATCCCATGAGCTCAAAACGCCCCTCACCTCCATTTCCGGCTTTGCCGAAATCATGAAAAACGGGCTTGTCCAGCCTCAGGATACGCGGCGCTTTGCAGAGAACATCTATAACGAAACTAAAAGGCTCATAAGCCTTGTTAACGATATAATAAAATTATCGCAGCTCGACGAGGGAGGCGAAAAGCTTCAGAAGGAAACGGTGGACTTATTCTTTTTGACAGAAGCTGTGCTAAGCAGGCTCAACGCGGCGGCAGAGCAGCGGAACGTCACGCTGTGTCTGGATGGCGAAAGCGCTTGCGTATACGGCGTGCGGCAGCTTCTTGATGAAATGGTATTCAATCTTTGCGATAACGCTATAAAATATAATAGGGAGGGCGGCTGCGCGCGCGTTACGATTGTAAGCGGCAGCGTCCCGGAGCTCATTGTTTCAGACGACGGAATCGGCATTAAAAAAGAAGAGCAGGAGCGCGTGTTTGAGCGCTTTTACCGCGTGGATAAAAGCCATTCCAAGGAAATCGGCGGCACAGGCCTTGGCCTTTCCATTGTAAAGCACGCGGCTTTAATGCATAACGCGAGCGTAACGCTTGAAAGCGCGTTCGGAAAAGGCACGCGGATAACAGTCCGCTTTGCCGGCGGCGCGGGTGACGCTTCATCGTGATTAGGAGCGTCTTATGTTATATATCTTAGGTTTTCTAGCATGATGGCAATCCTCCCTTTTTTCATGTGTGCCTATGGCTGCCTAGCGCCTCTTTTTAAGGTTATAATAGGGCGGATGGGTATTGGCGCGGATGGCGACGCCATTGTGGAAAGCTTTCAGGTCACAGCTTTCACCCGGCACCATCTCGCCGCTTTGAAGAAAGCCCTTGTGAACAGTAACTAAGCCAAACTTTTTAAATACTAAGACGCATTTTATATGAATTATTTTAATTAATTTGTTTATTAATGCCATATCATGAATGCTGTTGTTTTGCGACCTAAGCGATAACTAAAATTTTAAATCCAAACTGCCGCGCTATGCCGGCCTCGCATGGTTAATTTGTAATTTTAATGACAATTTAATGTTTACAATTAATTCAAAATTTGTTACTATTATATACACATTCAGACATAACGGGTCTGAATCGTAGTGATTATTACATAAGGAGGGAAAGGGTATGAACCTGACAAGGAGGAAAAGAACATTTATTTTGCTCGCATTCCTCGCACTGCTTGCCGTTGCTGTTTGCGGCACCGCCATGGGCGCCGCAGACGGCGCTGAATCATCCGGCGGCTTTTATGCGACGGTATGGTCCCTGCTTCCGCCAGTCGCCGCTATTGGGCTGGCGTTAATCACCAAGGAAGTATATATCTCTCTGTTTATAGGTATTCTGGTTGGCGCCCTGTTTTATTCCAATTTTAACATTGAAACGCTCATTAACTCCATTTTCTATGTACAGGACGCGGAAGGGGCTTATACCGGCGGTATGGTATCCAAGCTGGTAGACGATTGGAACGTCGGTATCCTGATATTTCTGGTTATACTGGGCATACTCGTCGCGCTCATCAACAAAGCGGGCGGATCCGCCGCGTACGGCAGGTGGGCAAGCAATAAAATCAAAACAAAAAGAGGCGCGCTGCTCTCTACCTTTGGTTTAGGCGCGCTGATATTTGTGGACGATTATTTTAACTGCCTTACCGTGGGCAGCGTCATGCTCCCCGTAACGGATAAGCATAAGACTTCCAGGGCTAAGCTGGCTTATATCATCGACGCGACCGCCGCCCCCATATGCATCATCGCACCAATATCGAGCTGGGCCGCCGCAGTTACCAGCTCGGTCCCGGACGGGTCGACCATAGACGGCTTCCAGATGTTTTTGCGGTCGATTCCATACAACTTCTACGCGTTGCTTACCATCGCCATGCTCATAACGCTATCGGTACTAAAGTTTGATTTCGGCCCCATGAAAAAGCATGAAAAGAACGCGGAAAAAGGCGATCTTTTTACAACGGACTCAAGGCCGTTTGAGAATGAGGCGCGCGAAAAAGTATCCTCAAAGGGCAAAGTAATCGATCTCGTGCTACCCATAGTCATACTTATAGTTAGCTGTGTTTTGGGCATGGTGTATACGGGCGGCTTCTTCAGCGGAACGGATTTCATAACGGCATTTGCGGACTGCAACGCCGCTAAGGGCCTTGTGC
The DNA here is from genome assembly GCA_900544555.1 of uncultured Eubacteriales bacterium. Lineage (GTDB taxonomy): Bacteria > Bacillota > Clostridia > Christensenellales > CAG-138 > UMGS693. The sequence goes on from UQWD01000013.1 coordinate 16,823, forward strand.
TCGGCTCGTTCATCACGCTCGTCGTCACTTTCCTTTTCTACATCCCGCGCAGGGTTATCAGTTTTAAAGAGTTCGCGTCAGCGATTCCCGCGGGCTTTAAAGCGATGGTCCCTGCGATTCTCATACTGATCTTCGCCTGGACGCTGAGCAGCTTTACCAACCTCCTGGGCGCGCCGGAGTTTGTGGAGGGGCTTGTTCGCGATAACGCAACCGCAAGCGCGTTTCTTCCGGCCATACTCTTCCTTGTCGCGCTGGGCCTGGCTTTTGCTACGGGCACGTCCTGGGGCACGTTCGCAATCCTTGTCCCCATCGTGGTGGGCGTGTTCCCGCAGATGAGCGAGATACTGGTTATCGCCATATCGGCCGTTCTCGCGGGAGCCGTATGCGGCGATCATTGCTCGCCTATATCGGATACCACCATCATGGCTTCCACAGGCGCGCAATGCGACCATATCAACCACGTATCCACTCAGCTCCCGTACGCGCTTGTAGTAGCGGCCGTATCATTCGTTTTCTTCATCATTGCGGGATTCGTGCAGAATTGGCTTATCGTTATGCCCATCGCCATCGTTGTTATGGTACTTGTGCTGTTCGTGATTAAGCGGATTAGCGTCGGGCGTAAACCCAATATATCGGAAACCGCAGTTAAATAGCAGTTTTTATCTGAAAACCGCATAGCATTGGTTTAAAGCCGGCCCGCCTGCTTATAGGAGGGCCGGTTCTTTAAGAAGGGCTATTGATACTTTAAAAACAAAGAATACACCGCTTACCCATTAAGTACGCGCGCCAGAACGCACCGGGTATGCCTCTTATCGGATTCTGCGGTCGGATACGGAATTATAATTTCGTAAAATTGTTACGCATCCGTAGCGCACTCTTTCGCAAACATCTGTTCTTATTATGGTTGAACAGCGTTGCGGCAGATGGTATAGTAGAAGAGGAAACATCAAACATTGCTCAAATGCTGTCTGTGAAAACAGACGCGAAACCGATAATGAGAAGGAGCAGGTTTATTTGGCCGTTTATAAAGAAATTTCCTGCGCCATGCCTTTAAACAGGATAAACAGCGGGAGACTTCCTTTCCATTGGGATTTAAACGTATACCGCGGGTGCGCGCACGCCTGCGCCTATTGCTTTGCAAGGTATACGCACAGGTATCTCGGGTGTGACGATTACGATAAAACCATATTTGTAAAAACAAATATCGTGGAAAAGCTCGAAGCGTTGTTGAGCGGCCCGAACTGGAACCGCGAGGTTATTAATATCGGTGGGATAACGGACAGCTATCAACCCGCGGAGTCGCGCTTCCGTTTCATGCCGGAAATATTAAAGCTGTTGATAAAATACAAGACCCCGGCGATTATATCCACAAAGTCTTCACTTATCCTGCGGGATTTTGATTTAATCCGTGAGCTGGCGGAGGCGGTTCCCGTAAATATCGCGTTCACGATTACCACGGCCGACGAGGGAGTGCGCCGTACGCTGGAGCCCGGCGCTTCGCAATCCGCCGCGAGGTTCCATGCGTTAAAGGAGTTTGACAAAACCAGCGCTTATACTGGGCTGCATCTAATGCCCATTATCCCCTTCCTGACGGACGGGGTTGGCGAGCTCGATTATATCATGGGCATGGCGAAGGAATGCGGCGCGGATTACGTCCTTCCCGGAGCGCTCTATTTAAGGGGAGCCGGTTCCCGAAATACATTTTTCACATTCATTCAACGTTATCATCCCGAATTATACCGGGAGCTTTGGGCGATGTTTCAGGAAGGCTCGGCCGCCAGAGAGTCATTCAAGGCGCGGTTAAACCAAACGCTTTGCGCGCTAAGGAAAAAATACGGCCTTTCCTTTGATTACAGAAAAATGGTCGCCGTCGCCGAACCGCTTTCAGCTCAACTTTCCATGTTCGATTTTTCGGCCGGCTGTTCAGCCGATAAAATAGAGAAGAGATTTGAGGAGGATCGATCATGAGCGTACTGGTTACCGCGTTTGAGCCCTTTGGCGGGCAGGATATCAATCCCGGGTGGGAAGCCGTTAAGCTGCTGCCAGAGCGCGTTGCCGGTGTGGATATGATAAAATTGCTCCTTCCGGTGATATTCGGCGAATGCGCGTTAAAAGCTGTGGACGCTATTGAAAAATGCCGCCCCAGCCTGGTTATTTGCGTCGGGCAGGCCGGAGGCCGGTTCGGTGTGACGTCCGAGCGCGTGGCCATCAACCTTGACGAGGCGCGCATTGAGGATAACGCGGGGAACCGCCCGTCCGGCGTTCCGATTGTCAGCGGCGGGCCTGCGGCATACTTCTCTACCCTACCCGTCAGGGCAATGGCGAGGGAAATAAGAAACAGGGGTATACCCGCAAGCGTATCCAATACCGCGGGCACGTATGTATGCAATCACCTGATGTACAGCGTGCTCCACCACCTGAGCATAAACCGCCCGGAAATACGAGGAGGCTTTATACATGTCCCATACACGCCCGCGCAGGCCGCGCGCCTTAGCTTGCCCGCTCCGTGCCTTTGTGCCGGCGACATTGCGGCGGGTATAGAGGCCGCTGTGCGCGCGGCCATCCTTTACCCGGTAGATATAGAATCTTTTGAGGGCGCTGAGCATTGAATTCGCAAGCGCGGCGATTGGATTGATATATAGATATTACATATAAACCTAAACGCGTAACGGTATATTATATAGAAGATTAGTTTACGTTAAGCATAACTTCAAGCTCAAAGCGCTCTTACAGAGCGCCGAATACCCCTAAATGCTCAAGCAGAATTTTTGCCCCTATCCCGAGCAGTATCAGTCCACCGGCCAGCTCCGCCTTTGCTTTAAAGCGCGCGCCGAACGCGCGGCCAATCCGAACGCCCGCGGCGGATAACAAGAAGGTGACGACGCCTATCATTACGACCGCGGGGATGATATTCACCTGTAAAAACGCGAAGGTCACGCCCACCGCCAATGCGTCGATGCTTGTCGCAAGCGCCATCACGAGCATAACGCGAAATTTAAGCGACGCGTTTTTCTCCTTGTCCGAATCGCAGCTGGCTTCCCGCGATTCCTTAATCATTTTAACTCCGAGGAACGCCAACAGAGCGAACGCAATCCAATGATCCAAATTCGTAATATAGCTGCTGAAGCTCACGCCCAAGATATATCCTATCAGGGGCATTCCGGCCTGAAACAGGCCGAAATAAAGGCCGACAACCGTCATTTTGCCTAAGGTAACGGTGCGCATGGACAACCCCTTGCAAATAGAAACCGCGAACGCGTCCATGGACAGCCCAACCGCTAACAGCAGCAATTCCGCAATGCTCATTATTTTTCCTTTCCGTAAGAAAACCTGTGTGAATTATCCTCAAGGAGCGTATGCGGCGGGGGACGAGAAATCATCCGCGGTCCAGCCATAGTTAAGCCGCATATATCAGGCTCTAGACCATATAAACCGGACATACTGGGTCACAGGCTATGGTTATCAGCCGCAATAAAAAGTCTATGCCATCCCGCCTTTTCTGTCAAGGACGCGGTAAAGCTAGAACAGGAAAACAAGATAGCCGACATAGACCGCCAACAGCGCGAAGCCCTGCCACCGCATCATTTTCCCCTTAATAATGCCGGGAACGCACAATATGACCATCACAAGCATCATGACGGGCAGATCGACGCGCGTGGCGGTTTGAGTAAAATACAGCGGCGCAACGGTCCCTGAAAGCCCGATTACCAAAAGGATATTAAGTATGTTTGCGCCAAGGATATTGCCCAGCGACAGGGACGCATGCCCTTTTGCCAGCGCGCTGACGGACGTCACCAGCTCCGGCAGGGACGTGCCGAGCGCTACAAGGCTCAAAGATATTACGCGTTCAGGCACGCCCATCAGCCTCGCCAGCACCGGGCCGTGGGCCACGAGCAGATGCGCGCCCGCGTATAGAAAGCCGCCCTGCAGCAGCAGAAGCAGCAGATCCAACGGAATGGAACCTCTTTCCGGCAGGGCATGATTTTCCGGCTCCCCCGCGCTTCGCCTAAGGGATTGAACTGTATACAGGACGCAAAGCGCCAGCAGCAGCAGCCCGCACCAACGGGGAACGCCCTTGAGCTGCCAGGCCATAATACAAAGGAGGGAGGCGTACAAAAAAAAGCGTACGGACGATGCGCAAAACATCTTCCTGTTGATTTTGGATGGCGATATGGTTTGAACCACTCCCGCTATCAACGCGGTATTGCATATAACCGAGCCTATGCCGTTTCCAAGCGACATCTCACCGTACCCATGCACCGCGGCTGTTGTAGAAAAAATCACCTCCGGGAGCGTTGTGCCGAAGCTGACCAGCGTAGCGCCAATGAGCATTTCAGGCAGGCGAAGCCGGTGAGCAAGCCTTATCGCCGTATCGACAAACAGATTGCTTCCTATCACCAGCAGCACCAGCCCGGCGGCAAAAAGCAATATGGAGCTTACAGGCGTCGTCATTAATTACCTCCCGCAACGTTATTGGTCTGTTTATCCTGTTAACCTATATAGCCGCGTTGTGTTGTTACGAATTAACGCGGCAATCACTTCTCGCGCCGTACCCCGCGCTTTATTCTTTGAAACCTTTAATGCGTTTATATACGGCTATTTATAAAGGGGTATTTCCACAACATATATATTCCGTGCATGGATTAGAATATGCTTATACGCTGCGGTTAGCGTCGGCATAAGCCAATTAAAAAGAGCCGTTTGCCGCCGCGTATTGCGCCAATTCTTCATAAACAGTACGGATATGTAACATGGGTGTTTGGTGATAAAGAAGCGAAATGATGCCTTGGCGCGTCCGCGGTTGCATATGCCGTTAACATCGCCTATAATTATCTGGAAACAAAAATAGGAGAAACACCTTGAGAACCAGCGATTTTTATTACGATCTGCCGCCGGAGCTTATTGCACAGTCGCCCTCCGCAGTGCGCGGCGAATCCCGGCTGCTCGTTTATGAGCGGGAAAACGGCTTAATCCGCGACAGAATGTTTTGCGATTTGATACAATATCTGCGCCCGGGCGACGTGCTTGCGCGCAATACCACGCGGGTAATCCCCGCCCGGCTCCTGGCATATCGCGCGGATACGGGCGGAGCGATGGAGTTTTTGCTTTTGAAGCGGCTCGACGAAACGCATTGGGAGTGCCTGGCACGCCCCGGCCGCCGCGCAAGGGTCGGCGTTACGTTTACGGTGAATTCAGAGCTTTCCGTAACCGTATGCGGCGAAACCGAGGCCGGCGGGCGCGTAGCGCGCATGAATTTTTGCGGTATCTGGGAAGAAATTTTAGAACGATCCGGCGAAACGCCTCTGCCGCCGTATATTACCCGTCGGCTAAAGGATAAGAACAGGTATCAAACCGTTTACGCCCGTGAAAACGGTTCCGCCGCGGCGCCGACCGCCGGGCTGCATTTTACGGAAAGCTATTTAGAAAAGCTTAAAAACAAAGGCGTAAAAATTGCCGATATCCTGCTGCACGTCGGGCTTGGCACCTTCAGGCCGGTTTCTGCCGATAATATTGAAGATCACCGCATGCACGCCGAGTATTATGAGGTTACCAGTGAAGCCGCATCCGTCATAAACGGGGCGAAAGCCGCGGGAGGGCGGCTGTTCGCGGTGGGCACCACCACCACCCGCACGCTGGAAAGCGTTGCGGACGAATCGGGCGTGATTAAGCCTAAATCGGGCTGGACGGATATCTTTATCACGCCCGGCTATCGATTTAAGGCTGTCGACGCGCAGATTACCAATTTCCATCTCCCCGAATCCACGCTGCTTATGCTCATTAGCGCATTGTGCAGCCGCGAGGAAATCATGCGCGTTTACGCACACGCCGTTAGGGAACAATACCGGTTCTTCAGTTTTGGGGACGCTATGCTTGTTATGTGAGCAAAGGCTGCCCTACCCCGGCAGTACCGTCAATAATTCAGGGAGGAAGTCCATGTTCCATTTTAAATATGAGCTGATTAAAACCTGCGCGCAATCCGGCGCGCGGCTGGGCAGGCTTCATACCCCGCACGGCATAATCGAAACGCCGTGCTTTATGCCTGTGGGCACGCAGGCCACCGTCAAGGCAATGACACCGCGCGATTTAGAGGAGGCCGGGGCCGGAATTATCCTTGCCAACGCCTATCATTTGTTTGAACGCCCGGGCCACGAGCTAATACGCGAAGCGGGCGGCCTGCATTCGTTCATGCGTTGGAACCGCCCCATCCTGACGGACAGCGGCGGGTTCCAGGTATTCAGCCTATCTACGGCAAACAGGATACGCGAAGACGGCGTAGAATTCAGATCCCTGCTTGACGGCAAAAAGCACTTATTCACGCCGGATAAGGTGATGGAGATAGAACAGGCTTTAGGCGCTGATATAGCTATGGTATTCGATGAATGCGCTCCGTATCCGAGCGGCCGCGATTATGCCCGCGCCGCGATGGAGCGGACGCACCGATGGGCAAAGCTGTGTAAAAACGCGCATACACGCACGGATCAGGCGCTGTTCGGCATCGTGCAGGGCGGGATGTACCCGGATTTAAGAGTTGAAAGCGCGGATACGCTTTCACAGATGGATTTCCCGGGGTACGGCATCGGCGGCCTGTCCGTCGGCGAGCCGAAACCGTTGATGTACGAGATGCTTGAAACCACGCTTTTACGCATGCCCATAAATAAACCAAGGTATCTTATGGGGGTCGGCAGCCCGGACTGCCTTGTGGAGGGTGTAATCCGCGGGGTCGATATGTTTGACTGCGTGCTGCAAACCCGCATCGCCCGCAACGGGTTGGCGCTTACGGGCGAGGGCAGGCGCATGCTGCGCAACGCCAAATTCGCCCGGGATTCTTCCCCCATTGAGGAGGGCTGCGACTGCTACGCGTGCAGGAACGGATTTACGCGCGGCTACATCCGGCACCTTGTAAAGGCCAATGAGATTTTGGCGGCACAACTAATTACCATGCATAATATCCGTTTCACGCTCAGGCTGATGGAAAACGTGCGGCAGGCCATACGGGAGGACCGACTGCTCAGCCTGCGCGCGGAGCTTATGGAAAGGGGCGCGTTAAACGGATGATTAAGCGGGTGATAAACGGTGCTGCGCTGGAGGAAACGGAGGCTGTTGCGCGCAAAATCGGCGCAAAGCTGTTCAGCGGCGCGTTTATCGCGCTGTACGGCGGGCTTGGCGCGGGGAAAACAACGTTTACGCGCTGCATGGCCGAGCAGTTGGGAATAACGGATGTGGCCAGCCCAACCTTCACCATTGTTCGCGAGCACGAGGGATCCCTGCCGCTGTTTCATTTAGACGCGTATAGGATCTCGTGTTCGCAGGAGCTGTTCGACCTTGGTTACGACGATTATACCGCGCGCGGGGGCGTAATCGTTATGGAGTGGCCGGAAAACGCGGCGGAAGCCCTCCCGCGCGAGCGGCTTGAGATCGCCATTGACGGAAGCGGCAGCTGTCCGCGTACGCTGACGCTAAGCGCTTACGGCGCGCCCTATGAAGCGATGCTGGAGGAAATACCATGAAACTGTTATGCATATCCACTTCCGGCCCAATGGCGTCGGCCGCGCTGATTCTTGACGGCGGAACCGTAGAGTGCCTAACGGATTCGACAGGGCGCGGGCATTGCGAAACCATCATGCCCCTTGTCGACGCGCTTTTGTCCGGGAACGGCCTTGGCACGTATGATATTGACGCGTTCGCCGCCGATATCGGCCCCGGCTCCTTTACGGGCGTGCGCATTGGCGTGTGCGCCGTGAACGCGCTTGGAGCGGCCGCGGGCCGGCCCGTAATAGGCGTAAGCTCGTTGGAAGCGCTCTATTACAACCTGAGCGCGTATGGTAACCCTGTTTGCGCGCTCATTGATGCGCGCAATAAAAACGCGTACGCGGCCCTTTTGCAGGATGGGGAATATTTGTTCGAGCCCGAAGCCGTTTATGTTGAACATTACCTCAAACGCCTTCCGGCAGGCGTTACTTTCATCGGCAGCGGGGCGGCCGTTTACCGTGAGGCGATCGAGAACGCCGCCGCTTCCCCTTTGTTCGCGCCGGAGGCGGATAACGATGTTCGCGCTTCATCCGCCGCCCTGGCCGCCTGCAACAAATATAAATCCGGCTTAGCTGACCGGCGGGTTCTTCCGCTGTATCTGCGCCCGTCCCAGGCTGAACGCGTGTTTGCGCAAAGGAAGGGAGGAAATTAAGCGTGCGTTTTAGAGCCATGAAAACAGCGGACGTACCGCAGGTGGCGCGGCTAGAGCGCGTCTGCTTCCGTTCGCCCTGGTCCGAGCGTGCCCTGCGAGGGGAGCTGAAAAACAAGCTCGCGCATTATCAGGTGCTCGAAATCAACGGCGAAGTAATCGCCTATGCGGGCATGTGGGTACTGTTTGAGGAAGCGCATATCACCAACGTCGCCGTAGAGCCGCGATTCAGAGGCAGGGGCTTTGGTAAAAAATTAATGCTGCACATGATGAAAACGGCCGTATTGAACGGCGCGTCGCGCATGACGCTTGAGGTTCGCGAGAGCAACGCCTCGGCGCAGAAACTGTATTTCTCACTCGGCTTTGAAAAGGCGGGCGTGCGCAAAAGGTACTATTCCGATACCGGCGAGGACGGATGGATTCTATGGCATATGCGCATCCAGTCCGCTTTGGAGGAAGCCGGCCAAAGCACGCCGGCGGGCGAAGCGGATGAAAACGAAAAAGGAGGAACCTCGCAACAGGCTTAGCGCATCAAATAAAACTCTTATTCTTCTTATACTCAGCCGGTATCGTCTTAGAGATCCCGTAAGGAAGGGTCTTCATCTAATAATCCGTTCGCCATTTTCATTAAATCCGGCAACGCAATTGTTATAAAAATACCTGGATGATTGGCGTTTAAGGATATTTATGCGGTTTGGGAGCGCTCATGTTGAGCCTCATGCGGGTTGGAACGTCCCCGGTAACCGGGCGGACCGCAAGCAGATGTTATTCGCCGTGCCGTTCTTAAGCGCCCTGCTTTGCTTTTCAAAGCCCCTGTTATTGAGCTTATCCAAGTGTTTCCCTGGCTATTTCCCAGCGTGTCCAGGTGTGGCCGTTTTGACTCAAGATACGGCGTTTAACCCGCTATTTTATCGAACGGCGCCTTTCTTTCCAACCAGGCATCCTATATCCTTGACAGGTTTTTCCTCCCGTGCTAGCATAAAGGCGAAAACCGGCGTTTACTATATTTAATGGGAGATGATGTACAATGAAAGAACTGATATTCGCAAATAACGCCCCGGCGGCCATCGGCCCGTATTCCCATGCCGTGGTGATGGAAGGCATCGTTTATACCTCGGGGCAGCTCGGCGTAAACCCGGAAACCGGCAAGCTCAGCGAGGGCGTAGAAGCGCAGGCGCTCCAGGCGCTCATCAACCTTGAAGCCGTACTGACCGCCGCCGGCGCCAGCATGAAGGACGTGGTGAAAACCACGGTGTTTGTTCAGGACCTCAAGGATTTTGCCGTCGTCAACAAGGTGTACGGCGAGCGTTTCGGCTCTGATTTCCCCGCCCGTTCCTGCGTGCAGGTTGCGGCCCTGCCCGCCGGCGGTCTTGTGGAAATAGAGGCCATCGCATTTAAAAGCGCGGATGAGGATTATTCCTTCTGACGGGGCCGCGGCAGGTTCCGCCGATGGGGGGGTTCACCGGCAGATCATCAACTATCGGCCGATGGCGTCCATTGCCGCCGCCCTGATAATTGGCGTTTATCTGGGCGATATCATGCTCGGCGCACAGGCCGCGTGGCCCGCGTACCTGTTTTTACTGCTCACTTTTGCCGCCCTTATTCTCAAACGCCCAAGGGCGGCGCTGTTCTTTATCGCCATAGCGGTTGGAATGCTGCGGGTCACTCTCTTTTTCAGCCTTCCTCAAATTGAATATACCGGCTCACTCACCGGGCGCGTAGCGGATCAACCGTATCTGGAACGCGGTCGCTTGATGGTAACGCTCGAAGGCGCTGCGCTTGAAGGCGCGCCCGTTCGCGGGCGGATTTTATTGGAGCTTAGCGGCCGCGCGCCCCCTCCCCGTTATGGGGACGCCGTATCGGTTGAGGCGGAGGTCGCGACGCCTGAGTATGAATGGGGCTCCGCTTACAGCCAGCGCCGCTTTCTTCTGTCTAAGGGCATCGCCTACACGGCACGGGGGCAGCCTGGCTTTACAGCGGAACCGGGGCCGAACGACTGGTATGGCTTATGCGTTCTTATCCGCCAATCCATTTCTGAAAAAATAGACGAGATATTTCCCAAAAACAGCGGTTTTATAAATGGGATATTGCTTGGCGATAAAACCGGCATGGAGGCGGATACGCTTGAGGCTTTCCAGGCCACCGGCGTATATCATGTTTTGGCCTTATCCGGTTTGCACGCGGGAATATTGGGCGGCGCGCTGCTCTTTCTTTTACGCCGCGCAAAGCCGGTGATTAGCCTAGCCTTCATCGCGCTTTTCTTTATGGTTTACTCCGCGGTGGCCGCTTTCCCCGCCTCACTTATACGCGCCGGTCTCATGATGTGCGTCATGGCCGGAGCCAAAGCCCTCGGACGCAGGTATGATATGTTCAGCGCCCTTTCTCTTGCTGCTGTACTCATCCTCCTCTGGTCGCCCTATCAACTGTTTTCCGCCGGCTTCATCCTTTCTTTTTCGGCAGTCGCCGGTTTGGCGTTTCTTTACCGGCCGCTCGCGGATAAGCTTAATCGCCTTCCCCGGCCTCTGAGCTCCGGCGTATCCGTTTCCCTCGCCGCAACCCTCGGCTCCTTCCCATTTGTATGCAGGTATTTCGGCCGCGCGTCGGTTTGGAGCCTGCCTCTCAACCTCATTATCGTTCCTCTCGCACCCGTTATCATGATAGCTTCCGCCATCGCGCTGATCCTAAGCCTTACTTGGCCTGCCGCCGGCTCCGCTCTAGCGTGGTGCGTTGATTATCTCGTTTCGATAGCTCAATACCCGGTAACCGCCTTCGCATCGCTTCCCGGAGCGCTTACAATCCCCTCCCCGTCCCTGCCAGTATGCCTTGTTTATCTTCTAGGCTTATTCTTCCTGTCCCCGTATTTCCTGCGCGCCCCAAGGCTAAAGGCGCGCATGTCCGGGCTGTGCGCCCTGCTTTGCGCGGTGTTGTATACCGTCGGTTTGCTTGTATAGCTTCTGAGGGAGCTTGATAAGGGCTGTTCAGGGAAGCCGAGGAGTTTTTTTAAAACTTTCAGCCTTACCAAGGCGGATTTAGCGCGGAGGTTTTTCGTCCTGTGTCCGCTTGCGCGTAAATATGGTATAATACTGTAAAACCAGTTGACGCAGCGCGCGGAAAGGACGAGGCATGAACCGAACAGCGTTTGAAAAGATGCTTGAAACGGGATGTACCGGAACGGTTTATCTCCTTCATGGCGAAGAGGAATTTATGAAGGAGGCCACGCTTAACCGGATCATCCGCTCCATGGACGGGGCGGCCCGCGACCTCAATATTCAATATTTAGAGTCGGCGGACGCCGCCGCGCTCAGAGCGGCGTGCGAAACTTTGCCTTTCTTCAGCGACCGGCGGCTTGTCGTTTGCCGCCAGCTGCCCAAGGATGACGACGCAAAAAAAATCCTTGCGTATTTGGATAAAATACCGGATTCTACTCTGCTTCTTTTCTATGTCCGCGGCAAAGCGAACGAAAAGCTTGGTATTGTTAAGGAATTAAAAAAAAAGGACGCCGCCGTTGTTTTCGACACGGTCGGAGAACACGAGGCGGCGCAGTGGGCGCTCAATGCCGCGCCCGGCCTTGGGACGCGGATGTCGCCTGAGGCGGCGCGATTCCTCATCTCTCTCGTCGGCACGGATATGGCCGGCGTGCATAACGAGCTGAGCAAGGCCGCCGGGTACGCCGGTGAAGGCGGAGAAATAACCGTGGATATCATCAAAACAGCCGTTACGCGCAATATTGAGTACCGTGTGTTCGATATGCTTGAATACTTTATGGCGGGTAAAGCGGATGGGGGTATGCACGCGCTCAACTCACTAATCCGGGATGGGGAACCGCCCATTAGGATAGCTGGTTTTCTTGAGGGCCGCTTTAAACAAATGCTTACCGCCCGTATGCTGATGGATAAGGGTTTGCCCTATCAAAAAACCATTGAGCTTATGGGCGGCAACGCATACGCTGCAAAAAAATCCTATGAGGCTGCCAAGCGCTTCAGCTTTTGCCGCCTTTGCCAAGCCGTGAAGTCGTTTGCAGACATTTGTTATTTGCAGGTAAGCGGACAGGTGCGAGATCGTGAAGCGCTGGAAAAAGCAATAATTGAGCATGTAATACTTCCGGCGTGATATATGAAATGCCCCGTTTCTTGATGTTTTACGTATAGGTTGCAGCTATATGAAATACGCGCGACGTTTATAAATGCTAAACGTATAATCAATATACTTTATTTATAGTAGTCGTTTTATGTTGGTTTAAATTCATTGCGAGCCATGTTGAAGTTGTTCGATAACAAGCTTGACATAACGTCGAATTCGCTCTATAATAGACGTGGATGCTTGTATTGTTCTGTATTGCTGCTTGATTAGCTGTAAAGGCGAAGCATACATATTAGCTTTACCAAGTTCTATGGTTTATTCACGGCCAACAGCCGCGTAAAACTTCAAACATAGAACGGTGTAGATTCTTTAATATGAATTGACTGCCTCATCCCTTTTAGCACAAGCTCCTTTAAACATTATTGAGCGTGTTGGCTGATAGGGCAGCGTCGTTTTTGGGTGAGCCCCGCTTATAAAGCGCCGTGTCTACTTAATAATGCGGGCTCGCGTCTATAAGGGTATATGCTGATCGTTTTGATGCGGTCTTTATGCTTCACGCATATAGCAAACCCATTGCTAACGCATAAGCCATGCCAGGTTCCCCCGTTTACTGTTCAAACGGAGTAAGCGGACGATGTGCTATTTGCGTCCATAACAGGCTGCGGCGTAGATTTCAAGATTGATTTATTTGAACAGTATCAATTTTGGATTATCGGGCATACTTTATACAGCGAGAATTTCAAGCATTCTGTTTTACTCAACAACCTTAGAACGCGGGATCCTGGTGTTAAACAGGGTCCCGCGTTCAGTTATACGACAACATCAGAGGTTGGAGCATATAATTTTGTCGGCGTCCCACTGTATCAATTTGATACGCCGACTTTATATCATAAGCCCCGGGAGATATATAATTTGACGGCGGCTAAAATGTAATGCTTTTAAAAAAGCCAGCAATAAAAACGGCCTGCGACGTCGCCTCATCCAATCTTCATCAGCTTTTTCGCGCCGTTATTTATAATACTGCCATAAATTATCCATGTTCCGGCAAGAAGCAATACGGGTTCCGCCAACATGAATATTTTCAGCGCAAAGGGCGGCAAGGCAATGCCCGCATATATTGTAGCCGCGCCGAGCGCGAAACAAGTTAGCATAGCCGCCATTACGCTTGCGCCTTGCTTAATCACCTGCGCTTCCTGCTGCCAGTCCAGGCGCGGAAACCGAAGGTTAATCATCAGCCCGGCCGCCGTCATAAAAAGGGCTGTAACGCAAGGTATAATTATAATAAACAAGCTCTCGAACAGCGGCGGCTTTAATGAGAGAATAACCAATATGCTGCAAACAACGAGCGCGGGTATGGTTAAAGCAAGGTTGACCATCATTTTCGACAGGCAAATATCCCGCATACTTACCGGTATGGATTTTAAAAGCCATATCTGCCTCCCCTCCAGGGATATGGCGCAGGCCGTCGTCGGGGCTATGCAAGCCAACACGCCGACAGCGAAGGCTGCTAACGCCGGCAGCCTGTCCGCAAGCTCCGGCGCCGCCGCGACAAGCTCGCCAAGGGTTCCTTTCCCCGCGAATACCAAAAAAGCGATTGAGGCCAGCAGCGCCATCAGCGGGCCGGCCGCAGTATTCATTACATACAGCGGCGAAGACATATACCTCCGCCATTCTTTGATGAAAAGTGCTTTGGTCACGGAAGAATCCGTTTGCCTTACCTTATAGCTTAAGCCGCTTGTACGCGAGGTGAACGCCGCGTTTAAGCTGTGCATGTATCTGCCGACAAGCCAGGTAAATACGGCAAAGGCGAGCAGGCTTACGACGGTAAGAAGCAAAAGTGAAGCCAAGTCGCCCACGGCAAGCGAGGACGCATACCACGCGGACGGCGGGTAGATGCGCGCCGCGGTATGCGTTATAACCGAGCCGATTTGAACAAACCCTTCAACTATACTCTGCGAGTTGAACGAAAGGACCATAACCGCCGCAAACAGCAATAAGCCCAGCGTGATGGCGACCATATTTTTATGACGGAAACGCGACGCCGCGCAATAGATTGCCGTGCCGATAACAGAGGATATAACGATGGGCAGCATGGGCAATAAGAACAGCGTTATCAAAAACAGCGGATAAAACCACCATTGCGGCTGCGCGAATATTGCGTAAACCGCCCCCGCGGGAAACAGCACAAACGCCATAAAAAACAGGTTGGCTAAATAAAGCTGGACGACGCGGCTCAAAACCACCGTTGACGTTTTAACGGGCAGAGACATGAGAAAATCATAGTCTTTGTACCCAAACAAAACCGAACCGGATTTATAGACCGTTGTGACAATCGTTACGACGCAAGCGACAAGCGCGGCAATCGTTAAAAGCAGCGCCGTTTCGCCAATTGAGCTGAACGCGAAGCCCATGCCGTAAAAATACATAAAAACGGTCGCCAGCGTGAAAAGCATTATCAATATAAACCCCGCCGCCGCCCATTTGAGCTTTAGCCTCCGCGCCCTGTCTTTCGTGTTGCGCATAACGTTGAGGTGAAACAGCCTAAGCCGTTGTATTCGCAATAAAGTTATCAGCTCTTTCATGCGTCAATCAACTCCAAAAAAACCTCTTCAAGCGAATTATCGCCGCGCACGGCGTTCGTTTCACCCTGCACGACGAGCTTGCCGTCGCGGATGATGGCAACCTTGTTGCAGAGCTTTTCCGCGACCTCAAGAACGTGGGTCGAGAAGAAGATAGCCCCTCCCCCGCCGCAGATATCGCCCATAACGACCTTAAGCGTATGCGCCGCTTTAGGATCGAGCCCCACAAACGGCTCGTCGAGCACAAGCAGCTCGGGGGCGTGAATCAGCGCGCCGATAATTGCAAGCTTCTGCTTCATGCCGTGCGAGTATGTGCCGGCCAGGTCGCCGAGCGCCCTATCCATTTCAAACATTTTCGCGTACTTTTCTGTCCTTTCTAGCCGCTCCTTCCGGGCGACGCCATAGACGTCGGCCATAAACGTAAGGTACTGTATTCCCGTCATATGCTCATAAATATCAGGATTATCGGGTATATAGGCGATTACGCGCTTGCACGCGACAGGGTCCGCCTTTACCGATTTGCCCTTAATATAAATTTCACCGCCGTTAAAATCCAAAACGCCGACCGCGGCGCGTATAGCCGTTGTTTTACCCGCGCCGTTATGGCCGATAAAACCAAACAGATCCCCCTTTTGGACGTGTATGCTCAACCCATCCACAGCCCGTTTTCCGCCAGCGTATGTTTTTGTCAGGTTATCGATACGCAGCATCCTTACCTCCTCCGGCGAAGCCGTTTTCAAAATTATACGATTATCCTATCTTTTATTCATCGTATAGTCTTACGCTGGGTTTGTCAATGCCGTTCAAAGGCTGTTCAAAGGCCCGAATCCGCGCCTTAAGCCAGTAAATCACGTAATACTATAAACCTCAGCTTCGCGTGAGGATAAGCGCTTCATAGTCCCTTAGGGTACTAGCAATATATTAAGTAAAATGTTTGATTATATTAAACATTTCCGTTGACTTTTACGCCCGATCATGTTTTAATATCCTTTGGCGCTTGTTTAGAGTTTGTAAACATCGCGTTTAGTTTTATAAAAAGGGGCGTGCGGGCATGAATATAGGCGACAACATCAGGCGCCAACGGGTGAAGCTTGGGCTGACTCAGGAAGAGCTTGCCGCCCGTACCGAGCTGTCCAAGGGTTTCATATCCCAGCTGGAAAGGGATCTTACATCCCCTTCGATAGCTACGCTGATGGATATACTCGAGGCTCTGGGTACGAATCTGGCCGATTTTTTTTCCGAACGGCCGGATGAAAAGCTGGTTTTCGGCCCGCAGGACATGTTTAAAAAAGAGGACGCCGAGGCCGGGCATACCATAGAATGGCTAGTTCCCAACGCGCAGAAAAACGCGCTGGAGCCCATTCTCGTAACCATAGAACCCGAGGGGAGTACATATAAGGATGATCCGCATGAGGGAGAGGAGTTCGGGTATGTGCTATCGGGCGCCGTCCTTTTGTATATTGGCCAGCGAAAATATAAGGTTAAAAAAGGCGACAGCTTCTGTTTTAAGCCGTCGAGCGTTCATTATATTGAAAACCCAAACAAAAAAGAAGCGAAGCTGATTTGGGTAAGCACGCCGCCGAGCTTTTGATTGCCGGGCGGGGCTTCTTCAACAACCTTCCGCAAAGCGGGCGTAATGGAGGTTAACTATGGAAAGAAAGCATTTAATCGAGCTTGTAGACGTTACGAAAAGCTATGACGGCGACATAGCGCTTGATAAGATCAACCTCTATATCCGGGACGGCGAGTTTTTAACGCTTCTTGGTCCTTCCGGGTGCGGCAAAACCACCATGCTTCGCATAATCGCCGGGTTCACCATGCCCACGGGCGGCTCCGTGATGATGGACGGCGCGGATATCGGTTCCATCCCGCCATATAAGCGGCGAATAAACACGGTTTTTCAAAAATACGCGCTGTTTCCGCATTTGAACGTGTTTGATAATATCGCTTTCGGCCTCAAAATAAAGAAGCTGCCCAAAAGCGAAATTGAGTCAAGGGTACATTCCATCTTAAAGCTCGTTAACCTAGACGGATACGCTAAACGTTGGATTGAGCAGCTATCCGGCGGCCAGCAGCAGCGCGTCGCCATTGCGCGCGCGCTGGTCAACGAACCACAGGTGCTTCTTCTGGACGAGCCGCTCGGCGCGCTGGATCTTAAGCTTCGAAAGGGCATGCAGATTGAATTGAAGAAAATGCAGCAAAAACTGGGCATTACCTTCATTTACGTGACGCACGACCAGGAGGAGGCGCTTACTATGAGCGACACCATCGTGGTTATGAACGAGGGCGTCATTCAACAAATAGGCACGCCGACCGATATTTACAACGAGCCAAAAAACCGGTTTGTCGCCCGCTTTATCGGGGAAAGCAACATCGTTCCGGGCGTCATGAAAAGGGATTTTCTCGTTTATTTTGGCGGCCGCGAATACGTATGCGTGGATAAAGGGTTTGAGCCGGACGAGTATGTGGACGTGGTCGTTCGGCCCGAGGATGTGGATATTGTGACGCCGGACGGAGCAAAGCTCACTGGCGAGATAAAAAGCGTATTGTTCATGGGCGTCCATTATGAGATTGTCGTTCAGTGCGGAGGGGATATGTGGACCGTTCACACTACGGATTTCGTACAGGCCGGGCAAAAGGTCGGCATTGAGATCCTTCCAGACGCTATCCACATCATGCGCAAAAGCGAGTAACGGCTTATCGCGCAAAAAGCATGAAAGGAGCCTGAAGGTGCGCAGAACCGTATTTTCTTATCCATACATCGTATGGATGGTCATATTCATACTCTCCCCCGTCATTCTGATAGGGTACTATGCCTTTACCAGTAACGGAACGTTCACCCTGTCCAGCGTTGCGAACGCGGTATCCGATCCGATTTATCTTCAGGTGCTGGTCCGCTCCATATGGATAGCGCTTAAAGCAACCTTTTATTGCCTGCTGCTCGGCTATCCCGTCGCGTACCTGCTTTCTACCATGAAAAAGAGCAGGGCCGCTATCCTTTCAGTCCTGTTCATCGTGCCGATGTGGATGAATTTCCTGCTGCGCACCTATGCCTGGCAGATAATACTCGCTTCAAACGGCGTAATCAACACGCTGCTAAGCTGGCTGGGCCTTCCCGCGCAGCAGCTTCTGTATACCGAAAGCGCCGTGATGCTCGGTACAGTCTATAATTTTCTCCCCTTTATGATCCTCCCCATATATACGGTGCTGTTAAAAATAGATAAATCACATATTGAGGCGGCGAATGACTTGGGTGCTAACGGTCTAATTACTTTCTTTAAGGTGGTGCTTCCGCTTTCCGTTCCGGGGATTATCTCCGGCATTACCATGGTGTTTATACCGGCAATAACCACGTTCGCCATATCCCGCCTGCTCGGTGGAGGCATGTTCATGCTGTACGGCGATCTCATTGAATCCCAGTTTATTACCGTGGGCGATTGGAGTACCGGATCCGCGCTCTCATTCATATTGCTTGTACTGGTTATCATCTCCATGGCTATTATGCGCAGAGCGGAGCGCGACGCCGGGCAGGAGGGGGGTAAACTGTGGTGAAAAAAACGCGTTCATTCTTTAAAGGCACCTATTTGGGGCTTATGCTCCTGTTCCTCTACGCGCCGATTGCGGTGCTGGTTTTTTTCTCGTTCAACGAGTCAAAAACCATGGGCAAATGGGGCGGCTTCTCCCTCAAATGGTATGAGGCGCTCGTAAATGATTCCGCGTTGATGGACGCGCTGTGGGTCACGCTTTCCATCGCCGTGCTTTCGGCGCTTATCGCCACAGTCGTGGGTACGTTCGCCGCAATCGGCATCCATTCCATGAAAAAGCGGCGGCGGCTTATTATTGAAAACATATCGCAGTTTCCGGTCGTGAACCCCGACCTGGTAACGGGAATCAGCTTTATGATGATATTCACCTTTATCGGCATACAGGCTGGCTACACGCGCATGCTTATAGCGCATATCACGTTCAATATTCCGTATGTGATATTCTCCGTATTGCCCAAGCTCAGGCAAAGCTCCGATACGCTCTATGAGGCCGCGCTGGATTTGGGCTGTACGCCGTGGTCTGCCATTAAAAAGGTAATTATCCCGGATATTATGCCCGGCATCGTATCGGGCTTTATACTGGCGTTTACGCTCAGCCTGGACGATTTCGTTATCAGCTGGTTCGCCGCCGACGGGGTGCAGAACCTGTCCATCTATGTATACGGCATCGCAAGGCGCGGCATCAATCCTAAGATAAACGCCCTTTCGACGCTGATGTTCGTTGCGGTAATCTCGCTGCTGCTGATTGTGAACATCAAGACTATACGTGAGGAACGCAAAATGGCGGAACAGGCCAAAAAGCGCATTACGCATTAACCCCGCAGCCGGCCGGCAGACAGGGTTAAGATAGAATCGTTTAAGCAGGAGGAAGTATTGATGAAAAAAAAGTGTTTACTAATGGCGGCGGTCGTTATCCTTGCCCTGATAATCGGCTGCTTCACCGGTTGCTCAAACAATGAGCAGATAACGCTCAACGTACTCAACTGGGGTGATTATATTGATGAAGAGCTTATAAAGGAATATGAGCTCGAAACCGGCGTTAAAATCAATTACCAGGTCATGTCCAGCAATGAGGAGATGCTCGTGAAGCTCGCTTCTCCCGACTGTATCTATGATCTGTGCTTTCCTTCGGATTATATCATAGAAAAATTGATAGACCTCAACGCCCTGCATGAGATTAATAAAGAGAACATCCCGAACCTTGCGAACATCGACGAAAGGTTTATGGACCTTGATTTTGACCCCGGCAACAAATATTCCATCCCCTATATGTGGGGCACGGTGGGCATTTTATACAACAAGACCAAAGTTGAGGAGCCCGTCACAAGCTGGGATATTCTTTGGGATGAAAAGTACGCCGGCCAAATCCTGATGTACGACAGCATACGCGATTCCATCGGTATTACCCTGATAAAGCTGGGCTATGATATCAATACCCGCGACGAAAGCCATATCGCCGCAGCGAGGGACGCCTTAATCGAGCAGAAGCGGCTCGTGTTGGCATACCTTGGCGATGAGATTAAAGAGCGCATGATCTCCGGCGAAGCCGCGCTTGCCGTCGTTTACTCAGGAGACGCGGTTTGGTGCGTAGATGAAGAGGAGGGTAACACGGATTTGGATTACGCCGTACCCGAGGAGGGCAGCAACCTCTGGTTTGACAACATCATTATCCCAAAAACCTCAAAGCATGCCGAGGAGGCGGAAGCGTTTATCAATTACCTTTGCGAAGCGGAGGTTGCAAGGCGTAATACGGAGTACATCGGGTACTCTACGCCGAACAAAGCCGCTCTCGCTTTGATGGACGAATACTGGACGGGAAGCCATATTTATAATCCATCGGACGATGTGCTTGCCCGTTGCACCGTATTCCACGACCTTGGTGAGTTCGTTACCGTATACAACGACGCTTGGAACGCGGTTAAGCTGCACCATGTATCTGGGAGCTGAGCCGCCGGCTGTTAAGCGTATACCCTTTTTGACAAGCGCGTCCTGTATTGCAGCTTAAGGGAGTTAAAAAAGAGCGGTTAAGCCGCTCTTTTGGTTTTTTTAAGTATCTTCTGGGAACTTGCAATAAGCGAATTTCAAAACCTTTCTCATGAATGGCTCGTGCGCGCCGCGAAACTTTCCGCTCGTGGGTGGAATCAACGCCTCACTCAACCCGCAAAGTGCTAACCGCTTTGTCCCCGATGCGCCTAATACCGATACTTATCCTCATGAGACAGTGTAACCATATCCTCTAATGATAGGCGGGCAACAGGCGCGGCGAATTAAACCTTGGAGCGCCCGCCGTATAGCGATAACCGCGCGGTATTTTCGGCAGTCGTTTAAGCTTGCCTGCGTGAACGCATTAACTGGAAGCGGCATATACGTTTAAAAAACAATAATTAGTATTGGAGCCTATCCCTTAAGCAAGATACGAATCAACTCGTCCTCGCTGGGAAGGGGCAGGCCCATACTCCGCTTAAGCGTATAACCATCGAGGAAAAGAAGAAAAATGCCTGAAAGGTTTCTAAGGCGCGAGGACGTTCTGGCCGGTATTTTCAGTATCCCTAGCTCAAGCATAACCGACCATTCCCGGTGGCATGAGGCCAGCTTATCCCTTAACTGCGCGTTTCCGGCGGCGGCCTCGGCGCATATAGCGATATGCAGGAGCTGCATTTTTACGTTTTGATTCCAGGCGGTAAAGAGAGAGCGAACCGCTTCCTCCTCTGTTGAATCCCTGTTCAATCCGTTAATCCATTCAAAGAACAAATCGGCGACCCGGTTAAAATGCATGGCGGAAACTTCTGCCACCAGCAGTTCTTTCGCGGGGTAGTAATAATACAGCGTGCCCTTGCTAATACCCGCTTTTGCGGATATATCCGCCAGGCTCGTCGCGCCAATACCTTTTTCAGCAAACAGGTTCGCGGCATGCGTAAAAATGGTTTCCTTTACATTTGTATTTCCGGTTCGTTTATTATTCATATCGTATTACGCTCGCTTTTCAATCGATAACGTTCGGGCGCTGATCACCCTAATATATTTTATTCATGGCGCGCCCTGAACTGTGAGCGCTTAAACAACGCCGGGACAGGGCAGCTATCCTGTTTTATCATTATAGGTTCAGTATATCGCATAATTTATCTTCATGCAAACCAAACGGCCTTAAAGGCTTGCTTTTACCGCTTCGGCCGAGCCGTATACAATAATGCCGTTAAGCGCACATTTATTTAAAGTTAATTGCGGCGCCGGCTAATTGCCTTTCACTAGAAAACGCATATTGGATATATACTTGAATGCACGTATGTTAATATCATTGTATATCTTAAAAACCACTTGAAAACAGTCCGCCGAAAGGGTACATTATTTGTTGGATAAGCGTAATTCGCATAACTTCGCGCTTATTCACGCTATGGAACATATAGATGTACCAACAAACATATTAGGGAGGATTTATCCATGCAAATTGTCGCCGTAGGCGTCTCGGGTACGATGGAATCCAGCGACATCATTATACGGATTGAGCCAAAGTCCACCGAAGGTATCGATCTAACGCTGGAAAGTACCGTTATGCAGCAGTTTGGAAAGCAGATTGAGAAAGTAATTAAGGAAACGCTTACCAACCTCGGCGTTACAAGCGCAAGCGTTAACGCCGTTGATAAGGGGGCTTTGGACTGTACGATAGCCGCCAGGACCTCTGCGGCCGCTTACCGCGCCGCGGAATCGACGGATTTTGTATGGGAGGTGAAAGACAAATGAAGCAGCTTCGCAGAAGTATGCTGTTCGTACCCGGAAATAATCCGGGCATGATCCGGGATGCGCATATCTACGGTTCGGATTCCATCATGTTTGATTTAGAGGATTCGGTCGCCATTCAGGAAAAGGACGCCGCCCGTTTTCTCGTTTATAACGCGCTTACAAAGCTTCGTTACGGTAAAAAGGAGCTGGTTGTGCGCATCAACGATTTAAGCTCCGGCCTTGGCATTATGGATCTTGAGGCCATCGTCCGCGCGCGCCCGCATGTTATCCGTCTGCCTAAGACGGAAACCGCTCAGGATATCGTCGATTGCGAGCGCGAAATTGAACGAATCGAGCATGAAGCCGGCATACCGGTGGGTTCGACCCGTATGATGGCAGCTATTGAGAGCGCCAAAGGCGTGCTCAACGCATATGCCATCGCAACCGCTTCTCCACGCCTGGTGGCTATCGCGCTGGGCGCGGAGGATTATGTTACGGATTTAAAAACAACGAGGAGCGATGGTACGGAGCTATTCTTTGCCCGCAATATGATACTGAACGCGGCGCGCGCGGCGGGGCTTGACGCTATCGATACGGTGTTCTCCGACGTGAACGACGAAGAGGGCTTTATGCTTGAGGCGCGGTTAATCCGCCAGCTTGGCTTTGACGGTAAAAGCGTTATTAACCCGCGCCAGATTCCCCCGCTGCATATGGTATTCGTGCCGACTGAACGGGATATTATGAAAGCCATTCGTATCGTGGAGGCCAGTGAGGAGGCGGCTAAGCGCGGCTCGGGCGTTGTAAGCCTCAACGGGAAGATGATCGATAAACCTGTGGTACTCAGGGCGCAGTACCTGCTTGATCTGTACCGGGCCGCGTCCATTGTGCCAATTGAGGAGGTATAACCATGAGTGAATTCGACATAAAAACCATTCCGCATATTGATGAAATTTGTGCGCAGCACGGCCGCTATGCTGGCCTTGCGCCGAAAAACACCATGACATTTGCCCAAAGGCAGGAAGTGAGCAACAAGGTGGTTTCATCGCTTGAAGAGGCCATCAAACTGACGGGGCTTAAGAGCGGGATGACCATATCCTTTCACCATCACTTCCGCAACGGTGATTATGTTGTGAATATGGTGCTTGAAGAGGTCGCTCGTATGGGGATACGCGACTTAACGGTTGCAGCCAGCTCACTTACGGATATACACGCCCCATTGATCGAGCATATCAAAAACGGGGTAGTGACGCATATCGAAACCAGCGGCCTGCGCGGGAGGCTTGCGGAGGAGGTTTCACGCGGGCTGATGGATTTCCCCATCGTATTCCGTTCGCACGGCGGCAGGGCCGCCGCGATTGAAACCGGCGAGCTGCATATCGACGTAGCGTTTCTGGGCGCGCCGTCGTGCGATCGCTACGGAAACGCCAACGGCTACAATCGTGACGAGGAAGGCGGCTCATGCTGCGGAAGCCTGGGTTACGCCAAGCTCGACGCGCACTATGCAGAGCAATGCGTTATCATAACGGATCATCTTGTCCAGTTTCCAAATACGCCGTTTGGGATTCCGGAATCAGACGTAAATTATGTCGTTAAGGTGGATTCGGTGGGCGATCCCAAGGGCATAATGAGCGGAGCGACCCGTTTTACCAAAAACCCCAAGGAGCTGCTCATAGCCCAAACCGCCGCCAATGTGATTGAGAACAGCGGTTATTTCTACAACAATTTCTCCATGCAGATGGGCAGCGGCGGCGCATCCCTGGCGACAGCCCGTTATCTGCGCGAAAAAATGATGATGAAGGAAATAAAAGCCCGTTTCGCATTAGGGGGGATAACCGGCCAGATGGTCGAGATGTATGAAGAGGGACTTGTGCGCAAGATTCTGGATGTTCAGTCGTTTGATTTAATCGCGGCGAATTCGCTGAAGAACAACCGCTTCCATCAGCAGATAGACGCTTCATATTACGCTAGCTACGTCAACGAGGGGGCGGCGGTGAACCAGCTCGATTTCGTCGTGCTTTCCGCGCTGGAAATCGATACGGACTTTAACGTGAACGTATTAACCGGTTCCGACGGTATTATAAGGGGAGCTATCGGCGGGCATCCAGACACGGCGGCAGGAGCGAGCATGTCCGTAGTGGTCGCCCCCCTTACGCGCGGGCGTATACCATCTATCGTATCACGCGTGAATACGGTTGTAACCCCGGGAAGCGCGGTCGACGTATTGGTAACGGATCAGGGCATCGCGGTAAATCCCGCCCGACCGGAATTGCGTGAACGCCTCGTCGCTGCCGGCATGCGCCTCTTTACCATCGAGGAGCTGCGCAAACGCGCAGAGCGTATAGTAGGCACGCCGGAGCCTATACAATACGAGGATAGGATTGTCGGCGTGGTGATGTACCGCAATAATACAATTATCGATGTTATACGGAAAATCAAGGAATAACGCGCGTCTCAATGATGAGTGTTTTGCTGCTCCCCCGGTTGAACCGGGGGGCAGTGTGTCGAAAACGTGGCTGCGCCACGTTTTTCGAGTTAACACGAAGCGCTTTTGCATTGGCGCGGTCAGCGCCCCGTGCAAAGAAACCCTTGCTGCGCAAGGCATTTTGAACCTGACGCACATGTCGTCAGGTTCGGTTGAAAGCCTATGGGGGTTGCTGCTCCGAGCCTGTGTGTCGAAAAGTGGCTGCGCCACGTTTTCGAGTTAACACGGAACGCTTGCTCATTGGCGCGTCAGCGCCCTGTGCAAAGAAACCCTTGCTGCGCAAGGTATTCCGAACCTGACGCACATGTCGTCAGGTTCGGTTGAAAGCCTATGAGGGTTGCTGCTCCGACCTAACCCCAGGTTTTTTTTGACAGGCTGGCTTCCCCGGTTGAACCGGGGGGTTCCTTTTTATGGGTTACTGCGGTAAGAAAGTAATAATGAGCCTGATCAACTCAAGCGAGGTAAATTTACTCTATGCCAAACGCCGCATCAATTCGCATTGGTGAATTCTGTCTTGTTGCCGATAATACCTTCTCAGCAATTTGAAGAACGCAAATACGGGTTATCCCTTTGAGCAGCGGTTACTATTACCCATGTCACGTCAAAAGGGTCATACTATCCGGGTTAGCTATATAATAATCTGGATATCCATTGTTTTTCACAAGTAAAGCGCCGCTTATCCTTTAACGGCTTCTCGTCACCTATAATCTGCGATGAGCAATTTGTTTATTTAGGCTCAACGCTTTGGCATTCTTTTAAGATAAATGGTAAGGAGCCGAGAAAATGGAAGAGCCTAAAATTATCCTTGAATTAAATCAGTATCATACGACCGTTTTAAGCGTAGGCTGTCTCTGCTGCGTAGTGCCTATAAGCAGATAAAAAACAGCGCATGCTCGCATGCGCTGTACAGTTGCGTAAGCTAATAGAAAATTTACCCTATACCGAACCCAACCGTCTTAATCTCGGATGTGTTTTGCGCTAAATCCGGTATTGGTAACGCCCGCATGTGAACGACGAACGCCTTTTCATCACCCGGCGCAAGCAGAACGTTTTTGGAAAAGTTCCAAACGCCCAGCAAATCTCCTTTTTTATCATAAAAAGCCGAGTAGATCATATTCAAGTCGCAATCATCCATACTTTCATTGGTTAAGGAACCACTAAGCGTGCAAAAGCCCGGATAATTCTGAGCGATATAGAGTTGACCTGCCGTTAATTTGAGCGGCGTATCTAAACTACGCGCAGGCGAGAGCTTAACGGATACCGCAACCTCATTGCCTTCTTTGTACTCAATATCCTCTTTTTCAATCCAGGCCGCTACATATGAAGTCTCACCCGGAAGCACAATATCGTATGCGTTGAGTGCAGGCGTCGTCTCCTCTTTATACCTTAATCCGCCCAGATTAAACTCGAACGAAGCGTTGGAAACCGTAACAGGGCAGTCGCCCGTGTTCTTATATTCCGCCGCGCCGTAAAGTATACTGCCTTTCTCCCCCTCAAACAGATAAGCGACGCTGGCCATAACCTTGACCTGAGGGGATAAGCCGTAGCCCGCCTTTACAGGGGCTTGCGTGTTCATATCAACCGGGTCCGCATCCGGGCTAGCTCCCAGTTCAACCGTGCCGCCGTCTAAGCTGGTTTGCGCGCACGCTGCCGCAATAAGCATCACTAAGGCAAGCAGAAGAACCGTTAAGCGTTTCATGTTATCACTCCCTGGGCCTGCTATTTTAGGCCAATATAATCGTTAATGCAATAGCCCAATTCATTATTATAGCGTATCAGCGTCCAACCGTCCACTATCACAAGCGCTTCCACGCTTTCGCCCCGATCAAGCAGCCTGAATATTAGGGATGATGTATTGGGGGCCTGCCGCATATTTACGCGCGCGGTCGTTTTTGTTTCATACGCCGCCCAACTCTTATCCAGTGCAGCTATCGGCGCGGAACCTGCCTCAGTAACCCTGGCGTAGGCCTTGTTGACGTAACCCGTCTTACCTTCCCAAAGTATAAAATACCATTCGTTCCACATGCCCAGCACTTTAAACGATGTTCCGGACGGGATCAGCTCAATAATCTCGCCGTCAGCGGTAGACGGGCCGGTTCTAAGGTTAACGCGACCCGTACTGACGCCCTCCGCCAGATCGGGTTTTTTACCCACCTCTCCATCATCGGGGGCGCCCGAATTTCCCGTCAACTTCACGTACTGAGCATAAAGATACCCGGTCTTACCATTATACCGCGCCTTATACCAGCCGTTATTCAGCGAAATCAGCGTAACCGACGTCCCCCTAGGCAACAGCGCTATCTTTTTATCCGACGTAGACGGCCCCTCGCGGAAGTTCACTCTGGCCGTGGTTTCACCCGGTCCCAGCATATCCTCCTCAGGCGGCTGATCCTCCTCGCCCTGCCCGGGGTTGGATGAAGTAACGCGGACGTACCTTCCGCTCACATAACCCCTGTCCCCTCCGGCGTCGGCCTCATACCAGCCGTTCACCAGCCGGTACAGGATTATCTCCGTACCCTTGTACAGCGTTTTGATGCGGTCGTAATCTGTTGACGGCCCGGTTCTGAAATTCACGTTTCCCGTGGTTACGCCCTCCCCGACAGCGTTATCGGATGGGTCGGGAGGCGTGGGTTCCGGCTCGGGATTCGAGGGTATCGGCGATATAACCTTAACGTACTTGCCGCTCACATAACCCCTGTCCCCTCCGGCATCGGCTTCATACCAGCCGTCTACTATTCTGTATAGGGTAAGCTCCGTGCCTGTCCGCAGCGTCTTTATGCGGTCATAATCCGTAGACGGCCCAGTTCTAAAATTTACGTTACCCGTCGTTACGCCGAGCCCCGTATCACCCGTATCCGGGTTGTCCTCAGGGTCGTCGATATAATATGTCCTGATAATCTTTACATAATCGTCGTGTACGTACCCATAAACGTTCTCAATTTGAGCGTAATACCAATCCCCTATTTTATTCCAAATCAGCAAGCCCGTATCCTTATCGAGCCTGCCCATTGACTCGTACGAGGTACCGGGGCCTTTGCGGAAATTGACGCCGTTCGCCGTTATAATCGCCTCGGATACCTGCACGCGCCCGTCCTCGTCCCCGCCCTGCCCGGGTTTATCCGTTGTATCGACGAATTTCTTAATAATATAATACCTATCGCCATTTTGGGTTTGCGCGTAATACCATCCGTTTATAAGAGCGTAGAGCGTAAGCTCGTCGCCTTTATTGAGCATTCTTACGGATGGGTACTCCACCCCAGGCCCCTCGCGGAAATTCACACCGTTTGCGTTTACAACGCCGTAACCCATTGGTTCGCTCGGCAGCTCAGGCGTAGGCGTAGGCGCGGCTGTCGGATTAGGGGAGGCCGACGGGCCGGGGTTCGGCGCCGTTGGGTTGGAGGGCGGCTTAATCGTGATATTGCCCAATGTGGAACCCGGATAATAAAACTGAAGAATCTGGCTGTAAGAATGCCCCGCTTTCGCGCGCGCCTGCGCGCCCCGCTGGCTTAACCCCACGCCATGTCCCCAGCGCACGTGATAGATTTTATAACCGCTGCCCGTTTCCTCGCCCCAATAAATACGGAGGGATGCATTATCAACCACCCCGTAAGTCAAAAGCTCCGTTAGCGTAAACATCAGGTCGATATCGTGTGTAGCCCCATAGGCGCCCTCACCGTCGGAAGAAGGCTCGGCAACCGTCATGGAAACTACAGCCTTGCACAGATTCCTTTTAGTGCCGGCATACCGGGGTGTGTTTAGCTTTACGGAACGGATATTCACAACCGCCGTAACCCTTTTGCCCAGGGTATTGCCAGCCTTGGTAAGCAGCATATCCTTAATTTCGGGGCTTAAGTTCGGATTGTCGCCGTACGGAATCGTAACGGTTTCCTTCGGGCTGCCTGTGTTGCCAAAATCATATTCGTCAATCGTGACGGCGTATCCCTTATTCGTCATGGAAGAAGACCAGGCGTAGCTCGGCAGGTTCGTCTCACCGCCGTTGCTGGCTGCATAGTAAGCGTTCAAAACACTCCCGTCGACATACAGCGCCTTGCTTATGGTTTCGTCCACGGCGCGAATCACGTTCTTATAAGAAGCGTTGTATCCTTTATATACCTGATCGCTAGAGGTATCGCCGATGTCATAATCCCCGCTTGACCTAAATTTATTGATGGCGTAGCATTTAGCGGCTACTGCCTGGGCTTTAAGCGCTTCCAGAGGATAGCTGTCGCTCATTTCATAGCCGATTACGCCGTAAAGGTAGTGCGCCATCGGCACATGGTTAACCGCCTGGATATAACCTGACGACGCGGCGGAAAGCGCGAGATGCCCGAGGTAATTCCGGTTATTGAGCTTTATCCAGCCGGCGGACGGCGAAATATTCTTTTTCATCAGCTTCACGCTTTTACCGGTATAAACCTGACCTGCCTCAGAATGGATAAGCGTCAACGAGCCGCCCGACATACGTACGGAAAGCGTACCGTCTGAAAACGCAGCCCCGTTTTCCTGTATAAAGTAGTCGCCCGACAAATATAAGCTGAGCGTGGTGGCGTTATTTGTCGTAAGCTTCACCCTTACCCAGCTATAATCAGGCGCCGCAGCCGCTTCCTGCATGGGTATAATAGCCAGCGTAAGGATAGCCGCGAGGACAGCACAAACGAATCTTTTCATATAAACTCCTCCATTAGAAGATATAAAAGGGCATATTAACAATTTTAATTTATGGTATCACAATTTTTAGCGCTTGTACGCAGTTATGAGATAAAATTCACAATTTTGTTATAAAAAGCAAGGATATTTATTTTATATGCTGTAATATTCCCAGTTATTACCATATAAGTCCGATTGATTTTACAATGATTTACATAAATTAAAACGATATATATAATTAATTTTTATACACGTCTCAATCATAGTCTAATTTTAATATAACCGCAGCAGCAAGAATCATTATCATCGATTGTCTACCGGCTCAAAGAAAGAAGACTCTATATTGCTTGCGCCCAAATAAAACACATACATTACTGTTAATTTGGTTATCACGCTAAATATATCAATTTAAAATTTGCTGATGGGTTCAACGCATTCTTCTGGAGCCTTATCATTCCTTAGCCCTTTAAATACGGGCTGCCGTAGCCCTCCGCTATTTGTGAGCTCCATATATTTCACCGTGCATACAAGCCGTGGCTCAATCCATACTGCGCTCTCATTCCCGGGCGGCGCGGCAAACGGCGGCGCTTCGCGACGTTCAACAGCGGATATTTGGCGGAACGCGCCGCCGTTCACGCCAAGCGTAACATGCCCCTTATAGAGCATTATCCCCTCTCGGTATTGGCCGAGCACTATACTGATAACATGCTTTTCCTTTAAGATGTAGCCACAGATTACAAAATCGTCGTCCTTCAGATTTTTAATTTTGATCCAATCCTTTGTCCGCTTGCCGAAATAGTATTTGCTGTCACAACGCTTGGCGACAATCCCCTCTAGATTCTGCTTTCGAGCCAGTTCATAAAAGCTTACGCCCTGTTGAGAAATATATCTTGATACCGCAAAATGCCCGGATTCGCTTTTTACCACGCCCGCTAAAAGCTCTTTCCGCTCCATCAGCGGCCTGTCTGTTACTAGCTCGCCATCTATATATAAAATATCGAACGCCGTAAAGCATGCCGGGTGCTTGCTTGCCGCAAGCTGGATTTTAAAAGGATTGCTCATCAGGCTTCTTCTTTGTATCTCAAAAAAATCCGGCCTGCCGTTTTTTATAACCGCTAGCTCGCCATCCAACACGCAGCGATCCGATACATGCCGGTGTATACCGTTAAGCTCCGGCGTTTTAGGCAGCATGCGCTGGCCCCGCTTGTTTATGAGCTCGGTTGAATCGCCGCCCAAATAAGCGATGCAGCGTTCTCCGTCCAGCTTAAGCTCAAATATGTATTCGGGGCTGTCAAACGCCTCGCCCTCGGCCCCGATAAGCATAGGCTTAACGTTTTTTTCTTTAAACAAATCCGTCATTGATTCGATGCTTTAGCCTGTTCTAGGCTCATTTTGAGCGCTTCCATAATGTCGATAACGTTGGACGGCTTCTCAGGCGGAGGGGCGGTAATATCCTGCCCCGCTATTTTCTTTTCGATAATGCGCCGCAGCTTCTGTTGATATTCGTCCTTGTAAAGCGACGGTTCAAACGGCTTTTCCAACGCGCCGATAAGCGATTTCGCCACGTTGAGCTCATTATCGTTTATATCCGGGCTGGCAGCCTCTTTCGGCGCTTCCTTAACCTCGTCGTTAAAAAACATGGTTTCAATCAATATGCCGCTTGAAGTTGGTATGAGCGCAAGCAGCTTTTCCTTCGTACCCATTACCGTTTTCGCGATAGCAACCTTGCCCTCGTCAAGCATTGCTCGACGCAAAAGCTCGAACGCTTTATCCCCTCCAGCCTCGGGAATCGCGTGATAGGTTTTGTCGTAAAAGATCGGGCGGATGCTGGAAAGATCGGTAAAATGCAGGATATGTATCGTACGATCTTTCTCTGATTTAGCCTTTTCAAAATCCTCGTCCGTCAAAACAACATAACGGTCCTTTTCATACTCAAAGCCTTTAACAATATCCTGAACGCCAACCTCCTTGCCGCAGTGGGCGCATACTTTTTTATACTTAACCCGGCTGCCGTCCTCCCGGCAAAGCTGTCTGAAATGGATATCATTATCCTGAGTCGCCGTATATAGCCCAACGGGGATATGAACCAGCCCAAACGAGATAGCCCCTTTATGCGATACTGCCATATGAACTTTCGCCTCCTTTTTGCTTTATTATACGCAAAAACGAGCGCTTTCATTTGATTCGATGGGGAATGAGCATAACGCACAAGCAAAATGCTGTTAAAATGCGCGTATTATATTTTCGAACGAACTGCTTCAGCCGTAAATTACGTACAGACTGTGGATCGGGCCGCCTGTTCACCGGTCGTGTCAAGGCGTACCGAAAACAACATACTTATCCGCTAAATTTGACAAAATCCTTTTCAACACGAATAGCTAGCGGTTATATCGCTTTATATAATTTAATGTTGCGTATAACCTGAATGGATAACCGCCAAAGCACGGAATATATACAGGCTAGCACACGCGTAACGCATTATTTTATAACCGGACGGTTCACCACGTTCATAGGTCTCTCACTTAAAAACGCGGCCAAATTATCAACGGCTATCTGCATAAGGCGTTCCCGGCTCTCCCTGGCCGCCCAGCTGATATGCGGCGTGATAAAGCAATTTTTAGCGGTTAACAGCGGATTATCCGCCCGTATCGGTTCATGCCCGGCAACATCCAGGCCAGCCGCATATACTTTGGAACAGTTAAGCGCATCGGCCAGATCCTGTTCGACAATTAAAGGCCCTCGGCTGTTGTTAATGATGATAACGTCGTCCTTCATTGAACTAATGGTAGATTTATTGATAAGTCCCTGAGTCTGAGGGGTAAGCGGGCAATGCAGAGTTATCACGTCGGATTGGGAGAACAGCTCTTCAAGCCCGGCGTACCGAAAATTGTAATCCTCCCCTTTATCCATATTCGTATCGTAAGCAATTACATCCATCCCAAGAGCATGGGCAATACGCCCAACCGCCCTGCCTATCCTGCCAAAGCCCACGACGCCCAGCTTTTTTCCGCTCAATTCCATTTGAGGATAATCCCAAAAGCAAAAGTCCGCGCAGGCCGTCCATCGGCCATCCCGCACAGCCTGGCTGTGATGCCCAACCCTGTGGCAGATTTCCAGCAGCAATGCGATGGCGAACTGCGCAACCGCATGCGTGCCATAAGAGGGGATATTGGTAACGGTTACGCCGCGCCGCGCGGCAGCTTCCGTATCCACAATATTAAAGCCTGTGGCGAGTACGCCGATATATCGAACGAACGGGCATTGCTTAAGCGTTTCTTCAGTCACGGGCGTTTTATTCGTCAAAACGATCTGTGCGCCTTTAATTCGCGCTGCCGCGTCCTTCGGCTCAGTGCGATCATAAACGGTTAATTCGCCGAACCTTTCAAACCCGGCCCATGAAAGGTCGCCGGGGTTTTCCGTAAAACCATCCAATACGACTATCTTGATCATTGCATATTCCTTTTTTATAATTATTTTATTAGCCTAGCCGAATCGTTTATGCGCTTTGCGGCCACGCAAATCCTTTAAACATAGATTAGCAATAAAATCCAAGGCATACAACCCATGATCTTACAGATACTATTGGCATGAGCATGAAACAACAACGTCAGTCATAGGAGGAAACGGTTTTGAAAGCGACAGGAATCGTGAGAAGAATTGATGAACTAGGCCGCGTGGTCATCCCAAAAGAAATAAGGCGTACGCTCCGTATCCGGGAAGGGGATCCGTTGGAGATCTTCACGGATCGTGAAGGAGAGGTTATACTAAAAAAATATTCGCCAATCGGCGAGCTGGGCGATTTTGCGCGGGAATACGCGGAGGCTCTGCACCAGACGATGGGCCATATTGCGGTTATTTGCGATAAGGATAATATTATCGCCGTTTCGGGCTCGGGAAAGCGCGAGCTGCTCGATAAGCCCATAGGCGAAAGCGTTGAGCAGCTGATGAAGAACAGGGAACGTTTCGCGCATTCGGTTATACAGGATGAAATTATGCTGTCTATTATCGCGGACGACGATAATGGTAAGGATTATACCGCACAGGCCGCCGCGCCAATTATATCCGCAGGAGACGCCATAGGCGCGGTCATGCTGCTGAGCAAGGAGACCGGCGCGCAAATGGGCAAAACCGAGCAGAAAGCTTGCGAAACGGCGGCTTGCTTCCTCGGCAGCCAAATGGAAGCATAATCTTAACATTAGGCTGATAAAGCTCTGAAAAGGCGCTCCGCTGAGCGCCTTTTGCCTTTTAAAAAGCGTTTTTTCACTTTTTCGGGGTTTCGTAGGGCTCGCGCAACCGCCGCATTCGGATATGAAGTTGGGAACGCTCTCTTAAGTATCACTTTACTCGGGGCAACATGCGCTTTGTAACGGATAGAATCCTAAGTACTACATGTTTTTAGGATTTACCGCCTAAAAGCGACATTGATATTTAGAATAAATGTTACTAATATATTTTATCGATATTAGACGCGGTTCCCTTGTAGGAACAGCTTTACGGCGCGGTGTTTACGCTAAAGGCTCATATTTGCCGTATACAAACTAGTGGGAAGGCGCCGCTTATCGACGCCATCAAGCGGTTTATATGCGATCACAATAGCGTTTTACGGAGCGCCTTGACGCCTTAAACTAAACTTGAATACAGCCGCCTTTCTGCTCGTAATGTTGCTGCAAAAACGTTAACGCTCATAATGAGATATGCCGACTTTGCATACTCTAAGTCAGATAATGATTGCCTGAGCCAGTTTTTTTCTCGGTTAGGCATGAGCAGGAGGGCATAAAAACCTATCGCACAAACACGCGCCCAATAGCCCATTACCGGACGACATAGCTCGCCCGCGCAGTAAACGGCCATCAATGCTGCTTAGGATCGGTAATAATTGGGTGTTTATACAAGCTTCACCGGTTCTAAACTGGCGGCTAAGCTGCTTTGTTGAATAAGAAAAATCTTATTAAAGCCTTTTATCCCATGTTTTCTTTAGCTGCCGAGATCTCCCTTAACTCAACCTGCAAAACTACAATAGCGAATGATTTTATCATCTTGCTTTCACCTTTTTACAAAGCCGTGCCTTTGGTGGGTATCAACAGCCGGGTCGTATCAACACCCTCCAGTTTCAGCAATTTTATCTTCGTATCCAAGCCCCCTGCATAGCCGGTTAAGCTGCCGTTTGAACCCACTACCCGGTGACATGGTATGATAATCGAAATGGGATTATGGCCAACAGCCCCCCCGACTGCTTGGCTGGACATGCTCCCCCTGTTCATTTTTATTGCCATTTTTTTTGCAATGTCGCCGTAGGTCGTTATCTCTCCGTATGGGATTTGTCGCAGGATGTTCCATACACCCTGACGGAACGCACCGCCATTTGGAGCCAAGGGCAATTCGGATGCGGCGGGATTCTCGCCGGAGAAGTATCGATCCAGCCACTTTCTTGCAGCGTAAAATACAGGCATATCATCTTTCTCTATCATGGCCTCAAAAATGGTATCCCCATGATATTTTTGCCCCTCTATCCACAGACCAACTAGGCTGCCGCCGTTACTGGCCAGCGTAATCCTACCTATTGGCGATGAAACGGACGTTGAATAATACATTCTCAACCTCCTTACAATGTATTCCAGATATTCATGGTCGCGTAACTGCGCCAGCCGCTACGCTTCCGCCATGTTCAGCAATTTTTTTCGTCGCCTCGTGAAAAACCTATTAAATTTAAATAAGTGCATAGCGCATGCGCCTCATTTGTCAGCGACAAGAAAAACCCGTGTAGCTTCGTCGGCCATTGACTAGCCAAATCAACCCCCCGGCAACGTACCTGTTTTGGTACTGTCATAACCTCAGTTACAATCAATCAATAGTAACGCGTATGCCGGATTTATAGGCGGCAATAATACGGGACGATTTCGCTAATTCGTGTCGCGATTTAATAATCGCACTGTTTGCTCATCCTCTCGCTCTTGAGCAACACAAGCTTTTTTAGTCCGTCCTCCATATAATTTCTATTCTAGCGGAAACAACAAAAAAAGCAATAAAGAAACGTAGACGGGCTTTTGTGATAAACTATGTATTCAATCAATTTATGAAAGGAGAATGAAATGGTTTATTCAGGAACAGTTATTTCTGTAGGCGATATCAACTTGGCAAGAAAATTCTATGAGGAATTATTTGGTCTTGAAGTCTTTCAGGACTATGGGATTAACATATCCTTCAGCTGCGGCTTATCGTTGCAGCAGGAGTTTGACTGGCTCATAGGATTACCCAGGGAAAGGATCTTAAAAGAATCCAATAATTTTGAGCTTTACTTTGAGGAACAGGATTTTGATTCTTTTTTGAAGAAGCTTGAGAAATTCCCAAATATAATATATTTGGGTGAGGTTAAAGAACAAAGCTGGGGACAGCGCACAATAAGGTTTTATGATTTGGACGGTCATTTGATTGAGGTCGGCGAGGATATAAAAATGGTTGCTAAACGTTTTTTATCGTCCGGTATGTCCATAGAGGAAACCTCAAAATGTATGGACGTATCCGTTTCAGACCTGAAGAAGCTTTTAAATGCCTGAAAGAGGTATGCTATGCAGCACGAAATACTATCAAGCACAAGGAGCGTTGCATTCCAGCCTGTCTATTGTGATTGAAGAGCAAAGCATCAATACGATTGCGCCCAAAGAATAATGCGGGCGCTTAAAGCGAAATGACTTCATCGCATATGCGCATAAACCTTTCATCATGCGTTATAACAATAATAATCCTATTCTTTTTTATTTCTACAAGATACTCAATAAGCGATTGCGCCATGTTTTTATCCAGCGACGAAGTTGGCTCGTCGAGTATTATTACGCCGCAGTCCGCAATTAACAGGCGCGCGAGGGCTATCCGCTGTTTCTCGCCTCCAGACAAGTTGTTGTTTTTCGGCGTAATCATGCTGCCCCACCCTTCGGGGATTTGACTCACAAAATCGAGAAGCTTCATCTCTCTAACGCATGCATAGCTTTCCGGCGGTCCTTCACGCCATAATAATGTGTTTTTTTCAATTGTATCCGTAAACAGCCTTGGTTCCTGCTCAATATACCCGATGGTATTTCCGCGAAGCGCAGCCATATCAATATCCTCTATTGGTATTCCGTTTATCTTTATACTGCCTTCATATTCGTTTTTATATAAACCAAGAAGCAACCGTGAAAGTGTGCTTTTTCCGCTTCCGTTCCTGCCTGCAATAACGTATAGATTGCCTTTTAAAAACTCAAGATTCTTGCCGTTTAATACCTGATTATCGCCATAATTGAATCCAACGCCGCTCATGGTTATGCTATTGATGGCTTGTGGTATTTCATCTCCTTCCCGCTCCTCTTCCCAAAGAAGTATTTCCAATATCCTGTTATAGGATATTAAAGCGTTTTGATAGGAGCTGCCTATTGAAAAGAAGAAGCTTGCTGCATTTACAAGTTTAGAGAAAAAATTGCTGATTAGGGTAAACGAGCCGATTGTCATGACCCTACGCATGACCTGATAGCCGCCGATTGCGTAGAGCGCCAGCTGGGAGATAGCGAGTATAATCCCATCCAGGCTTCTAAATAATACGGAAACCCTTTGATGTTTCATAAATGAGTTTCTAAATTCGTTAAAAGAATAGTGGAGCCTTTCAAGAAAAAAGCTCTTCAATGAATGCGCCTTAACAAACTTAGTGTAATGAAGCTGTTCATACATCTTTGAAAAATAAACGGCCTGATCCTCCCTGTTAAGCCTGCCCCGTTCGTAAAGCGGTTTTCTAAGCAAACAGTAAAACAGGATATACGCGCTCAGAAGAATAACCGTTATCAAGGCGATTAGTGGAGAAATTGTGAATATTATCGCGACGGCCGCGGTAAATTCAATAACCGTTGATAGTACCCCAACAATTGTTGAAACTGAAAATTCAACAATAGCGCCCGCATCCTGGCTGATGCGCTGGTTATAATAAGCCGGATCGATCCGGTCGGTTTTGGATACCGGGCAGTCATGAATATGATGAACAACAAACCTGCTGATTCCATATGAAGTATTCACAAACATGCCGGCATAAATTATCCCGATGCAATACGATAAGAGTAAGCGTATAACGCTTATGGCTGCAATATATAGGCAGTAGTTCAGCAGCTTTGCGAAATCATCCGAGTAGACCAAAATATCTATCAGCCTGCCGGACAGATAAGGAAGCGCGAGCGTCAATAGCGAATGCAGCACATAAACGGACGTATATATTAATAACTGTGATTTGCTGCTGATATGCTTAATACAAAATCGTATAATTTTCATCGGTCTTTACCAATCGCTCTTCAATTTTTGGATATAGTCATGAATTGCTGCCCGGTCTTTTGCCGTCAGCGAAAGAGGAGTTTTGGACAGTAATCGTGATATTTCGGACCGCATTATGTCCTGCTTAGGGTATATTGACAGTTCAGGCCTTATTGCGTTCACGAATTCAAAAGATCGGCTAATCACAACATAGCTCGCATGATTGAGGTCGGAACAAAGCCGCTTTATGGAGCAGACAAAATCATCATAACCATTAAACAACAGGCCGCTGCTTGTTATGTTCCATAGCGCCGGAAGCTCCATATAAAGATCCTCATTAACTAGCTGGATATTCAGGGCATTGTCAATACCATAGGAAAGAGAGTGCGTCGCATTTAGCACCGCTAGTTTTATCTGATCCCGCATATTATCATGTATGCAGCATACTTGAGATTTTGGCAGAGTGTCGCCGCCCTTCACGACGCAGGCGGTAATATGAGGATCGGAACGCGCGGCTTCCCTCGCCGCGGCGTCGTCCCCCGAGACGAAAACTACGGGGATCTCATGTAACGCAAGCCACCTCATGAAGACCTCGACCTCGCCCGCATTATAAAGCCCATCGATAGCGAGCGATTGGATATCCGGCCTGAACGTATGGGGAGAGCAGCCCCCGGCTCCGTTCATTCCGTGAAAACCGGTCAACAGCGCCATGTCATACTTTACCGAAACATCGATGTTCCAAAACTGCGCGATTACATCGGCGCCTTTTGAACGCATTACGTCCCTGTCAAGCGTATCGCCCGAATCGTGAGCGTCGCAGACCGTAATATCCCTTACGCCAATCGCGTGCAGAGCGTCAATTACCGCGCACAGTTCTAAGGTGTAAAACCGCGTATTCTCCGCTTCATCGGACAAGCTGTATAGCCCGCTTACTCCCTCAAGATCCGATAGGATTAAAACTTTCATGTCTTTCATTTTCATTATTCATTTCCATACCTTGCTGTTCATTTGCTTTCTTTATTTCATAAATACGCGGAATGAGCGAATGAATATCGTGAACGGCTCTGCCGCACGCCGGTTTCATTACGTTTGAATAGTCGCTCAATTGCATAGGGCAGCCACCGCCGCAGATAAACGAATATTTGCAATCCATACACTCGCGAATTTTATCAACGCTTCGGGTAAAAAAGCTGTTGAGCTTAAATGAATGGTTGGGGTAGTAACTACCAACAGCCAGCTCGCGCCTGCCAACCGATAGTATGCAGCTATAAAGATCGCCTCGAGGGTCGGCAAACAGTGTTTTTGCATGATCATAACAAAACGAGAAAACCGGCCTCGGCGCGGAGTTGTTTAAAAACGCATCAATAATCGGCCTGTTCGGTGCGATGATTTTACCCGCTTCATCAAAGCCTCCGGTTTGACAAGAATAGTTTCTTTTATACAGCTCGCCGTAAATTTCCTGCTTTTTTTCGTTGCTCAACTGGAAAATTGGATAAACCTCAGTGCTAAAAAGTGATCCGAACTTTTTATAAGCCTCTAAAAGCTCTTCCTGCATGGCAAGGCATTGATCTAGATTATCCAAATCTACATTCATACGGATCCTAATACTGATTCCGCTTTTCAAGCAGGATTCCACTCCTTGAATAATCCTGTCAAACGTCGGTTTTCCTCCGGCATGCCGCCTTCTTCTATTGTGCGTTTCCCTTTCGCCGTCCAGCGTTACCTGAATATAATCCACGCTGATGTTTTCAAATAACGGCTTGTATTCTAAAAGTGTATATCCATTTGTTATCACAGTGAACCGCTTATCTGAACATTTATCAATGATGTATCTTATAATTTCCATATTTTTAATCAACAGCGGTTCACCGCCGAATAACAGTACGCCGTTGTTTTTACCGCCTGTAATTTCACACGCGGCATCCACCATCTCCCTGCTGAGCGTTCCGCCCCCGTCAAGCGCATATTCATAACAGTACGGGCAGCGGAAGTTACAGCCGTAGGTTACTACGAACGCCAGTTTTGAAAAATGAAAGCAGGTACTCATATGCTTAGCCTTCATTCGAGTAATAATTTCTTGTTTTTTGGCGCGTTCTTCTTCCTCGCTTTCAACTAGATACCCGCGCGCGTTTAGATTATCATAGAGGGTATGCTCAAAATCCGTTTGCGGGCGGATAGTCTTTAACATCTTCCATACTTTTAGCACTTCCATTGTTTGTCTATCTGCCGTGTCCATAAGCCCGTTAAGCGTATTAATTATAAGGGTTTCATCTTCATTGAGCGGTATAAAAACCATGTTATACAGTAATTTCATTAGAATATTCCGCCTTTTATAATTTCTATTTTGTCATACCATTATCCGTAATCTGGCAAAGTTGTCGTTAATTAGCGAACCATGTTTGATTTAATGAGCTTTGGCATTCTTATCGATTCGCCAACGCGTTAATGGTATTTTGTATGACTGCTTTGATTTTTAATATGTTGTAAGGGGCGTCACTACGCTTTTAAGATATATCGTATCGTTATTCAATTTATTTCATGCACTGCTCCTATCTCTATACCTTTTTATTTACCGGAGCCAGCTTAACAAATCAGTTTATGTAAACCGGCTCCGGTATATCGATCATTCCGTCGAACCCATATGAACCTTTCATTCCGCAAAACCATGTTCTCATAATAAATCACACATGAGGAGGGAGATATAATTATGGATTCGAAGAATAATCTTCTAAAATTTGAGCGCGAAGCTCACGGAACCACAGGCGTTTCTATAAACGCTTGCCGTACGGCCCCACCCCTCTGACGTCAGCAATCCTCTCCGCTGTACGGGTAAACCGCCTGTGTTCACTGAAAAACAGCAAGCCGCGGCTTGGTGTTGGCGCTGATACTAAAGGATATGAACGATGCAATCAGGCTGCTTTAAATGCTATAAAGCCCTTCGCTCCGTTTCTTCAATGCTGCTTTAACCAATAAAAGTAATCGGGTAGCATACCCCAATATGGGAATGAATGGTCATGATCCATATCAGGTAATAGCGTGAGTTTCACATCCTTTCCCAACGCGGTCATTGCGTTGTACAACGCCTCCGAATGATGCACGAGGACAGTATCGTCCTCAGTGCCGTGTACAATCCAGAGGGGCGTATTGATCTTTTCCGGCCAGCATACCGCGGATCTCGCCTCGTATTCCTTCGGGTGCGTTTCCGGCGGGCCGCCTATATATCCATGGAATCTTATTTCCCGTCGGTTAACGACAAATTCATCATAGAATTTTGTTAAGTCCGTGGGTCCCGCCCCGGCGACGGCGGCGTCTATACGTTCATCTCGGCTCAATACGATATACGTTTCCATCCCTCCGCGCGACCA
Organism: uncultured Eubacteriales bacterium; assembly: GCA_900544555.1. Taxonomy (GTDB): domain Bacteria; phylum Bacillota; class Clostridia; order Christensenellales; family CAG-138; genus UMGS693. The sequence continues at coordinate 57,682 of UQWD01000013.1, forward strand.
GCCGAACATATACATCTTCCCGT
>UQWD01000014.1 GCA_900544555.1 uncultured Eubacteriales bacterium
GGCATGATATAATGATCGCACCGCTGGCGCCGGTTATCCGGTTGGGTTGGGTGGTTACTTCACCTGATTCAGGCAATGATGTGTTCCAGCACATCATTCCGCCAGCTTATTTAGTTGTTAAGGTTATATTACACGTTTGGAGTAGAATAAGTCAAGCCTAAAATGGGAAAATATAGAGATTTTGTAAAAGTTCATAATTTGTTCGGGTATTAGGGTGGTTTTCGTGGGTTACTTGTGTTATATATCATATAGAACTGACTATTTTAGAGTTTTAGGGGTTAGGTTGGCTTGGCGAGGGCGGCGTGAGGCGCATGATGGCTGATGAAGCGTAGCAATGTCTATCGCAAATAAGCGGTGCGAAAGTCCTATCGCAAAGGAGCCCATGAAAGGAACTCATTTGCGGAGCATTGTTGATCCTGTTTATCCCAGAAATAATTCAGAGAAGAGCCTTTTTCGATTGAATGGCGGTTTATCAATGTGCTAAACTATATTCATGCCGCTGGATCCGGTTTCCGGCGGAGGGTGGGTTACGCACCCGACGAACAGACAAGCTCGTGTTCCCGCACGAATGTCTGCCAGCGGTATTCTATTTTAGATTGAGGGAACCGTCTCGTTCACCAATTCCTTACAAAATTCAAGCGTAAGAAATTTAAAATGCAAGCATGACGGGCAGGCTTTTTTAAAGCATGGTACCGTTTGCCTCCTTCATTTTGATTGGCCGAATAGGTATTATAAAAACTAAAAAGCAAGGGCCGCGCAGGTGAAACTACCCGCGCGGCCCGATAAATTCATATGGCATAACGCTGTTTTTAACCCTTGTATAACTGGGAGCGGCATGATATAATGATCGCACCGCTGGCGCCGGTTATCCGGTTGGGTTGGGTGGTCTGTCACCTAATTCAGTAATAATGTGTTCCTGCACATCATTACGCCAGCTTTATCTAGTTGTTAATGCTATATTACACGTTTGGAGCAGGCTAAGTCAAGCATAAAATAGGAAAATTTAGGGATTTTGTAAAAGTTCATAATTTGTTCGGCTATTAGGATGATTTTTGGGTTATATATCATATAAAATGCATTTTTTACGGTTCTACGGAATATGTTTTTACGCTAAAAAATATATTATACTACACAGGTTATTGTTGAGTTCAGAAGGCAAGTCCGCATAATAGTTGTGGTATGGGGGCGGAGTAGGTGTGTAGTTTTAGAGCATTTGGCACATTAATCCAAGGAACTCATTTCGAGCATGTAAACCTTTCTATGCTAAAAGTTTTTATAAAAACGCTTTTTCATATGTAAATCGATAAAACAGTGTGCTAAACTATATTCATGCCGCTGGGTCCGGCTTACCGGCGGAGGGTGGTCTCTCACCCTACGAACAGACAAGCTCGTGTTCCTGCACGAATGTCTGCCAGCGGTATTCTATTTTAGTTTTGAGGGAACCGTCGACGTTTACTCGCCGCCGCGCATGGTAAAATACAGCGTTTGATCAAAACGACGTTCCGGATTGAGTTTATCAATATAACCCGGTTTAATAATATCATTTAATGAGTTTTTATTGAGAGCTAGATTCTGTATCCTGTCTGATGAGACATATTTTCGCCAAACATCCCCTGAAATCGCAAACTCTTTATCTGTCTGATTGTTAAACGCCATTTGGCGGTAAATATCCCGTACGCGTATTTTTTCAGACTTACTCAACTCCCAAAGACAGCGCGCCAATCGCGCGGAAGCCCGCATACCTCTTTTCATTGTTTCGGCTGGTTGGTTTGAACCGTCAAGGAAAAGACGGGAAAAAGCGTAATCGCTCCAAACAACGATATCAAAAGCCTGCTCCATCAATAAAGGCGATTGCCCTTGCGTTTTCCATAACGTTTGCATAACTAAAGGCTTTTGCCTGTTATGATATATAGATTGGAAATTATCAATAGCGGCGTATAACGAACATAATTTATGCGTCATTTCAAAGTCGTTATCCCACGATTGAATAGATGAACAAGCATTTTCAAAAATGTTCCTCACCTTTCGGCTTTCGTTTTTTACCGAATCGAACATCCCAAACGCACAATATGAAGTAGTCGCAGCGCGTACAACAAGTTCGGATCCCCATTCTATTTCGGCTTTGCGGCTCGTGGCAGACGACGGTATCACGGTTAGCTTTACTTCCAGCGGCGAAAGAAAACAGCCCTCGGTATCCTTAACGACTAAATCGATACTGTCGATTTCATCAAACGAATACGCTTGATAGGGAGTGTACACGCTCTCAAATGAATAGAAAAGTTCGCTTGAAGTTTGCGTTCCACAATTAAATACTTCTTGTAACGAGATTTCATTCGAAACTACCTTTAACTCCCCGCCACAATCTTCTAGTTTTATATAAATAGCGGGTATGCCCTTGTCCAACATATACGCGGCGAGAGCGGTTGGAAAGCTTGAATTAAAGCAATTTTTTCCCCAATGGGATTCAGGAGAACGATTTGAATGAGATATTCCATACAATCCGGTTGGCATAATTAAATCCTCCTAAAAGCTAGAATCACGACGTCAACTTATTGACGTCATATCTAAAAAATAGTATACTAATAAATACATATTAATTATAACGTTAAAAACTGGAAATTTGAAGAGGTATTTTCATGAGTTTAAAGGCAATCGATTTATTTGCGGGGTGCGGCGGGTTATCCAAAGGATTTGAAAACGCAGGGTTTGAGGTTGCGGCGGCGTTTGAGTTCTGGGACGTAGCTGCGAATTGTTATGAAAAGAACTTTAAACATTCCGTTTACCGAATGGATTTATCTGAAGTAAGAGATGCGGTTAAAATAATTAAGAAATATGAACCGTCAATTATTATCGGCGGACCTCCATGCCAAGATTTTTCACACGCTGGAAAGCGAATTGAAGCGGGCCGGGCTACATTAACCGAAGCTTTCGCAGAAATAGTACAACACGTTAAACCGAAGTATTTTGTGATGGAGAATGTAGACCGAGCGATAAACAGCAAGGCTTTTTCCTGTGCAAGAAGCATTTTCATGGAAACAGGTTATGGTTTAACTGAAATTGTTTTAGATTCAAGCCGTTGCGGTATTCCGCAAAAGAGAAAGCGCTTCTTCTGCATTGGCGCGTTAAATAAGCCTGACAATTTTGCAAAGAATTCCCTTCTTGCTCATGTTAGTCGACATGAAACAACGCTTAGAGACTACTTTGGCGACACTTTAGGCTTTGATTTTTATTACCGTCATCCGCGCAATTATAACCGCAGGGCGATTTTTTCCATCGACGAACCCGCGCCTACAATGCGCGGCGTAAATCGACCCATACCCAAGGGATATCCAGGACATCCAAACGACGCATGTAAGTTGCGCGAAAATATACGTTCTTTAACGACGCTGGAAAGAGCGTTGATTCAGACGTTCCCTCCCGATTTTAAATGGTGCGGTAATAAGACCGAAATGGAGCAAATGATAGGGAATGCCGTTCCCGTAAAGCTTGCTGAGTTTGTCGGCAAGGCTTTACTTAATGTGATATTTATTAACGAAAACAGCGAAAAGAACCTTATTGACGGCGATTTTAAACCGTGGCTACTTTCTCAATGCAAATATTCTGAAAGAACCGCCAGAGATACCATTTCTCGAATAAAACGAGCCGATAAATTATGTCGTATTAACGACTCGCTGGATTCATTTTATCTCTATAAATTACAGCAAATGCCAGCGTTTAATGATTTATCTGGTTCCGTCCGTTCTCAAATTAAGCGGGCCGTTACGCTCTATTGCAAATTTTTGAACGAGAAAGGACGATGAAGCTTGGCAGACGTTTTTGACAAGAAAAAGCGTTCAGAGATTATGAGACGGGTTTCTTCAAATGGGAACAAAACAACGGAGTTGCGTTTAATTAACGCATTCAAGCAATACGGTATAACTGGATGGAAACGGAATTATAAAGTTAAGGGACGACCTGACTTTGTCTTCCTTAAAATAAAATTGGCAATTTTTGTTGACGGTTGTTTCTGGCATGGTCACGATTGCAGAAATACGCGGCCAGAAGATAATAAAGAATATTGGATTATGAAAAGAGAACGTAATATGAAACGCGACAAAGAGATAACGGCTTTGTTTGAGAACCGCGGATGGACCGTTTTACGCATATGGGAATGTCAGCTAAAAAGAAAGAGTATGGAAGATACTATGAAAGACTTAATTTCATATATAACAAAGAAATAACAAGATGAATCAGAATACGGCATGCAGATTTCATAAGCTCCTGTCGTATCAAATATACATTACATGTTCTTTCTATTTAAGCTGCGGGTATTGCACGGCTTAAATCCTTTAACAAATCATGGTATAGAACATATAGAGTTACTATGATGGTCTAACTATCGATGAGCATCAAAGCAAGTCAAACCGTACGCGCAAAAAGCATGGCGTAAAACTACCCCTGCCTCACGTTACGCAGCTTTAAAACGCGGTGGTAAGCGGGCGCACCGCCCGCGGGCGCGGATACTACCGCAAGCCTTCCGTCGCGAACCATCTCCTCTATACGAAGCGCGAGCCAGCAGTCGCTGACGCCGAGCCGGTATTTCCCAAGAACCCGGCCGATAACCGCCGCTTCCTGAAACTCCTTCTTTTCGGCCATGATCTCACGCAGAATAAAGCTATCGTACAGTGTTTCCGGCATGCTGGTCAGACGGCCGTTGACCACGGCGCGCAGGGGGGCGTTCTCCTTTTCAAGCGCTTGCCAATGGGCCGCGCAATTCTGAACCAGTACCGGCGGCACAGCCTTTTGCAATGAAAGAAACCTGCTCCAATTCCCGGGGGCAACCTCGCCCCAGCCCGCTGCCGATACGGCATTGCCGTTCTCATCCAAAATCCATTCGGGTAGCTTGATAACGTATACCTGACCGCCAAAGCCCTCCAGCCGATACAGCCGCGATAGCAGCCAGTACAGCCCGCAAAGCTCATCCGGCTGGTCGCTGTACCATATGCGGATAGCTTCCCCCGCTTGCGAGCGCGCACAGACCGTTTTCAGGCTGCCCTTTGCCCCTTCGAGCAGCTCCTTGGCGGCGCAAATCCCCTCATTGTTGGGATAGACACTATAAAGCTGTTCCAATACCCGCCGCCGCTGAGCGCCGGGTTCATTTTCAGAGATATCACCGACGCTCAGCGCAAGGCTGAACCCGAAAACGTCCTGAGCGCTGCCGCCGAGGGGGACGGCGCTTTCCCACTCCATACGCGCCTTAGCCTCCGCGTTTCGCCGGGCGTCGGCGATCTCTTTCCTCGTTGGCTTACTTCCGTCGTCATGGCTGATGATAACGCCCACGCTTCCGCCCGGGTACTTACCCTTGCCAACGCCCTGCGCCATTTTCAAGCTTGCGCACGCGCTCTCGCCAAATACAATCTCAATCATGCTTTTCCCTCAAACCGCTATCGATTAACGCATGCCGCGTTCACTGTTCCTCAAATAAGCATATCACCCTTTCCGGTTCGATTCTATATACAATTAATGCTCGCTTAACATCGGTTTTTCTATTTGCACGGCAAACCGGCGGCAATTACCCCGCCCCGTCGCGGCCATACGATAAACAGGAGGATAATCGGATAATCAACGCTGTTTGTTATTCTTTATGCGTTTTTTACGCGCATAGGGCAGGGTGGGGTTTTGATCATCATAGCGTTAGCTGCGCGTCAAAGCGCGATTCGTGCGTTATTCCAGGTTATTGCGCGCGCTGTTGACTTTAGCACGAATTCATACTATAATACCCGGCAGTACGGATTCGTACAGAAAGCATGGGGGAGGTTCAATGGAGCAGTATCGAGAGGACGTCCGGCGGCTGATGCTCGCCGTAAACCATATTGAAGGCGTTTACGGGCTGGTGGCAAAACGCATCGGGCTTAAGGAAAACACGCTGTCGCTGCTTTACGCGCTGGACGACGGCGAGGCCCATACGCAAACGCAAATCTGCGAAGCGTGGCTAATCCCCAAAACCACCATAAACACCGTCGTAAAGGAATGTATTGAAGCGGGCTACCTCACGCTGGAGGCCGGGGAGCATTTGCGTGAAAAATTAATCCGCCTTACGCAGGGCGGGCGCGACTATGCCCGCGGCGTTCTCAAGCAGGTTTATGCGATTGAAAACAGGGCCATGGAAAAGACGGCAAAGGAGTTTTCACCCGGGTTCGCAATGGCAATCGAAAAATTTTCGGAGCATTTGCGCTTGGAGGCCGAAGGTTATTTTAAGGAGAGCAATGAATATGAATGACAGTAAAACGGCGGAAAAAACAGACCCAAAGTTTCCCTTCACCATCCGTTATTTGACGACGGATGATTTGGAGCAGTATAACGCGCTGCTGCGGTATGCTTTTCAGGTAACGGAGCAGGACCTAATGCAGGCTGGCTGGCGCGATGAGGAGATCAAGCAGGCAAAATTCCCGATTTTGGAACGCGCGGATATTTTAGGCTGCTATGACGGCGATAACCTCATATCGCAATTCGCAGTTTACCCGCTAAACATGAACATCTACAACAAGATATACCCGATAGGGTTTATTACCAGCGTATCGACGTACCCGGAATATTCCGGCAGGGGGATAATGGCGAAGCTGATGTGCCAGAGCCTGACCCGCATGCGGGAAAAGCGGCAGCCCCTCGCGCTGCTGTACCCGTACTCCATTCCGCTTTACCGAAGGTTTGGCTGGGAGATTATTTCAAACAAGATATCCTTCAGCGTAAAGGATTACCAGATGCCAAGCAAAGCCAGGGCCGAGGGCTACGTGCGGCGCGTGGAATGGGACAACCCGGATTTCATGGGTCTGCACAGCAAGTTCGCGCATCAAACGCACGGGTGCCTTCTGCGCAATACGTTAGCTTGGGAGGAATATTGGCGGTGGGATGAGGACGATACGGTGGCGGCGGTATATTACAACGCTTCGGGAAAGCCTTTTGGTTACATGGTTTACCTGATAAAGGGGGACGTGATGTACGTAAAGGAGATGATCTACCTTAACCGGGAGGCGCAAAAAGGACTCTGGGAATATATCCACGCGCACGAATCCATGATAGACGAAGTGAGAGGGAACACGTATTTTAACGAGCCCGTGGCGTTTGATATGGAGGACGGCGCGATAAAGGAAACCATCCGCCCTTATATCATGGGGCGAATAATCGATATAGAGGAGTTTCTCACGGATTACCGGTGCCGCCCGGCGTCGCGGGAAACCTGTATAAGCTTTGATATTGCGGACCCGGTATTACACTGGAACAACCGTACTTTCAACATCCTGTTCTCGGATGGAAAATGCGCGGTTACAAACCAAACGGCGAAATATCATGTGCGCATGTCCGTCGGGACGTTAACGACCCTTCTGTTAGGGTACAAAACGGCCGGGCAGCTTCACTGGATGGAACGAATTGAAGGGGATAAGGAATCGATTGAATGCCTGGATACGGTTATTATGCATGAAACGCCGTGCATATCCGATTATATTTGACGAAGGTTGTTAAGCGCATTACAGCGCGCTTACATACTCGTTTATTTATCCAGCCGGATTTTTATACGCGGTTTGCGGTTCGGCTTAGTATATGGCCGCGGCAGGAAAAGGCGCAAAAATATTACCAGCGTTTCGCTCTCTTGTGCAAAAATGGATCGCAGTATTCGCGTCAAGGGTTTCTTTGGCCGCTATGCGCTTAAGCGGGATTTTTTTAAGCGGGTATTATATACCCCCGTCTGCTTCCAACCGAATCTGACGCGCATAAGGGTCAGATTCCGAATGCATTGTGCGTCAAGGGTTTCCCTTGTCGGGGCGCTGATCGCGCCAAAGGTGCAAGCGCTCCGTTTAACTTGAAAAACGCAACCGCTTTTTTGACACGCTTACCCGGCGGATTAAAACCGCCGGGTATTTATATAAAAACGGTTATAGTATGATTTTTACGCGCTCGCCGGTGGAAGATTCCACCTCTATCAGGGGCTGCTTCTTTAATTGGCGGCGCGATTCTTTCAGCGCTTTTTGCAGGGCTTTAATTTCCTCCGTTTTTAGCGCGATATTGTGCTTGTTACACAATCGGACGATTATCCGCCGCGCAAGAGCGGAGGTTATCAGGAAGCTTGGAGCAAACAAGCCCCACGGCGGCCGCCCGCGCGCGCTTTTAATGATTATGCGCATGGCTACTCTACCGTTATTTCAACGATATCCCCGTCCGAGCTTTCCACCTCTACCAGCTTGCCCGTTACGCCGCTTTCCACCGCCTCGATAATCGCCTCCAGATCGATATCCGCATCGCCCATAGCCGCTTTCACTTTGGGCATGCTCATGGCGCTTTCGCCTATCTTCAGGCCGGCCTTTACGAGCTTCATGGGCAGATTGATATTTACTTTATCCCCCTGTATGGATAAAACGCGGATGCGAAGTACCATTTCATCGGCTTTGCGGCGGGAGCCTTCATCCTGAACCGCGACGACCGGCGATTTAACTACGCCAAAAAGTTCGTCCACCGTTACGCCGAACAGCTTGGCGATAACGGGCAGCAGCGTAATATCCGGGCAGCTGTTGCCGTTCTCCCATTTTGAAACGGCCTGCGGCGATACATTGAGCATTTCCGCGAGCTGTTCCTGCGTCCACCCTTTTTCCTTACGAAGCTTGCTTATGCGCCTTCCAAGATCCGCGGCGCCGCTTTCTTCCTGCTTGCTTTTGAACACCATTTTGTAATCCCTCCAATTAAATGTTTTATGTTTACCCTCTCAGCCGGAGGCTATGCTGCCATCTTAATTGACAAACCGCCCCAAATACACAAACCTGAAGTTGAATCGCTCAACGGTCGGTTGAAAATTCCCGCAACCAACGGTTGAATTCAGATAAAACCATTTTAAGCGATTAATTAAGCTTGTCAACCGTATACATGTGATGTACCAACAATGCGGTTTATGCGGATTTGTGGCGGCGCGGACGATTCCAATATACAGAAAATTGATGTATAATTATGCGTTCTATGCATAGCCACGTCATTATTAACGATATATCGTCAGAATATATTCGCGCGAATTAAAAGGAATAATAACGGTTTATCCGAAAATTTAGACGTTCAGATCTACATTTGCGCAATCCTGTCTTGTATTGTCAGGTTTATTGACCTTTATAAATTAAAAGCATACAATTGCATTGCATCATAACGAATGATGTAGAATAAATTCAGGTGTTGACTTGTTATGTTGAGGAGGATTTTATGAAGAATATAAAGGCGTTAAAACCGGTAATCCGCACAACTTTCCCGAACGGGATGTACGTAATCGCGGTCGAGTGGGACGATATCATTGGCGTTAACGCAATGCTGATTGATGATGGTACGGCAAAACGGCTGCCGGCATACGAGGAATCGGCCGAGAGGCTGGTTAATAGGCTGCCGGCTATCCGAAAAATAGGTTTGGGGCAATCGGCCGGGCGGCACGTAAACATCAGCGACGCGCCGGATACGCTCATGATCGTTTTGAGCAGCGGCGAACGAATTATTAACGACGCGTATATCGGCGACGACTCATCGGCGGCATAAGCTCGGTAATTCGCGAAAACGCGGGGATGTGTGCAGCTAATCCCCGCGCCGTCTGCTTAATTAGACGATTTCGCGCCATAAGCGTTTTGGAATCGTTTCGATTGCGGCGTTATCAGAGCTTATGAAAAATCGGTTTCATCTTCTCAAAGGTGGCGATATAGGGCACGCCGGCGGAGCGCGCGAGCTCAACCGCCTCGTTTATGCGGTTGCCCACCTTGTCCGGCGCGTGCGCGTCGGCCCCGGTCGTAACGAAAAGGCCGCCGAGCCGCGCGTACCGTTTAAAGAGAGCAAGCCCCCACGCGGGTTCTTGCCGCCACGCGGACGTATTGATTTCAAGGCCGCGCCCGGATTGAATGAGATGGCTAAGCACGCTGTCGAATTCATCCTGAAAATCGCAGTACTCCAACGCGCGGTTGGGATAAGGTGCGTATTTCGCCACAAAATCATAATGGCCCAAAACGTTAAAATAAGGGCATGACTCGGCGACAGCCTTCAGCGCGCCCACATATTTGCGGTAGGCTTCCTTTTGCGTCAGCCCGGAATAGAATTCAGGGTAGTAAGCATCCACCCCATCTACAAAATGAACTGAGCCGATAACGAAATCCAGCTCGTAATCCTTTAAAAAATCCCATGCCTCCCGCGCGCTTTGCTCGTCTTTAAGGCCGATTTCAACACCGATACGTATGCGCACGCCCCTATAGGCCGGCATAAGGCGCCGAACCTCCTCAAAATAATCCAGCATGCACGGCGGTTCGCCGTGCCAGTCAAAATCCACATGCTCGGTAAAGCATATTTCGGAAAGGCCCGCGCGCGCCGCGCTCTCGGCCATCTCCCTGGGTGAATACTGAGCGTCAAAGGAATGCCTGGAGTGCATATGATAATCAAACCTGTACATGGTACGCTCCCTGCCGGCGCCGGCCGCGGCTGTTACCCGGCGTTATATGATTTTCGGCTTTGCGGATTATTACGACACGCTAACGCGCGGGCCTTTACCGCGTCCATAAGCCATTATATAACCCGGAGCAAATGAATATCAACCGCAACCGTCAAAAAGAGCGCCGCGCATAGGAGATTAAATTAAAGGTGTGATGCGACTGCGCTAAACAAAATCATGATTTTCGTATAATACTTATCGTTAACAATATCAGATAACGGAAATGATTTGTATTGAATGATCCGTAATATAATCAACCATGCTCGAACTGAGTCAAGCGGGATCGGTGCCCGCCGCTGTGCCGCTCTTTCTCGCAACGATCATTTAATATTGATTAGCGTTGACATTTTTACTTGTTATGAATACACTATAAGAACAAGCTATGATGCGGAACAGTAGGATTCAACGCGTTCAAAAGAGAGGCGGCGGCTGGTGTAAGGCGCCGGGCGCGGGATCTGAAGCTCGCCGCGGAGCTCCGGCGCTGGTGTAAGGCGCCGGCGTGTATCCCGCGTTAAGGGGCAGAGCGGGCGCGTCGCGCCAAAAAGAGTGGTACCGCGGAAGTCTTTCGTCTCTTTGATTTCAAAGGATGGAAAGGCTTTATTTTATTACTAGGAGGAAAGAGCATGCCGCAGCATTATGATCACCGGATAGTTGAACCCAAATGGCAAAAACGCTGGGAGGAATCCCGCTGCTTTGAAGCGAAGGACGACCCTTCGCTGCCCAAATATTATACGTTAATAGAGTTTCCTTATCCCTCTGGAGCGGGGCTTCACGTTGGCCACCCGCGCTCCAATACGGCGTTGGATATCATCGCGCGTAAGCGGCGGATGGAGGGGTATAACGTGCTGTTCCCGATAGGGTACGACGCGTTCGGCCTGCCAACGGAAAACTACGCAATAAAAACGGGCGTGCATCCGCGCAAGGTTACTAAGGAGAATATTTCGCGCTTTCGCGCTCAGCTCAAGCGCCTGGGCTTTTCCTTCGACTGGTCGCGGGAAATCAATACCACGGATCCTTCTTATTATAAATGGACGCAATGGATTTTTTTAAAGCTGTATGAGCACGGGCTGGCGTATAAAGCTCAAATACCAATAAACTTCTGTACGTCCTGCAAGGTGGGCCTCGCCAATGAGGAGGTTGTCGAAGGCGTGTGTGAGCGCTGCGGCGGCACGGTGGTACAGAAGGTGCGAAGCCAGTGGATGCTGCGGATAACGGATTACGCGCAGCGCCTTATAGACGAACTGGAGCTGGTTGATTTTATCGACCGGGTAAAAGCGCAGCAGCGAAACTGGATCGGGCGGAGCGAGGGCGCTGAGGCGTCTTTTCGGATCGAAGGGTGCGATAAGGCGCTGAAGGTTTTCACAACCCGCCCCGACACGATGTTTGGGGCTACGTATATGGTGGTATCGCCGGAGCACCCGATTATCGCTGAACTGGAGGGGCGAATTGAAAATCTGGACGAGGTTAAGGCGTATCAGGCCGCGGCGGCGCGCAAGACCGATTTTGAACGCGGCGAGATTGCGAAGGAAAAAACGGGTGTGCCATTGTCCGGCGTGTTTGCGGTGAACCCCGCGAGCGGCGAGCGGATACCGGTCTGGACGTCGGATTATGTGATGATGGGTTATGGAACAGGGGCGATTATGGCGGTTCCGGCGCATGACGAGCGCGATTATGCTTTTGCTAAAAAGTTTAATCTTCCTATTATTGAGGTGGTTTCAGGCGGCGATATTGAACAGGCAGCTTTTACGGGCAGTTCAAACGGCGTGATGGTGAACTCTTCATTCCTCAACGGGAAAAACGCGGAGGAAGCGAAGAAAATAATGATCGAATGGCTTGAGGAAAACAGGCTTGGCAGGCGCAGGGTCAATTATAAGCTCAGGGATTGGGTTTTCACCCGCCAGCGCTATTGGGGGGAGCCGATACCGCTGGTATACTGCGACAAGTGCGGCTGGGTACCGCTGCCGTACGACCAGCTGCCTCTTGAGCTGCCTGATATAGAGAACTTTGAGCCTTCAGAGGATGGTTCGTCGGCGTTGGCTCGCGCGGAGAGCTGGATTCAAACCGCCTGCCCTCGCTGCGGATCAAGCGCGCGGCGTGAAACCGATACCATGCCCAACTGGGCTGGTTCCTCCTGGTATTACTTGAGGTATACGGATCCCCATAACGATAAGGAGCTAGCCGCCAAGGATAAGCTGGATTACTGGCTGCCTGTGGACTGGTATAACGGAGGTATGGAGCATACCACGCTGCATTTGCTCTATTCCCGCTTCTGGCACAAGTTTTTATATGATATCGGGGTGGTTTCCACGCCTGAGCCGTATCAAAAGCGCACAAGCCACGGGATGGTGCTAGCCGAGAACGGAGAGAAAATGTCCAAGTCCAGGGGCAACGTCATCAACCCGGATGAGATCGTTGATGAAATCGGCGCGGACGCGTTCAGACTGTATGAGATGTTCATGGGTGCGTTCGATCAGACAATTCCTTGGTCGACAACGGGCGCGAAAGGGTGCCGCAGGTTTTTGGAGCGCGTTTGGCGCCTTGCGGACACGCTCGTTGAAGGCGGCGGGATACGCCCTGAAATGGAGGCGTTGACGCATGGCGTTATTAAAAAGGTAGGCGAGGATTATGAGCGGATGAAGTTCAACACGGCCATAGCCGCAATGATGAGCTACGTTAACGAAGCGTATGCCGGGGGCGGCGTAACAAGGGACGAAATGAGAACCCTGCTCGCGCTGCTCTCGCCCGTAGCGCCGCATATCAGCGAGGAGCTAAACGAGCTTATCGGTTTTGAAACGCCGCTGTACTTAACCCCGTGGCCGGCCTATGACGAGGCAAAGCTCGTGAAAGATACAACTGAGCTTGGCGTGCAGATAAACGGCAAAGTTCGGGCGCGTATTACCGTACCCGCCAGCATGGATAAAGCGGAGGTTGAGAAAACGGCGCTGGCGCATCCCGACGTACAGCCCGCGTTAGCAGGAAAGACGGTGCGAAAGGTTATCTCGGTAAAAAATATCGTTAATATTGTGACTGGATAAATAATTCGTCCTAAGGGCGATGTTTTGGAGGATTTACGGATGGGTAAAAAAACGTTAGCGTGTTTTCTTGTTTTAACCATTGTAATGAGCATCCCGGCTTTCGCTCTGAGCGAAGCGGAAGGCGAGGCCGGGTTGCCCGCGCTTCCTTCAGGCATGAAGGCGGAGGATGTTCAGGAGCGCATAGACGAGTACCTGGCCAGTATTAATATTAAAGACGCGACATGCGCCGCCGCAATCATTCAAAACGGTAAAGCTTTTTTCAGCGTCACGGGCGGCAGCGTTGAAACGGACAATGGCTTGGATACCGTTTATCGCTGGGGAGAAATAACCTCTATCCTTACATGGATTAGCGTGATGCAGCTTTACGAGCAGGGCAAGGTCAGCCTAGAAGAGGATATCCGGGAATATCTTCCTGAAGGGTTCCTGCGCCGATTATCCTTTACGGACGAAGCGATTACTATTGAGAACCTCATGAACCAAAACGCCGGCTGGGAGCAGTGTTGGAAGGTAGAGACGTTTATGCCGGAGGGCGGGATAAATTCGCTTGAAGAAATCCTGAGATTTGGCGAACCAAAGCAAATATACGCACCGGGAGAGGTTCGTACGGAGAGTGCTTACGCAACCGCGCTGGCGGCATATATTGTCGAGCGGGTTTCGGGAGCCCCCTTTTACCAATATGTAAATGAACGCATTTTTAAGCCGCTTGATATGGCGGATAGCTCAATAGACCCTGATGGTACGGATAACCCTAAACTGGCGGATCGCATGGCCGCGCCTATCGGGGCGGATTATACGGGGCTGCTTCCAACGCTCTACCCAGCCTTTGGGGCGTACGGCACGATTTCGGATTTAAGCAAGCTTATGTTAGAGCTGATACCGCAAGATTCTGGAGGGAAACTGTTTGAGCAGGCTGGTACGCTTGAGTTAATGTTAAAAAACAGCTATTCAGTAACGCCATATTTCCCCGGAATAGCCCACGGCATACCGGAACGTCGAGGAGCAGTGAGAACGCTTGGGCTAAGCGTTGAACTTTCCGGATACGGCGGGGAATTCGTATTCTCACCGGAAGCGGATGCAGGGTATATTATGCTGTCCAACAGCGATAATAACGACTATCTTATAAATACGCTATTCAATTCAGTAATCGGAAAGGCTTCGGACGTCGTCCCTGATAATAATGATGAAATGCCCGTCGCAGCGGGCTTCGCAGGGGATTATATGCCGGCCGATCACCCCGGAAGCGGGCACAGGGAGTTTGCAGAATACCTTCGGGGGCTGTTATCGCTGAGCGCCGTGAAATACGGCGACAGGACACGCAGCTTGCTCTATATCAATATGCGCATTTTTGCTTCGCAATATGTCGCTAAAGGGTATGTGACATTTTACTCAAATCAGATGACTCAAATTAAGCCGCAGTTCTTCTGGGATGGAAGGGATAGCTACGTGTATTTTCACATGGAGGACGGCGAGGTAAAAAAAGTGCTGCTGGGGGATGGTGAGTTTGTTCCGGCGCGCGGCGGGCGTTCCGTATTGGCCATCGATCTAAGTACGGCCGCCATGTACGCGTGCGCTCTGTATTTTATAGCGGCGGCGGTATGTATGATAGTATTCGCAATACGCAATAAAAAACAGATGTGGAGGAGCTCCCTGGCCTCTAAGCTTGCGGCGGCGTTAAACATATCGGGGCTGCTGCTGATATTGAATAACGGAATACTCCTATGTTATTCCACATTTAACCTGACATACCGGCAATGCGGCGTCCACTTCATTTTGAATTACGCTTTAACGGGCTTGGTGGTTTTAAGCTCGGCCGGCATAGCCGTAACGTGGAAGCGGAGCGAACTGTTTGTGAGGCAGAAGATTTGCTACGCGCTTTCCATGCTGATTTGCGCATTAAGTATTGCTCTGATGATTATATGGGACCTGTATTCATGATTCTAGGGCATACAAATGTGCGTTTATAAGCTGTGTTCTGCTTGTAGCTTTGAACGGTAAATCGGCACGCGGTTTACCCGTGGAATCAGCGCTGAATAAGCCGTATGCTGTGAAATTAAATTTGCGGGCACGGCATTCTCGCGGCGCCTATAGTCCCGCGCAGCAGGGGCTTTTGCTCATGGGAACCAGCGCGCCTTATAAATATGAAAAGCTTTTTATAATGCTATATTTGCTGATGAACATAATGGCTCGAAGAAGAGTTTAGCGGGAAGGGGATGCATAATGAGTACAGATGAGCGTATGATGCTTTTGGCATTAGAGGAGGCCCGCCTTGCGTTTAAGGAGGATGAGGTTCCTGTCGGCGCGGTGATTACAAATGGAGCGAGCGTGGTTGCGCGGGCGCATAACCGTACGGAAGCGGCAAAAGATCCGACAGCCCACGCCGAAACGCTTGCTATACAGATTGCGTCGCGCGCGCTCGTTTCCTGGCGGCTTGAGCGCTGTACACTCTACTCAACAATGGAGCCATGCGCCATGTGTATAGGCGCGGCAATAAACGCGCGTATTGGCCGCGTGGTGTTCGGCGCGTTTGATGAACGGCAGGGCTGCTGCGGATCTGTTGCGGATCTTGCGGATCACTGGTTCTATCACAGTATCCCGGTTATAGGCGGCGTTTGTGAAGAACAATGCAAGGCGCTTCTAAGCGCGTATTTTGATGGCAAGCGAAAAAAATAGCCAAGGCCGGTTCTGTAGCTGATGCTATGCTGAACCGGCCTCTTATTTTAAGGAAGGAAAGTAGGAGGTATATTGAACCAAAAAGCTTACTTATCCGTTATCCTATAGGCGTCACATCCTTTCTTTAAAAATCTATCTATGGTTAACGGCCCCAAAGTCCGTTGCCGCCGCCGCGGGGTAGCTGCTTTGTCAATCGGGAGGCAAGCTCCCTGTGTTGTATCCCGCGCTTTACCGTGATTCAATCATACTATAAGATTGTGGCGGACAATGGGATATAAATTGTACATTCAATGGGTTCTGTGTGAATAATGCGTGAACGACGAACACGATTAACGGGCGAGCAAAAAACCAGGTAAATCATTTAATTATGGAGCTACATAGTCCTGTTTGTTGTCTGACGCATCTGATTATTAAGTTGTGAAATAACCGTTTAAATGAATAGGGTAAAAAGAGGCATGGGAACTGCGGCATTGCGCCCGCTTCCCGCGGCTTTCAAGCATGGATGGCTGATTCCATCACAGCACCCGGTTACAGGCGCGCATATTAAGCTTGTGATGCATAAGGGCGCATGATGATAAGCGGAAAGAATAGCCAAGGCCGGTTCTGTAGCTGATGCTATGCTGAACCGGCCTCTTATTTTAAGGAAGGAAAGTAGGAGGTATATTGAACCAAAAAGCTTCTTGTTATCTAACCTATGGCGTCACACCCTTTCTTTAAAAATCTATCTATGGTTAACGGCCCGATAGTCCGTAGCCGCCGCCGCGGGATAGCTGCTTTGTCATATTGGGAGGCATGCACCCTGCGTTGTATCCCGCTCTTTACCGTGATTCAATCATACTATATGATTGTGGCAGACGATGGGATATAACTTGTACATTCATTGGTTCTGTGTGAATAATGCGTGAACGGCGGACGCCATAAACGGGCGTGGAGAAAAACAGTCTTAATAAGTAGGTTCGTTGGGCGTATGGTTAAAGCCTCATTCCTTTTCTTTTACCGTGCCATTGGGGGCGGCTGCAGGTTACGCGGCTGTTTCCTATAATAAGGGGATGACCTTTTTCCAGCCGATTAAGTTTACCTTCTTTGAGCGCGCCCGCACTTTTGCAGCAATGAATTTAGCCTTTGCGTTGTTAACACGATAACCAAAGTGACCGAAAATTGTCGGCGTTTGCCGTTCACTTTCGCGGCTTTTTTAGCTCATCGATCAGGCAAATAGAAAAAGCTTGTATTGGCGGAGGGATATGGTAAAATAATATATCTGAAGCGCGGAGCAATTCGCATTTCATCCGTTAATTGACGCGTTGGCTTATTAATGTCATAACTTGCCGATAAACGGTTTTGCGGGGCGGCAGGCTAGAGCCTTCAGCTTTTATACGGTAGTTTTAATCTGATTTGGATTTGGCAGTAAGGAGGACAATGTTCGATGGCTAAAAAAACAATTGAGGATATTCAGATCAACGGCAAACGGGTGCTGGTGCGCGTTGACTTCAACGTGCCTCTGACGGATAACGGCGAGGTGAGCGATGATAAGCGCATAGAGGCCGCTCTTCCGACAATACGGTATCTGATTGACAACGACGCGAAGGTGATACTCTGTTCGCACTTGGGGCGGCCTAAGGGCAGGATTAATCCCAAGCTTTCTCTTAAACCGGTTTCGCAAAGGCTGGCCGGCTTGCTTCCGGGCGTTTCGGTAGCCTTCGCCAGCGACTCCATCGGCCCGGACGCTAAGGCGAAGGCGGAGAAACTGGAGGCCGGGCAGGTATTGCTGCTTGAAAACCTTCGTTTTCACCCTGAGGAGGAGGATAACGACCGAGATTTCGCAAAAGAACTGGCGTCTATGGCGGATATTTTCGTTTCAGATGCGTTCGGAGCCGTACATAGGGCGCACGCGTCCACAACCGGGGTGGCGCAATACCTGCCCGCCGTGGCCGGTTTTTTAATCGGTAAAGAGCTTGGCATTATCGGCGCTGCGCTCGAGAACCCCCAAAGGCCGTTCGTAACCATTTTGGGCGGCGCGAAGGTCGCCGATAAAATTGGGGTTATACGAAATCTGCTTGGAATATGCGATACCCTGCTTATCGGGGGCGGCATGGCCTACACGTTCTTTAAAGCCAAAGGGTATGAGATTGGCGACTCCCTTTTGGATGCGGAGAGCATCGGCCTGGCCGCAGAGCTGATGGAGGACGCTAAGGCGCGCGGCGTTAATATGGTCCTTCCGATTGACACGGTGCTTGCGGACAGGTTTGAGCCGGAGGCGAATGTGAAAATGGTGCTGTCAAGCAATATCCCCACCGGCTGGATGGGCATGGATATCGGCGAGAAAACGCGGGATCTATTCACGAATAAAATCCTCGGCGCAAAAACCGTTATATGGAACGGGCCGATGGGCGTATTCGAGTTCCCGGCGTTCGCAAAAGGTACCGCTGCGGTTGCGGAGGCATGCGCCCAATGCGAGGGCGTAACGATAATCGGCGGCGGCGACTCGGCCAGTGCTGTCAAGAAGCTGGGCTATGCGGATAGGATGACGCATATATCCACCGGCGGCGGCGCTTCGCTTGAGCTACTGGAGGGCAAAACGCTGCCGGGCGTGGCGGCGCTCAACGATAAATAGCGTTCGGGCCGAAAAGCGGTATATTTGGCGCGCTTTATAACAATGGAGCGTATTTAAAGCGCTTACGCGTTAACAAAATAACGCTGACAAACATAATAACACAGGAGGCTACTTATGCGTAAACCCATAATCGCCGGCAACTGGAAGATGAATATGACTCCAGCCGAGGCAAAAGAGCTTATCACTGAGTTGATACCCCTCGTAAAGGACGCCGCTTGCGACGTGGTGGTATGCCCCCCCTACGTTGCCATTCCCGTGGTTGCCGCGCTTATAAAGGATACCAATATACGCCTGGGCGCGCAAAATGTACATTGGGCGGCTGCGGGCGCATACACCGGCGAGATTAGCGCGCGAATGCTGAGCGAGGCAGGCGTTGACTTCGCTATCATAGGCCACAGCGAGCGAAGGGAGTATTTCGGTGAAACGAATAAAACCGTTAACGCGCGCGTAAAGGCCGCGATAGAAGGAGGGATAACCCCTATTATCTGCGTGGGCGAAACCCTTGGCCAGCGGGAAGCCGGGGAAACGAAAGGCCATGTTTCCGCGCAGATCCAGGCCGCCTTTGAAGGGATTTCCGCTGATGACGCGCGGGAGGCTGTCGTCGCTTATGAGCCGATTTGGGCCATCGGCACGGGGAGAACCGCCACAGCGCAGGAGGCCAACGATACCATACGCGCGATACGCGGCGCGCTCGCAGAACGATACGGGGAAGAGACAGCGAAAAAAATGCGCATTCAATATGGCGGAAGCATGAATGCGAAGAACGCGGCTGAGCTGATGGCCATGCCCGAGATAGATGGGGGGCTTATCGGCGGCGCGAGTTTAAAAGCCGTCGATTTTGCTCAGATCGTTCATTCGTAAGCCTTGCTGCCGCCCGCCGCGTCCTGTGTTTATTCGTGCGGGCGGTCATATATCTGGATGTGTTGTTGTGCATCTGGCCTGCTTGACGCCGGCTAAAAGAAAAGGATTGCTCCAAATACCCGATAACGCATGGAAAAAGCGCATACTATCGATTGCTTTTAGGGGCATGATAAAGTAATTTTAATAACAACAGGCGGCGCGGGCAGCGCCGCTTATTCAAGAGGAGGAACCCAATGAAGCCTGTTACGGCGTTGATTATACTGGATGGATTCGGGTGCTCGGACAACAAAGAGGGGAACGCCATATCCGCTGACGGCGTAAGAAACATCATGGAGATGTTTAACCGCTACCCGCATACGAAGCTTTACGCGTCGGGAAGGCACGTCGGCCTTCCCGACGGGCAGATGGGAAATTCCGAGGTGGGCCACCTGAATATCGGCGCGGGAAGAATCGTATATCAGGAGCTTACCCGTATATCGAAATCCATAGAGGACGGGGACTTTTTTCGCAAGCCAGAATTTTTAAAAGCCATCAACGCGTGTAAGACTCATAACACTTCCCTGCACCTGATGGGGTTATGTTCAGACGGCGGCGTTCACAGCCACCTTGAACACCTTTACGCGCTGGTAAGGCTTGCGCGGGATAACGGGCTTGAACGTGTGTATATCCACTGCTTTATGGACGGCCGTGACGTTCCGCCCGAAAGCGGGAAAGGTTATATTGAAAGCGTTCAGGCGAAACTCAGGGAGCTAGGCTGCGGTAGAATCGCCACCGTGACGGGCAGATATTACGCCATGGACAGGGATAACCGCTATGAGCGCACCAAAATGGCGTACGACGCCATCGCGCGGGGCGTGGGAACGTACGCTCAGGATCCGGCGGAGGCCGTCGGCGAGTCCTATGCCGGCGGCGTTACGGATGAGTTTATCGTACCGACTGTCGTAAGTGAAAATGGTAAACCCATAGCCACGCTTGGCGAAAACGACAGCGTTATCTTTTTCAACTTCCGCCCGGACAGGGCTAGGCAGCTCACGCGCGCTTTGATTTTTGAGGATTTTGACGCGTTTGAGCGCGAGAAGGGCTTTTTCCCTCTTACTTTCGTTTCCATGACCCAGTATGACAAGGCCTTTGAAAACCGGCTGCTTGTGGCGTTTAAACCGGATACGCCGGACAATACGCTCGGGAAATATCTTTCCGATATTGGCCTGAGGCAGCTTCGCATCGCGGAAACGGAGAAGTACGCGCATGTTACGTTCTTCTTTAACGGAGGCGTGGAAGCGCCGTATCCAAATGAGGACAGGGCGCTAATACCGTCGCCCAAGGTGGCTACGTATGATCTAAAGCCGGAGATGAGCGCGTACGAGGTTGCCGATGAAGCGGCGAAGCGTATAGCGAGCGGCGTATACGATGTGATGATATTGAATTTCGCCAACCCGGATATGGTTGGGCATACCGGCGATATGGAGGCTGCCGTAGCGGCGGTTCATACGGTTGATAAATGTGTAAGAAAAGTGCTGGACGCGGTTTTGCTTGCGGGAGGCCGCGCAATAATCACGGCGGATCACGGAAACTGTGAAAAAATGCGGGCTGAGGACGGTACGCCGTTCACTGCGCACACCTCCAACCCGGTCCCGTTTATACTTGCGGATCAATCCCGCCTTGACGCGCGGCTTAAGGAATCTGGGCGGTTATGCGATATCGCTCCTACGCTGCTTGATTTAATGGGTCTCGAAAAGCCGGCCGAGATGACCGGTGAAAGTATCCTCTTAAAGCAATAAATACCGTAATTCGGTAAGGAAATGCTTGCGTTTTTTGTAGCGGCGTGTTAGAATAACGCTTGCAGTCCAATATTGGAGGTTAAGAACAATGGATATTCCACAGATGATTATCAGCATCGTCATGCTGCTCGCCTCGGTGTTGCTTATCGTGGTGGTATTATTGCAGTCCACAAAAAGCGCGGGTTTGGGCGGCGCTTTCGGCGGCGATACCCAGTCTTTTACCAACCGCGGCAAGGCTGCCAGCAAAGAGGCCAAGTACCAGAAAATTACGGTTGTGTGCGCCATTATTATCGGCGTGCTGGCCATAACGCTTATGATATTAGGATAACCTGACGGTAACAACGCCTGAGTATAGCTGGTATGCCGCTTGTTGGCATACCGTTTTTTTATGCTTGTGATTGGCTTGTTCCCCGCTTGTCCATACTATATATGACCTCTAACGACAAAGGAAGAAAGGAACGATGGATTTTAATTTGGATACACAGATAATTGACGCTTTGAGGCGTGAGAGTAAACCGCTCCCGCCGGAAGCTTTAATGGAAGAATTTGAGGATAAGGACGCTGCCGCCGCCGCTGTTGAACGGCTGCTCAAGGAAGGGCGCCTGGTTATAACCAAAAAACGCCGGCTTGCGCTTCCCGAACAGACGGGGCTTGTCTACGGCCGGATACAGGGGCACGCGCGCGGCTTCGGCTTTTTTATACCTGAGGATGGTTCGCCGGACTGTTTCGTACCGGCGGATGCTATGCACGGCGCGATGCATGGGGATAAAATCTGGGTCCGGCTTACGGAGCAGCTTTCCCGCACGGGCGCGAGGGAGGCTGAGGTGGTCATGATAGCTGTGCGAGCCATGCGGAGGATCGTCGGAACGTTTGAGCCAGACGGCTTGTCCGGCGGTTATGTGGTTCCGGACGATCCGCATCTGCCCATGGATATGATGATAAGCGGCTCGGATCTGCGCGGCGCCGGATCCGGAGACAAGGTTGTGGCGGAGATAACGCGCTATCCCGACGGGCGAAGGCCGATGGCAGGTAAGATAGCGGAAGTGCTCGGCGCGAAAACAGAGGCGGGGACGGATATCCTCTCCATTATTCGCCGCCTGGATCTACCCGAGGCGTTTGGCAAAGGCGCGGTGCGGCTGGCGCGCGCGGCCAACAAGCCGGTGGAGGAGGATACGGTGCTCAGGCGTGAGGATCTGCGCGCATGGAACGCCATCACTATCGACGGCGCCGATGCGAAGGATTTGGACGACGCGGTTTCCCTTTTGCGGATGAAAAACGGCAATTTCCTTCTGGGCGTGCATATCGCTGACGTGAGCCATTATGTGGCGGAGGGTTCGCCGCTGGATAAGGAGGCCTTTTCGCGCGGCACGAGCGTTTATCTGCTCGACCGGGTTATCCCGATGTTCCCTAAGGAAATCAGTAACGGCGTATGCTCGCTCAACGAAAAGGAAACCAAGCTGACGATGTCGTGCATAATGGAGATAACACCCGCCGGTAAGGTCGTTGACCACCGTATATCGGAAACGGTGATACGTACGAGCAGACGCATGGTCTACGAGGATGTGAATAAAATGCTATCCGGCAACGACGAACTATGCGCCCGACATTCGGACGCGCTGCCCATGTTAAGGGATATGCAGGAGCTGATGGGCGTATTGAACGCGAACCGGGTAAAACGTGGGAGCCTTGATTTTGACTTAAGCGAGGCGAGGATCATACTCGACGACTCCGGGCGCGCCACCGGCGTGGAGAAAGCCGAGCGCGGGGTTGCGAATAGAATGATTGAGGAGTTCATGCTCATCGCGAACGAGACGGTTGCGCAGCATATGCGCGATATGGGGCTGCCCATGATGTACCGCGTGCATGAAACGCCGGATAAGGAAAAGCTTACGGAGCTTAACGCGTTTTTACAGACGCTGGGTTATGGTATAAAAAACCTGTCCAACATTCAGCCGCGCGCGCTTCAAAAGGTGCTGGCCATAGCGAAAAACACCAAGGAAGAAAATGTGGTAAACCGCGTAGTGCTCAGATCCTTGAAAAAAGCGAGGTATTGCGAAAGCTGCCTTGGGCACTTCGGGCTGGCCGCGCCGATGTACTGTCATTTTACATCGCCTATAAGGAGATACCCGGATTTAATCGTCCACAGGCTTTTAAAGGAAATGCTGCATGGGGGGCTCAACAATAAGCGCATTGACGCTTGGACTGAGAAGCTGCCCGAGCAGGCGCGGCACCTGAGCGAACGCGAGCGCGTGGCGATGGAGGCCGAACGGGCGGTGGACGATTTAAAGAAATGCGAATATATGAAAAGCCGGATAGGCGCTGTTGAAACAGGAATCATATCTGGCGTCGCGCAATACGGTTTTTTTGTGGAGCTGAGCAATACGGTGGAGGGTATGGTGCGCGCCGCCTCCATTGACGGCGATTATTTTGTGTGCGATGAAAAGAATTATCGCATGGTGGGGCGGAATTCCGGCCGCGTGTATAGGCTTGGCGACGAGGTGAAGGTGAAGATAGCGGGGGTGGATATGGAATCCGCCAATATCGACTTTGAGTTGGTTCAAAAGGAATGCGGGCAACGCAAGAACGGAGGTTCAGGAAGGAAAAGCGGCGCGCGGCCCCTTCCAAAGGCTCGGGGCGTTGAAAAAGAGCGGAAAAAATGATAGGCTGTATATTATAAGCGCGCTTCGCTAAAGCGGTTTAAATTTTAATAGTAAATTCTAAGATGCAAAGCGCGATGGTAATTATTTATTAGGCGAATGGGGGTGAGGTGGATGCCCGTGAAAAAGGGGATTAATCCTGTTGCGCAGAACAAAAAGGCGCGTCATGATTTTTTTATTGAGGATACCTACGAGTGCGGGATCGCTCTCGCGGGTACGGAGGTAAAGAGCATCCGCGGCGGCAAGGCGAATTTAAAGGATTCGTACGCTCAAGTAAAAAACGGCGAATGCTTTTTGGTGGGTATGCATGTATCCCCCTATGAGCAGGGAAACATCAATAACAAAGACCCTTTCCGCACGCGCAAGCTGCTGCTTCATAAGCAGGAGATCAAGAAGCTGGGCGCCCTTTCCCAGGTGGAGGGTTACAGCCTGATCCCGCTCCAAATGTATTTTAAGGATGGCCGCGTGAAGGTGGAATTGGCGGTTGCCAAGGGTAAGAAGCTTTACGATAAAAGGCATGACATCGCGGAGAGGGACGCTAAACGGGATATTGAGCGGCGTTTTAAGGACCGGGCCTGATAACCGGATTATTAGTATCGAATCCGGTTATTGACGTTAATTTAGGGGATGAACCAGAGTAAATAAAATGCGATAGGCTTTTTCGCGCAAAGGTTTATCAATTAACGTTAACAATTACTTGCGAACGAAATTCTACGGCGCGCGCGAGCTTTCGGGTTTTTCACCGGCTTGCGCGCCGAAGAAGGGTGTCATTGCCGACTGCGCCTGCGCTCTGCCCGTACCCGACGGATCGGAACGCTATTTCCGCAAGGTTTCAGGGTGAGGATTGTTATTAACGTTATATTTGTTCATTTATCTATAACTCATAAGCCTTAACGGAGCGTCAAGGATGAACGGATTGATAAGTGCGCTGGGTCCGATGCGTTTGCTTATGTTTAAGACCCAACCCTTGCGAACTCGTGTTTACACACGTTGTGTAGAGGCGGCAGACGGCCTGTTGGGTAGTCTGGTATATGCTTAACCCGGATAATCTTATAGCATAACTATCTTTTCTGGCGGATAGGGAAATGAATGATATAGATGAGATGTCATTAAAATATAGGGTTATGTTTCGTAAAAACTCACGCGTTAAGCCTAAGAACGTGCCGAGAAACTCGCAAGCTTCGCCTGATGCGCATTGAATCGGATCAAAAATCAGGCGTGAACCTGCTTTGTTGGAGTCCTTGCGTTATTTGTCCAGACGGCGGTTTTACATGGAAATATGCGTTATTCTTCATGTCTGCGAGAGGGCTTTTAAACGCGCATAACTTATGGTATAATATAATTTGCTTGGGGGCGTACATGGTTTCGACGGGGATCATGGAGGCCGGATAAGCGAGCCGAAGACCCGTACTTCGTAAAAAACGGGACAGATAGTAACTGGCAAAACAAATACAGTACCCGTTGCCGCGTAAATTGCGGTAACCGTCCGCCCGCCGTTGCCCACGACGGCGGATACGGGCGTCATTAATGTGGGGAACCAACCTGCGTAAGCTTTGCCGCAGGCGGGATTTATGAAGCTACCGAAGCGCCGACCCTGTTGATGGGGGCTTCGCGGAGGGAATTTTAAATCATCAACTACGCTCGTAGAAGGTCCTGTTGACAGGTTTTCGGACAGGGGTTCGATTCCCCTCGCCTCCACCAGAGTAAAACGGTAGAGTTATTACAATTCTACCACGCGAAAAAGCCCAGTATTACTTGGCTTTTTCGCATTTGAAGGGGAAATCGCCATCGCTGAAGGGTGGCTTTTTCCGTGATTTTCTGAACCCTGCCCGCAATTATGCACACGCCGCTTTCTTATTACAATGGTGAATGGCGCTTATTACAGGCGCTTACTGAATAGTATCTCTATGTACTGATATATTGAGATGAGGAAACATCCAAAGAGGTGGTTCAATTTCTGCTGACCGAGAGTGATTCTGGCATCATTTAGCGATAGATAAAACAGTGATAATTGATGCGGTATTTCCTGCTTGAATCTATATTGCCTCATTTGGTTATACCGCGAAAAGCTGAAAACCTAAAAGGTTTCACAATTGAATGATACTGTGTGGATAAAATTTGGTATAATGAGGCGACATTATTGTACTTTATATTTGGAGGTAAATTTTATGAAAACTGAAATTAATTATATAATAGGGAACGAGGAGCTGTTGGACAGAGTTAAAGATTTGTGGACAGAGTTAAATCAATTGCATGCTGAGAAATCTATATATAATAAAAAGTATTATGCTAATAATACTTTTGAAGCGAGAAAAAAAGCTCTGCTTTCCACTTCTCGAAATGGTCAGTTATGTATCGTTTTAGCTCATGATAATACTGCACTTGTAGGATATTGTATAGCAAGTATAGTTGCTGAGACTGGCGAAATAGATTCGATTTTTGTTACAAAGAGTTATCGCAAAAAAGATATAGCTGGTAATATGATGAATCAAGCTCTGGATTGGCTCAAACGGAGAAATTCAAACAAAACAGTTATAAAAGTGAGTGTTGGAAATGAAGAAGTTTATGGATTTTATGCTAAATTTGGGTTTTATCCTTATCTAACCGAGCTACAAAAGATTTCTGAATAGTCAAGCATTATAATGTGTTAGATTATCATATAGATTAGTTGGTGTTACCAGGAGGATATATCAATGAATGAAAAAATCACTTATAACAACATCCAAAAGGCTTTGCCCTGTGACCAACTCATCCATCTATACAAACAAGCAGGTTGGTTAAACGGCATGCCAAACCCTGAACATGATGTCAACTTTAACATCGGGCATAAAAACTCCACGCTTGTTATTTCGGCATGGAATGGCGAACGGTTGGTTGGTGCGGCGAGGGTATTGTCAGATACAATATTTCGTTCATATCTCCTTGATTTGGTTGTTGACCCGGAATATCAACGTCAAGGAATTGGTCGAGAAATAGTAAAACGCTGTATCGCATATTACCCTGATTCACATTGGTTGGTAGGTGCGGCGGACGATGCAGTGGGTTTTTATAATAAATGCGGATTTACCAGTACGAAAGGATACTTGAGCCTTCCGGGGAAATACTGTTCATGAGAATAGAATGATAAATGAAATATTAAACAAGGGGGATATTAATGAGAATGTTAAATAGACAATAAGCATCTTTCCCAGTCATCATAAGCAGCTGTGTTTGAACGGTTCATACATTTGCGATATGACTACTTTTTTGCGATAATTAATCGTGAAAAAATATCCGTTTGCTGACCTTTCGTATGTTGTATCAATTGAGCTGGTTTTAGCTAGAAAAGAGCTCGATACCTTCTGGCTTATTTGTTTATATTTATAACAATTTCGTTTCGTGACCGTTCAAAAACCCTTCCTAATAAGAGATTTCCTCGAATACAAATTAGACAATCTTAATGAAGAATCAAGCTACATTTACAGTTTTAGGGCGCCTGTTTTGCAGACGCCCCCGTATGTATTAAATTGATGAATTGCATGACCAAGCATTAATAATTAATTTTCATATACTAGCAAATCATTTGGCAGCCCCAACCACATGGACGACCCTGCGCCAATGATTCCTCAACATCCGAGGATATAGTAATATCGCTTACATGATATTCCTGGAACTTCATGCCAAAAATGTTATCCATATTCATTAAATCTCACCTCCTTTTATGAATTTGCGTCAATTCATCAATTATACATCATTAGGAACTCTCTTGCTTTACGGCAAATAAAAGAAACCCCTTAAAATTAGAAATATGCTTTTCACAGGGATAAAGCGTGTATTTGCCATAGCTGTTGAAGAATAATTCCTGGGCAAGGCATTTTTTACAAATTTTTCTCATCCAGCAGCGCTGGCAATTTTTGTTTTCATTTTTATTATTTTCGCTTAAAAGCTCCCATACATCCTTACAAAGCTCATTCATGCTGTCATACCCGGCCTCAGGGTCGTAATAGCCCATCTTAAAGCGCCTGTCCAGCGCGTACGTGTGGCATGGGAATAAGTCGCCGTTTGACATTAAACATAATGCATTAAATCCTGCGGTACAGAGCAGATCACTCTGAAATTCGGGAGAAAAAGCTTTGAGCAGCTGCGCTTTTTCCGAATCGATCTCCTGCTTTTCGGGGATGGGGATGGGTTCTTTTATGGGGTTATAGCAAAACGCATTATCCCCTAATGCGCAGGAGACGAGGACCTCTTTAATATCATATCGCTCCAAAAAATAATCTTTCAAGCTATCAAGCGTCCAGCCATCCTCAAAATGCTTTTTTGTATATGTGGCTTCAATAGCTTTAAATTGTGGGCCCAGTTTTTTTATATTGTCTTCAATAATATCGAAGGTGCCTTTCCCATCCGCATCTACCCTGTGACGGTCGTGTATATCCTTAGGCCCGTCTATGCTTACCGTTACTTTAATATCATGCTTTTTAATGATTTTCAGCGCATTTTCGTCAAGCAGCGTTAAATTTGTTATGATGGTGTATATGGGCTTATCCTTTAATATACTCCGTTCGGCCATGCTTTCCGTCAGGCTGCAAATCGCATCCATCGCAAGGTATCCTAGCATCGGCTCACCGCCGAAAAACTGGATATGATCGATTCGATTAAACCTTTCCTTAATCAGAGCGCCAATATACGCAACCGCCTTTTCAGGGGACAGTATTTGCGGGCTGTAGCTGTCATATGCGCCCTGGTGCGCAAAACAGTATTTGCAGGCAAGGTTGCATGTATTCGCGAGCATTA
The DNA here is from genome assembly GCA_900544555.1 of uncultured Eubacteriales bacterium. Taxonomy (GTDB): domain Bacteria; phylum Bacillota; class Clostridia; order Christensenellales; family CAG-138; genus UMGS693. Next base: position 28,860 of record UQWD01000014.1, read on the forward strand.
CCGTCAGCTTAGTAAGCGACTTATCGTCAAGAAACGTATGGTGTGATGGAATAGTCTGAACCCGATACTCCGTATATCTGTTCATGTACTGCTCAAATTTGCGTTTTTCCTCAATATCTGAGCTGTTCTGTACTTTCTCTAGGTATCTTGCCGCTTCCGGCGGAACCTTCAGCACTAAATTTGTAGGCACGTCGTACAATAACCCAATATCGTCGTCATAAATGATTGCCAAATTCGTTTTGCCGTACCTCATCTTGCTGTCGCTCGCTTTCTTAATAATGTAATAATCGAGTTATATATATAATCTATTTTAACCAAATGGAATTAAATGTCAATATATATGTTATCCTGATAATTAATCTCTATTTTTATTTAAGCTTCTATCTAAGCTGAGCGAAATAGTTCTTCGACACAGCGTTTTAACCATATGCTGGCCACTCTGTTATTTAAGCGAAAAGCTCGTTTAACCGTATTAAATGAAATTGAGATGCAGGCTATGCCCTGAAAAACAAAATATATTTCAGGCCGAATTGCACTGGATATTTTAACAGTTCATTATTGACATGGTAAAAACAGGGGGATATAATAGCCTTACATGGAAGAGTTCGATACGGTTCTGAAAATGATTTTCGACTGGTTTAAGGAGGTTATAATGAATTAAGATACATTTCTTTTGATCAATCTGCCAGCAAATATGTTTTATTTTTGTTTCGGCTTTCATCCCGCCCCCGCAGCTTCGGCATCCTATACCTATTGTCGCTTGCCCACGTGCGGATGGGGCGTTTGAGTCAGTTGGGTTAATGAAAGGGCTATTGATAACTTAAAAGGAATCGGTGGATGCAGCTATACCGGTTCAAAGCATTCTATCGATTTACCGACAGTTTCATGCGTTCCATCAAATCTCCAGAGCGTTAGCTAATGGATCATAGCCGTAAACGAACGCTTAACTTTATCTTAAGGAGGCTAACGCTATGCGATTAAAGGGCGCTTTCGCCATAATTATCATACTGCTCATTTTGCTGCTGCCCGCCTACCGGGAGGCGGACGGAGGCGCGGTTATAACGGAGTTCGTTGAGCGGACTTATTGCTTTGACAGCGGATCCGGCCTCATAAACCTAATATTCTATACCAATGGCGAATCGTCCGGCGTTTGGGCGGCGGATAAAATTATATCCGTTGAAATCGTTTCAGAAAACAAAACGCTTAAAGCTTCCATATCGCAGCTTGATGTTGACGGTTCTCCGCTGTACAGCGCCGGCGATAGGAATTACTACCATGGAATGATGGCAGTCGAATTTTCCGGCTTGGACGCAAGCCTCGGTTTGGCAAGCCTGAAAGTGAATTTTATTAATGGCGATACAAAAAGCTTCCCTATCGGCCAAATCGGTTACCTCGCTGATCCGATGAAAGGGATGCAGCCTGCAGGCGAGGTAGATTACTTCCGATGTTTTGAATACGGCACGATGAACGCGGCGGTGTATCTGACGGAATCCGGCGTTTTGAAAATACCGGCTATAGCCGTTAATGTTTCCGTGCTTGAACACACAACCATCACTTCTTTTGATATGGGTTTAAATAACATCGGCCTGGATGCGGCCAATGCGATTGTCTATACAGAAGAGGAGTATCAAAGCGCGGTTTCCGAGCCCCTCGAAAAAATGGAGCTTGACAAGGTAATCCCGGGCGTTTACGACAATAAGGAAACAGGCGCCGTAAACGGCACGTGCGGCATCACGCTTGAACCCGGCGTTTACTTTATAATCCTGCCGGTCGTCACGGTCGAAGGGGCGGGCGCGCCTAAGCTGATACATACAGGGATCGATATTGAATATATCTCGAACGATAAAAAGGGCCTTTTCCATATTCAGTGCAATCCCCTTTATATGGAGTATTTCCATGTTGAAGAAGAGGTACTAAGCCTATTTAAGGGATAGCCGGAAGGATGACTATATGAAAAAACTCTTTAATACCGCCGCAATCCTGCTGTTATGCGCGCTTTTAACCGTAGGCATACTCTATCTTGAAGAGCCCGCTAAGCAAACAGATGCAGGCCCGATCGAAAGTGTTAAGCCGGTAACCGAATCGTTTTACCGCGAGTTTATCGTTAACCGCCAGGACCTTGTCCTGAGCGAGGAGCCTTATCAATTGCGATGATCATCATCATGGTCATTTCAGGGCTAACTATCATGAACAGCATGATATTCTCCATCCGTGAGCGCATTCCTGAAATTGGAATCCGCAAGACCGTCGGAGCGGATAATGTAAATATCGTAAGGCAAATGATAATTGAAGGCTGCATTACCGTCCTTATCGGGGCTTTTATCGCGCTTATTCTCACGGTTATCGGTTTAATATTTGCTAAGCTGTACCTCAATAGCCTGCCAATAGCCGAGTTCCGCGTGCATTTTTCATTGAGGATAGTTGCTAGGATGTTCTGTTTTGTACTGCTCCAAGGGATTTTCGCCAGTGTGATTCCAGCAGTTTACGCGTCCAAAATCCAGATAGTAGACGCGATAAGGTTCGATTAAAGTAAAATGACATATGCACGAAATTTTCTTCTTCGTTGAAAATGGGGTGAGCGATATTGAAAGCATATTGCACTTATGAGTTTCGCTAAGTGATAAACCAGGCCGCACCAGATGAATCAATGCAGGATGAGCCGTGGCTTTAACGCTTAAAACCGAAAGGAATGATTACTAGCAAAGCACAACCTGCACAAAGTCCAAGGGTATTCTAGCGCTGAGCTATCAGGCGCTTCGGAATAAGGTTGAAATGTAATGAAGACATGCTCCCCGATAAACGCTATACCCTTATTCTACAGCCGCTTTAGTCATGCCTGCCGATAGCATTCTTAAAAGATGCACTTCGATTTACTCTATTTTGCTGCCGATTCCGAGCGCTCGCCTCCATTGAGGCGGCTGCGCATCATCGCCCCAATACTCATGAAGCGAGAGTATTTTCCCATCCTTAATTTCGCAAATGGAAGTGGCGTGAAAGGAAACTCCCTTGCTTTCATTAATAACCTTTGCTACGGAAATCTGCGCGTTATTCGTTACCATGACATGTTTAAGGGTAACTCGCCAATTACCAGGATAGCGCTTATTCGCTAAGATAAATTCATCGAGCTTGAATTTTTCATTCGTATTTGGCCAATATATGATGCTGTCCGGATGAAAAACACCGGCTAGCTCCTCCCATTTACGTTCATCTATAAGTTTCCAATACTGCTCTACGATGTTCATATTAAACCTCCTGAGTTTTTGATATGCTCATTGATACAGAGCGCGAGCGGTTCTTTTACGATAATATAACATAAATACCGGCATTATGGCTGCGGAAGAGAAATTTTCCCCGGCGGCATTAATATATAACCGCCGCAACTATGGAACCCGAGGCGGCGGGTATCAAACGACCTACGCCCGCGCCGGACATGTTAGCCCGGTTTACAGGTTCCGCAAGCAATATACCCATCGCTTTTTGCACCCTCAATACTTTTCCACCATATGGCGTTTACAATAAGTATGCGCTTTGCGTGCCGGCAGGAGGTATAGTGGTATTTATCGGATTCTTTACTGCCGACATAACGAGCTTTGTAATCATCCGGATCCATATCGCCGATGGTATCCCCAGACCCGTATTGCCTGGGCGTTACGGCGGGCTTTTCGGTCGCGGCAGGCTTGGGGGTAGATACGGGCTTAGGTGTGGAAGGCTTTGGCGTTCGCGCTGCCGTGGGTTTTTGACTAGGCTTTGTAGTGGGCTTTACGGTTTCGGTTCCCGTCGTTTCATTCGGAGTGTCTGTAGCGAACGGCGAATCGCTTGGAAGCAGCGGCGTTGCTTCCATCCCAGAATATGTCTCCAGTATTTGCGAAGGCGAAGGCTCCGGCTCAACGGTCGGATATGGCGTTGCGTCGTTTTGTACTGGCTTTGAACAGGCTGTGAGAATAAAAGCCAACGCTAAAACAAATATAAGACTGCGTTTCATAATGCCTCCGTTAAATTAACAAATTACACCTTTATATTATACATTTTACCTACGAAAAACTGCAATCGTGTCAGAAATATATAGATGGCTGATAATCGACAATATAATAAGATAAAATCATTAATAATCTTTTATAGACGATTATCAAACTTTCCTAATGATGAATTATTGAATTCATTTTAAATTCTCTATTACTAAGCGTTACGGGCATATTTTCGATAAGTTCACGGCAGAAGCATACGGTATTGGTTAGGTTATGCCATATAATAGTTGTTTTAACAACCTTGAATAGCAAGAATGATTAAAAAACGCGTACGGAAGATGGGTATAATAATAGTTTGGAAGGAGGCGAAACATGCCAAACCATTATATAGAAACAATAACAACCGTCATCGATTATATTGAAGCGCATCTGACGGAGAAACTGGATTTAGGTGGAATGGCAAGCGCCGTCCATTATTCTAAGTACCATTTACACCGCACTTTTACTGATGCGGTCGGCCTTACGCCTCACGAATATCTTCAAAGGCGGCAGCTCACGGAAGCGGCAAAGCTGCTGGTTTTTTCGAGCAAGGCCATAATGGATATCGCTCTTCTTTCAGGATATGAGAGCCAGCAGGCGTTTACAAATGTATTTACTGCCATGTACAAAACGCCTCCCGGAAAGTACCGCGAGAATGAAAAGTTTTATCCGCTTCAGCTAAAATTTCAGCTTGAGGGGAGTAATCATATACCGGACAATCGTGATAAAAAAGAATGGGATATTGCGTTTGCGGAGGAAGGGGATATTCCAAGCTGGATGAATCTTGTACGTCTAACGATAGACGGTTATCCATGCTTTAACGAAGACGAATATATCGGGGTTCTAAATCATCGAATACGCACAAGACAGGCCCTTATTCTGAAAAATGGCGAAATTGCCATAGGGGCCATGCTTTTTTCGTACGATACCGGGAGCATCGATTTTTTGGGCTGTCACCCGTTGTATCGAAAAAGGGGGTTGCCAAAAGCGTTTCTTGATAAGGCTATGAACGAATTTCTCAAAGGTAAGCAAATAAGCATTACCACATTCAGGGAGGGCGACCGCGCGGACATTGGGCGCCGTAAGGAGATCAAGGGCTTGGGCTTCGCGGAGGCGGAACTCTTGGTTGAATACGGTTATCCCACGCAGCGCTTTGTTATTTCCGAGGAGGGCGAACATGAGAAATAATGATAATATGACCGGCGCGAAGTTTCCTGACGAGATTAAGCACCTAGCTCAAATCAACCGTAAACTGGACGCGGCCTTGTCAAGCGCGGACGCCGAAGTGGAGCGGCTTGATAAGGAATATATGGACGCCAAACGCTATATGGCGGAATATCGTGGCGAGATAGACCCACATGAAATGTTTCAAAACGAACGGCTGCTCGGGCAAACGGATCGGTCCGGCGCCTTCGCGGTAAGCGTAAAAAGCAAGCTTGCTAAGCTGAGGGAATCCCCCTATTTCGCCCGGATTGATTTCCGAGAAACTGGGAGGGAAGCGCCCGTAAAATACTATATCGGCCGCTCCGCATTTATCCATGAGAATGAGATGATGATCTTTGACTGGCGCGCGCCCGTCTCGAGTATGTTTTATGATTACAAGCTAGGGCCCGCGGGGTACGACGCCGCCTCACAAAGGATTAACGGCGAATTGACCCGTAAGCGCCAATTCAAAATTCAAAACGGCGTAATGGAATATGCTCTTGAAAGCTCCGCCCATGTGCAGGATGCTGTTTTACAAATGGAGCTATCCCGCACGTCCGATAATAAAATGAAATCCATAATTACCACGATACAGAGGGAACAGAACCGGATTATCCGCAATGAGAGTTCTGGAACGCTGATTATTCAGGGGTGTGCCGGATCTGGAAAAACGTCAATCGCCCTTCACCGTATAGCATTTTTACTCTACCGCTTTAAAAACAGCTTGAACTCTCGGAACATTGCGATATTGTCTCCGAATAAAGTCTTCGGGGACTATATCGCGGGCGTCATTCCCGAGCTCGGCGAGGAACCGGTTCTGGAAATGGGCTTTACGGATATTGCTGAATCGGTCTTAGGCCGGAATATTTACTTTGAACAGGAAGCGGACCCGCTTGAAATGCGGAATGAACAATATGCGGAGCGTGTGCGTTTTAAATCCACCATGAAGTTTAAGGCCCTTATGGATGAATATATCGCAACGCTGCCGCAAAGCGTATTCGAGCCTAAGGACTATGCATTTGAGCGGTTCAACGCAAAAAAAGACTGGATAAGGGGGCGCTTTCTCGCTTATGGGAATTTTTCCATAAAGAAGAAGCTTGCGATGGTCGCGGATGATTTGTATCACCGGTTTGAGTCGGAAAATATCATGCAGGACGAACTTCCGAGCGTGCGGGCAATTTTAAAAAGCCTGACAGGAATGCTCAGGTTCAAAAACACACTAGCCCTGTATAAAGATTTTTATCATACGATAGGCGCGCCGCAAATGCTTGTTATAACGCGCAAAACGCTGGAGTGGGCGGACGTATTCCCTTATATCTACCTGCATATGGCCTTTGAGGGCGTAAAGGAGGGCGGCGGCGTGAAACATATGGTCATTGATGAAATGCAGGATTATACTCCTGTTCAATACGCCGTTCTCAACCGTCTGTTCCCATGCCCGAAGACGATATTAGGCGATTTCGGGCAGGCGGTGAAAGCCTATCATGCGCATACCCTTTCGGACTTACGGGAGCTTTATGAAGGCGCGGAGTTTGTTGCGCTTACCAGAAGCTACCGATCCACCTATGAAATTATTACTTTTGCTACGCGTATTGAGAACGCCGTACCTATTGAGGCCGTAAAACGGCATGGGGAAGAGCCGATAATAACACGGTGTGAGAACAAAGAGGAAGAGATCAGCCGGATATAAAAGGAAATACTCGATTATCAGTCGAGAGGCAGCGCAACGCTCGGCATCATCCTCAAAACAAACAGCGCGGCAAAAGCGCTGTACGATAAACTTTCACCTGAGTATGAGGTTAACCTGATTTCGCCGGACAGCAACAGCTTTGACAAAGGCGTGTCGATAGTTTCCATTCATATGGCGAAAGGCCTTGAGTTTGACGAGGTCGTTATACCGCGGGCGGATAACCGGACCTATTGTTCACAGATGGATAGAGGCCCGCTCTTTATCGCATGCACAAGAGCCATGCACAGGCTGACGCTTCTGTATACGGGGGAGTTAACCGGGCTGATTAAGCCAAAGGCGGCGGAATGAGATTCCGCCGCCTTTGAAAGCTGATTGGTATAATAGTTATTTCGTAGGGATATAAGGGCGCTTTGACTTTGGCGCGTTACAGGATAGCCTCGCGCCCCGAGGCTCCGTTCGCGGCGCGCTAGATGTGGCTGATGACTACAGTCGCACGGAACCGCTTTTCTAAACATCCAAGGCTTAATACCGTGCCGTCGACAGAATCCATTTGGGTTAGCGCGTATTTTTAACGTTAAGCTTTAACTCGCCTCAAGGTAATACGAATATCGGATAATTGGGCAGGGATACAATGGCGTCAATAGCCCCCCAGATAATCATGCCGCCGATAATAGACGGCCCTCCGACATGAGGGTTCCCGTCGCAATCGTAAACCTTGCTCTGATTAAAGGAGCATTTGCTGCAAACGACCTCGTATATATGGTGGCTGTCGTAGCAGCCGATGTTGTTGATGACGAAATCGTGGGCTTCGTCGTAGGATTGAAAATCCGCAATATAACCGTAGCTGCATTTGCTGCATTTTACAAACTGCATCATCTCTACATGATGCTTTTGATTGTCAAGCTCGCTATAAGAAAATCTCCTGGACATTACCAGCGAGTGCAAACAGTCGGAATTAGGGGAGCCCACCTCATAATCGGCAAGGATGGGGGTACAGATCGTCAGCACCAGCACGGCGCAAATGATAACGCTTAATTTCTTTAGCATGAGTGAAAAACTCCTTTCTTTATTGATCCGTAGTTTGTTGAGTTAACATATTGATAGATACAGATTATTCAGCTACAATCATACGCATCACCCGCCTGTTAACAAGGGCCGTATCAGTGCGTAAATGCTTCAGGCATCGACGCTGGACGTACCAAGTTAAAAGTTTGAAAATCATAGCCCTTGGCTTAATGCCGCCGACTAATACCGCAATGATCGGGAAGCGGCGCCTCTATCCTTCACGTACCAACCGTTTTAAGGATTGGGCCAAACCGACGTAACAGGAAGGAGTGATTCTTAGAGGAATCACTCCTATTCCCTACCAACAAATAATACCGTTGATTATAACAGGCCCGCTGACATGCGGAACTCCTTCGCAGCTATAAACATTCCTTTGATTAAAAGAACATTTACTGCAAACGACCTCAAATGTGTGTCGCATGTCGTAGCAGCCGATATCATTAATAATGAAATCGTGGTTCTCCTCGTATGTATTGAAGCCCGGCATTAACCAAATAGTTAAGCAATCTAAGCATTTGGTTTCATGCGATTCAATTACGCTGTGTTTGGTATCGCTGATCTCCCTATAAATTAATCTAAAATACTCCTCTATTCTTGGGTGCGAACAGGAGGGGTCCTGGCCAATTGCTCCGCTGTCCGCAAGGATGGGCGCGCAAACCGTCAACAACATGACGGCACAGAAAATCAGGCTTAATTTTTTAATCATACATCCTCCTTCTAGTCAATCCATACTGCTTGCAAGTTCCGGGTTATTATGTTACTCGTTTAAGCATCACCTACACCTTCATGTTAAAAAAGAGAATCTTAGACTAATTATGATTATAGTATACAATTACGATGTGTAACAGGGGGTGTTTTTGTTGAATATACTCGTATTTTGACACTTGCGGAAAAATAAACGGGTCTGTTTTACGCGCCCTGATCGCCGTCTACCAGCGTCAGATCCGATTTCCCAAACGTAAATAGATTTCATCTATACGGTAAATGTAGATTCATATATATCGTTAATTTGTATTGGCGTAACGGTTTTGATAATTGTAAAAGCAATGTGAAACCCCTTCTATATTATTGACCGCTTGGTATGTTTGCTATATTATAGACTATATGGTCTGTAATAGGAGGCTTTATATGAAAAAGGAAGATAAAACGGAACGGACGAAAGAGCGGATTTTGAAGGCGGCGATGGTCGAATTCGGCAAATATGGTTACGCTGGAGCTTCGCTCAATAACATCTGCAAAACCGGGATTTCAAAGGGGCTTCTTTATCATAACTTTGAAAATAAAGACGCTGTATATTTAGCCTGTGTTGAGCATTGTTTTTGTCAGCTTACACAATACCTTGCCCAGCAGAATATTGGCGCTGATATACGCCGCTATATGAATTGCCGGCTTCAATTTTTTAGAGAAAATGAAAGCGAGGCGCGTTTGTTTTTTGAAGCGGTTCTCCAGCCGCCCGCGCGCCTTGGGAGGCAGATAAATGAGCTGAGAAAGGATTTTGACGCGCTTAACCGGGAGCTATACCTTAAAACGCTTGCGTCCGTTTCACTGCGGCAGGGAGTTACGCAAGAGGATGCGTTAAATTATTTTACGCTGATGCAGAATATGTTCAACGGCTATTTCAGCAGCCCCGTATACCGCGGCATGCCTATGAGCGAAGTTATGACAGCGCATGAGGCGGGCCTTGAGAAGCTTCTCGACTTTATGCTTTATGGCATAGCGCAAAGAAGGGCGGAAAAATGATAGTGTTAATTTTCAGATGGATTATCGTTATCGCAGCCGCGTATTTATTTGGTAAGCTTATATCCAAAATAAAGCTTCCGTCCATACTCGGCTGGCTGATTACCGGGATGCTTTTGGGCCCGCACGCGTTGAACGTCATGACGAGCGGGCTCGCCGACGCCAATTGGTATCAAACGCTGATTCATATCATGGAGTGCGCGGTCGGCTTGATGATCGGTACTGAATTGGTGTGGAAGAATATCAGAAAATCGGGTAAAACCATCATAATCACCACACTGACGCAATCACTCGGAACATTTGTGCTAGTCTCAGCCGTTTTCAGCATTGTGTTTATATTAAGCGACATCCCGGTATACCTCGCGTTTATGTTCGGCGGCATTGCGCTGGCTACGGCCCCGGCTCCCGCGCTTTCCATCGTACGGGAGTTCAAAACCGACGGCCCGGTAACCAAGACGCTTATTCCAATGGCGGCGCTTGACGATATGGTGGGCGTTATCGTGTTCTTTACCATGGTGGCCATAGTAGCTACGAATATTTCCGGGCAGAAATTGCCCGCCTATATGATCGCCGTCGTGGTACTTTTACCGCTTGTAATTGGCGCGGCGGTAGGGCTACCCGCGGGGCTCCTTTTGAAAAAAAAGCGTTCGAAACCGTGGACGATATTCATTTTAATCTCCTTGATTATGACGACGTCGGCTTTGGGATTTGTGTGCAACCGCTACCTGATGCCAAAGCCCATATTAAACTTTATGCTGATGGGAATGGCTTTTTCCGCGGTATTCTCCAACATGGTTGATGAGGAACGGCTTGAGCAGATTATTGGCGGTTTCAATCCGATTCTCGGCGTAATCATGCTGATTGTTATTGTGAACCTGGGCGCTCCGCTGGATTATCATTTAATCCTTGGGGCAGGATTGTTTACAGCAATCTATATATTGGCGCGCGCCTTCGGCAAATATTTCGGCGCATGGATCGGGGCGAGCTTGACGAAATCGCCCAAAACGGTCCGTAAATACCTTGGGCTGACGCTGCTGCCGCACTCGGGCGTTTCACTGGTGTTTACGGGGATTGCTGTATCGGTTCTTTCAGGCCCGGCGCCGGAGTACGCGAAAATCATTCAGGGTACGATAGCCGCCGCCGCAGTAATAAACGAAATCATTGCCGTAATCGCGGCAAAAAAAGCATTTGGGTGGGCTGGTGAACTAAACAAGAAGGAGATAGAAAGGGATGAGCAGGCCGAATAAAGATTTTTGAATTACATGAAATTGGGTGTGCAAAATCCTTTTGTATACGGATTCCACATGGAAAAAGAATTATACGAAGGACACGCTTTGAGCGTCTCGAGGAGAAATTCGCATTCGTTGACGCGTAGCTAAGGACGGTATAAAATGATGGTATACTTATACGCTAAGCGCTTGCGGCAATGTATAACCGCGCGTTCAGTATCTGCGCGTTAAGCGGGGAACTCGATATTTATCAGCCGTTGCGCTATTTGATTTCGGTGGTAAAATTGTGTAAAAGATGCGATAATGGAGTAAGAATGGCGAACACGAAGGTTATCACATATGCGTTCACGAAGCCGGCTAAAACAAAAAGGCTGATAATAAGGGCGTTCACAATGGAGGATCTCACCGCCTTTTTTTCGATTATGAACGATGAAGAAGTTAACGTTTTCCTGCCCTGGTATACGGTAAAAAACATGAGCGAGGCTAAGGAACTGCTTGAACGGCGGTATATACCCGGAAATAACCGTGAATCCGCAAGCCGATTAGCGGTGTGCCTGAAAACGGATAATAACCCCATCGGCTATGTTTCCGTCAGCAGCAGTGGGAGCTATGATTTTGGGTATGCGCTTAAAAAAGATTTTAGGAATCAAGGTTACGCAACCGAAGCGGCCCAAGCCGCCGCCTTTATGCTCAAAAATAACGGGTATCCTTTTATTACGGCTACCCATGACGTAAATAACCCCGCAAGCGGCGCGGTGATGAAAAAAATCGGCATGAAGTATTGCTATTCCTACGTGGAACAGTGGCAGCCGAAAGATATCTCCGTAACATTCCGAATGTATCAGCTTAATTTTGACGGTAACGAAGGCAGGGTGTATATGGGATATTGGGATAAGTATCCGCTGCATTTCATTGAACCGGATGTATAGAAGGCTGTATATGGTGGCCGCACGTTATTACGGAACTTAAATATATTTACGGCTGCGTATGGGCGTATCCTCGGTCGGTTTGTTTTCATGAACCGCGCACGTACCCGCCGCTTTGGCGGTTTCGTAGTACCAGCATTTATAGTTTAAAACATCCAGCATCTTCTCAAGCTCAGCCATCTGTTTCAAAACCGCGTCTCGCTGCCCGCTAATAATGGAGAGCCTTTCGTTTATGGTAGCGTCGCCCTCCATACAGCAATCGATAAAATGTTTAATATCCTTTACGGGCATACCCGTCTTCTTCAAGCATTCAATGGTTTTGAGCCAAGGCATATCCTCATCCTTAAACATACGTATGCCCCCCTCCGAGCGCTCTACAAAGGGGAGCAGCCCTTCTTTATCATAATAACGGAGTGTCGATGGGGCTATATTAAGCCGCTTGGCTATTTCACCTACGGTATAGAGCATGGTTTTCCTCCATAAAGTTATTTCAAATAATTTCTAAAAAGGTATTGACTTAAAGTTAACTTTAAGTTGTAAGCTTTAATTAAGCTCATAAAATGAGCATAACATAAAATGAATTTAAAGTCAATGGAGGGGAAAAGCAATGGGCTTTAACATGTATGTTCCAACAAGGATAGTTTTTGGGGCCGGGACGGTGAAAACGTTGCATGCGCGGAAGCTGCCGGGTAAAAAAGCGGTGATTATCGTATCCAACGGTAATTCCGCCAAGAAATACGGCTACCTGCCTCTGGTGGAGGAAGAGCTCAGGAAGGCAGGAGTGCAAACGACCGTTTTTGACAAGATACAGGCGAACCCTCTTAAAGCGACCGTTGAAGAGGGCGGTCGGTTCACCCGCGACAACGGTTGTGATTTTATCGTAGCACTCGGAGGCGGAAGTGTTTTGGACGCGGCCAAGGGCGTTGCGGTTTCGGCTACGAACCCGGGCGATCTGTGGGATTACGCGTTTGGGAAGACGGGCAAGGCGAAGCCGATAAAGAATAGACCCCTTCCTATCGTGGCTATTACAACAACCGCCGGAACGGGCTCGGAGGTTGACCAGTGGGGAGTGATTACAAAACCTGAGACTAATGAAAAGATCGGATTTGGAGGCATAGACGCTCTTTTTCCGGAGTTAGCGGTAATCGACCCAGAGTTGATGAAAACCGTACCTCCAAAGTATACCGCTTACCAGGGCTTTGACGCGTTGTTTCATTCAACCGAGTGCTATATTTCAACAGCGGCAAATTTGATGAGCGATATGTATGCTATATCCGCCATTGATAACATCGGCAAATACCTCTGCCGCGCCGTTAAAGACGGTGAGGATTTTGAGGCGCGGGAGCACTTGGCATTTGCCAATACGCTTTCGGGGGTTGTCATGACGATAAGCGGCTGCACAAGCGAGCATTCGCTCGAACACGCAATGAGCGCGTATCACCAAGATCTGCCTCACGGCGCGGGGCTTATCATGATTTCAAAAGCATATTATCGGCATTTCATACGCGCCCATGCCTGCGACGAGCGTTTTATCGATATGGCGAGGGCGCTAGGAGTTAAGGACGCAAGGAACCCTGAGGAGTTCATCACGGCGCTGGAAAGGCTGCAAAAGGAATGCGGGGTGGATAATCTTTCAATGTCCAGCTTTGGCATAAAGCGCGAGGAGTTGGAAGCTATCGCGTTTAATGCCCGTGAAACGATGGGCGGTCTGTTTGAATCGGACCCCTGCGCGTTGTCCCACGCGGATTGCGTTGAGATTTTGGAGGCGTCATACCGGTAAGTCGGTAAAGAGAATAAGGCGGCGTAGCTTTTCAGGCGGCGGAAGGGAATTAAGCGGCTGAAAGTTACGCCGCCCGGCAGCGCCGCCAAGTAGCACGGGGGTTTGAGCGCAGCCGAAGGCCGCGCCGGGGTCGTCTTCATGCGTTAAATTAAGAAAATAAGGGTGATAAAGATGAAAAGCCTTGTTGTATATTATTCATACAGTGGAAACACGAAACAAATCGCTCAAATGATTCAAAAAGAAACAGGTTCAGATATTGCACGGATTCAAACCGTTAAGCCGTATACCGGTAATTATGACGCGGTGGTTCGCCAGGGACGAATTGAGGTGAACAACAGGTTTGAGCCGGAAATCAAGCCGATTGACATCGATACTGAAGCGTATGGCGCTATATTTATTGGAACGCCGGTTTGGTGGTATACCTTCGCCCCAGCAGTACGAACTTTCCTCAATGCAAACGGCTGGGCGGGCAAAAAGGCTTACCCTTTTGCAAGCAGCGGCGGATGGCCGGGACGCACGTTTGAGGATTTCAGGCTTGCCTGCGAGGGCGCGCACGTTGACGGCGGGTTGCATGTTAAGTTTGACGAAACGCGCCTTGCAACGCCTGTGAGAACCGTGCTGGACTGGATAAATTCCAAGCGGGCGGGATGGAGTAATTTGTAAGTATTCAGCCCTCGCCGATCCGCTTAAACCGCTTATACGCGGCGGGGACGATTCAGCTTTATACGAAATTATGCGAGGGGAGCGAGCCGATTTATGAAAAGAGCGCTTATCTGTTTACTTGCGCTGGCGTTCACGCTGTTTATTTCGTCATGTATTCATGACGCCGTAGAGCCGCCGCCGGGCGCGCCGTCTACAGCCATGCCCAATCCGCAAGAACCAGATCCGAATAACGCCACCGACAATGAGCCCTCTCAATACGGCGGGCAGGCGGGCGAAACGCCGGATGGCAATACCGGCTTGGAAGGCGCGGGGAACAATCATAAAATCCGGCTTACTTTTGAGGGGGGCGAAATTGTGGTCGCCCTGCTGGATAATACTGCGGCAAACCATTTTTTCGCCATGCTGCCCATGACGCTTTCTTTTGAGGACTATAACGGGACGGAGAAAATCAGTTATCTGGAAAATAAGCTTGACACCGCGGGCGCGCCGGATTCCTTTGAACCGTCGGCGGGGGATCTGTGCTATTTTGCGCCTTGGGGAAACATCTGCTTCTTTTACATGGACTTTCGTTTATCAAATGGGCTTGTACCGATTGGCTCGGTCGAATCGGGCATGGAATTCCTCGCTCTTCTCGACAAGACGGCTTTCGTTGCCATAGAGCGCGCGAATGATTAAGGGATTCCCGAATAAGCTGTTTCCGTGCGGTTGCATGCCTGCGTACATTTTGAACGCGCCAGAACGTCAGCAACAGTTATTGTATTGTTTTGTGAAATAGCTGACAAGAACGCATATTCTCTATCCGGTGTTGATAAACGGCTTAAAATAGCATGTTGGCGTGCGAAAAATTCTTGTTGACTAAACTTAAATATGTTGTTTTCAGCCATGATTCCTTTACGGCATAGCTTGCGTGAGTTAGTAATTAGCCCCAATACAGGCGTTCGGGGGCCTCGCAATTCAAATAACGCTATGTTATTATAACAATATGTATGATCAAAGTTTCGGTTAAATGGGTTTATCCCATAATTTGTTGAGACGGAGGCTGATTATGAACTGGAAAGTCGGAATCATATGCGCGGGCGACGAAGAGCTTGCGCCGTTCTTGCCCCATATTGAGGGATGTGTAGCGTCTCAAAGGGCTATGCTCAAATTTTATGAGGGTGAAATCAACGGTTTGCCCATCGTTGCCCTGTACTGCGGGGTTTGCAGGGTAAACGCCGCTATCGCGGCGCAGATTTTGATTGACGCGTTTGATGTAAACGCTATTATTAACGCGGGTACTGCAGGCGGGATGGACGACAGGCTTAATATTTTTGATACCGTAATCAGCACGCATGTTGCGTATCACGATGTGCACGACGATATTTTAACTCAGTTCCACCCTTATTTACCCACCGCCGTATTTAGAGCGGATGAGCATTTGCTCAAACTGAGCGAGAGGGCGGCGGGGCGTGCTGACAATGGTTACGGGATCTATTTTGGCAAGATGGTGACCGGCGAGCAGTTTATTAAAGACGACAGGCGTGATGAGATCAACAAAAGCTTTAGCCCCCTTTCGGTGGATATGGAGACGGCGGGTATCGCGCATGTATGCTATGTTAATAAAATCCCGTTTATCGCGGTACGGTCCATCACCGATACGGCGGATCACAGCGGCGTGGAGCATTTTGAAGAAAACTGCTTGCCCGCATCCCAAATCGCTAAGGACGTCGTGCTTGAGCTGCTAAAAGAGATGGCGGCTTAACGCGATATGCCTTGCGCCGCAAGGCTTCCCCGTATGGTGGGCTGACGCTTATGCGGCGCTGAGCGCTCCATTTTAGCCGTAAAAATAGCGGAGCAGCTACTTTTTTGTGGCAAACTCGGCACTTGCGCGCCGGGATTGTCAGTGTATCGAAAAAGTGGCCGCGCCACGTTTTTCGAGTTAACACGGTACGCTTTTGCACGGGGCGCGGTCAGCGCCACGTGCAAAGAAACCCTTGCTGCGCAAGGCATTCCGAATCTGACGCACATGCCGTCAGGTTCGGGTGAAAGCCTATGGGGGTTGCGGCTTGGATCCGACCCCGGGTTTTTTTGACAGGCTGAAACCCGGCGCTTTGCGCGCCGGGTTTGTTTTATTAGTGAAAGGGGGCAAGAACTTTGTTGCGTACGGACAGAGATTTTGCGAGGATTTATGAGCGGAACGTGGATACCGTATACCGGGTATGCTTCGGTTTTCTAAAAAATGCGCATGATACGGAGGATGCCGTTCAAAACACTTTTTTGAAGCTGATGGATTATCAGGGCGAGTTTACGGGCGGCGAGCATGAAAAGGCCTGGCTCATCGTTACCGCATCCAATTTATGCAGGAATTTGCTGCGCCATTGGTGGAGGAAAAAAAACAGCTTAACCGACTGCATTCCGGAAAGCGGCGGAGAGCAACCGTTTCATGTTGATGAAACGCTAAGCGCGGTCCTCGCATTGCCGGATCGTTATAAAACGGCTGTTTACCTTTATTATTATGAGGGCTATAACAGCAGCCAAATAGCCAAAATTCTACACAAAACCCCTTCCGCGATCCTGAACTATCTGCATGCCGGGCGCGAAATCCTGAAAAAACAGCTGGAGGATGATTTTGATGAAGAATAAGAGAATCGTTGACGCATGGAGCCGAGTTGAACCTGACGCTCAGGCGAAGGAAAGGATGTACGAGGGGATAATGGGGAAGCTTGAGCACAAGCGCGCCATGGGCGCATATAAACCAAGGTGGAAGAAGGCGGTCCCGGCCGCGGTGTGCATGCTTGTGCTGCTTGCGGCCGCCGTAATCGCCGTGCCGAGCTTAACAAGCAGGCAGGAAGACGAGCCTTCCACCGCGCCGGAAATTGATGTTGCTCAGTTGAACGCCCTCATATACGTACCCCTTGAACAAGGCGGATTAAAGGAAATTAAGGTAAAGGTCAAGGGTTCGCCGGACGCATTGCTTGCCGCTTTGAGCGCGCATGGGGTTTTGCCTGAGGGAATCAAGTTCAATAGCTTCAATTTCCATAATAACGGCATTGAGACTAATCATGGAGATTCGGTTTCATACGCCGTTGGGGATACGAATATGGTTAAGGCGGATCTCCCGCGCAGCCTGATTGAATACCTTAACGGATTGAGCTTACAGCAGGAACAGCTTGTGGTAGAGGCCCTGGTAAAAACATTTGCGGCGTATTACCAGCTGGATTTTATTGAGATAACCATAGACGGGCAGGATTTTATAACCGGCCGCGCAAGCTACACCGGCCAAATTAAATGCGGCCCGGAGGATTAATCGGATGCGTTTCAATGGCGGTGATGATAACATTTAGGCTTAAAGTCACGCGCTCTGGGATGACCCTAGAGAACCGGCGTAGCCTATTTAAACCCCAATACGAAGGACGGACTATCTGCTTTAAGCCAATAGCCCGTCTTTACGTTAGCCGCTTAACCAATAAAACCCTTTAACCAGTTTATCGTTAAATCCCTTCAACGATTACCGGCCAAGTTTTATCCTGAGTTAAGCATCCATCATCAGTCGTTTAACTGCTGCATATGTTCATTAACTGAATATTCAATGTATTTCTAAATGTTTTTTCTCCCATCAGCCAAAGCCGTCTTAATCAAAAGGATGCACTTAAAACAGCTTGATTAACCGAAATCTGTTATATCTTTTTAATCGGATGCCTTATAACTGTTTTCCATTTTTCAGGCGCAACTCTTCGAGCATCAGACAAATAAATCTCATGGTGCAATCGTCCGCCGCCCATATCATTTTCATACCCGTTTTGAGCTAAGAACCTATCCATAATTTCAACTGTTTTAGGTTCATCATCAAATGATCCCACGTGCATAATCTGCACACATATACCTTCATCGACAGTAAGAAATTCTGCTGATGAACAATCTATCTTTTTCTTTTTGGCAGCCGTTTCTTTCGCCCACTCAATATCTTTTTCATTCACAAAATCCGGCAGACGAATAACAGATATCCAGTTAAATGTAGATTTATCGGAATAGTCTATGCCATCCACACCATCCTGCCACCAGAAACCTTCTAACGGAGGAACGACATACTCAAAGAATCCATCCATCTTATAGTCGCTTTTATAACTCATCTTTAGAGTGTATGCCACCGCATATAATACACTAATTGCCTGCTGATATGCACCGCCTACTTCATTGGGATTGCCTTTGCCCCTCACAGCGATATAATTTGTTTTTTGCACAGTTACAATTTCCGGTTTATTCTTGGGCAAATAATACTCTTTCATTTCCTTTTTAAAATCGAACGCCATAATATTTTCCTCCTTATTATCTACCGATTTATCGGCGGCTTTAATTATAAAATTCTTACTTTTTTAATTCTAACTCACTTTCATATTTCGCTTAACCCGTGCGCTTTATCCGCCGCCGACGAACTATGCGGCTTTACGTTTTTAAATCAATATCGTTATCTGTTCCGCGTTTATAGTACAACCCCCTTTCTGGTTAATAGCCCCTCTAAAATAACCGCTGAGCTTAGGTTCCCGATTCTATTGGATTCTTAACTTCTATTCTGTCAAGATTAAAGCGCAGTAAGCCTTCAAAAACCTCCGTTCTATCCTTTTCATCAATTTTATCCGTAATCTAAAAATCCATGCCAAACTCCTTGCAAAACTTATCAAACTATCCGCCAAGGCTTCCCCTTTTTACTTCGGCTTGCTTTCCCGCGCTACGCTTTTTTATTGTTAGATTGGGTTGAGGAGAGTTCTTTTCATAAGTCATCGCCCGGCTTTATACTTTACAATATAAGCAAATAAATACTGTGCGCATCCATAACGAAACCGCAGGAAAGCAATAAGCCGCATGACGCTAAATTCTCCGGCTCCGGCTGCGCAACAATTCTTTTCGCGTCACTGTGCCGTCTTATCCTATTAATCAGTTCCTTCACGATTTTTTTGCCGATGCCTTTACGAAGGTATGCGGCCTCGCCAAGCATATAATCTATGCTGTATGTGCCTCCTTTGGCTGTATAACCCTCCCAAAGCTCATCGCTGTCAATACAGGCATAATACTGGCAAAAACCTATGGGCTTTCCTTCAAACTCCACAATGAAATGGTGAATCCAACTGAAATCGCCGTCTTGTTTTTCGATTTCATCGATCCAATCGCTTGGGTTATGATACCATTTGGCGACATGAGGTGTGAACAGCCATTTTTTAAAGATGGGCAGATCTTCCAGAACCATCTTACGCAGACTAATCATATACGAATTCTCCTTTGAACAAGTTGAGATAATTGGCGGCGCGTTGTTTATAGATTAAGTATCATACTTTCATGCCTGCGAGCCGTATTATCCGAACTCATGCGTCAGGCGCGGCCTGAGCGGGCAGGGGCATTTTGGGTAGGCATTTACCGGAGGCGAAACGCCAAAGGCAAAGCATCCCCTGCGTAAACAAATCGAGTACCATCGCCACCCATGCGCCGGTAAGGCCCCACTGGAAAACCCTTGTGAACAAAAACGCGAGCGTAAGCCGAACCGCCCACATGCCGATAACGCTGATATAAATCGTCCACCGCCCGTCCCCCGTGCTGCGCATAACGCCGAAAATGACCATTGAAAGCGCGAAGAACGGCTGAGCGAGCGCTTCAATGCGCAGCACGCTTCCGCCCAGCCTGATAACGCCTGCGTCCGGAGTGAATATACCGATGAGCGCATCCGCGCCAAAATAAAGGATTACCCCCATACCGCTCATCAGCAGTATTCCACCTATGATACAATACTTGGAAAAACGGCGCGCGAGATCCGGCCTGTTCGCGCCAAGGGACTGCGATACCAGCGTGGTTACCGCCGCGCTGAACCCAAAAACAGGCATATATGTTATCGCTTCAGCGGTTATGGCAAGATGGTGCGCGGCGAGCGCCGCCGTACCCAGATTCGTTACGATGGCGGTCATGACCATTTGCCCGGTTGATATGGTCGCCTGGCCGAGCGCGACGGGATAGGCGTAGCGCGCCATATCCTTAAACACGCTCTTTTGCGGGCGGAAGCGGATAGAGCGTGTTAATCCATTCGCGCTAAAGGGCGTTTCCCTGCAAAGAAGAATGATGAGCAGCACGCTTCCTGTAAGCGCAATGCTCACAGCGGTTGCAATCGCTGCGCCGCGAACCCCGAGCCCCGCTCCCGCCATGGTGAAGCTACCGCCAAATACCGTAACGGTCCTTGTGGGATAGATCAGCATAAAGTTCAATACCAGATTCAATACGTTAGCCCCCAAGTTGATAAACATCGGGGTTTTAGAATCGCCGGAGCAGCGTATGATGTTGGAACAAACGATATTGAGCGCGCTGAAAAGGTATGCCGAGCCGACGATTGCCAGATAAGACCAGGCTTCACCGCGTATGTCCATATCCGCGCCCAAAAGCGCGGGGAGAAATGGAGCTGCCGTTTCCACCGCCGCGGTTATTAAAACGCCGCATACAAGCGCCGCAAGAAGAGAATGGCGGATAACGGTTTTTTTTCTGTCGCCGTCCTTAGCGCCGACGGCATGCCCCGCCAATACACCGCAGCCGATGCCCAGAGCTTCAAAAATTCCGCTGACAAGCCATGTGAAGGAGGCCGAAACCGCAATCGACGCCGTCGCGTCCGGCCCCAGTGAGCCGACCATTGCCGTGTCCACATAATGAACAAAGGTATGCAGCAGCTGTTCCAGAATGGTCGGCCAGGCAAGAAACCAAATAACGCGCCCCGGCCGCAGCTTATCGTCAAGTAAATTTATTGTTCCTTTCATATCGGATATCATTATATAACATACCCGTTTGTTGTGTAAATGAATAAAGTGCGTTATAATTCAATGCAGGGCGTTGTATGCTTTGATTTTTATTGAATAATGCGCGCCTGTTTTCTGCTTTTAAGCATGCCGCCCGAAGATTGAATTCCGAATTTTAACGGCCGGGACGCTATGAGGAGAAGGTCCGTATTATACCCCCTTTCAAGGAGGTGCGTAAAGGGTTTACGCATTACGGTTCTATAATAAATTAAGGAGGACTGAAATCTTGTTAGACCAAAAGCTTGCCCGGATGGTGCTCGAAGAGGCGCTTGGCACCGGCGGGGATTTTTCCGAACTGTTCGTTGAGGATACAGAGCAAAACAATGTAACCATGATGGACGGCAAGGTTGAAAACGCCACGTATTCGCGTGTTCACGGGGCGGGCGTCCGCGTGCTCAAAGGAACGCGAAGCGCTTATGCATATACCGCGAACACCAGCGAGGAAGCGCTTCGCCTTACCGCGCGCGCGGCCGCGGCCGCGCTTAAGGGCGTTAAGGAGGGAGGAAGCGTTGAGTTTGCGTGCAATAATTACGGGGGCGCGCCTCAGATACCGTTCAGCGATATTGGCAACGCGGACAGGATAGCCCTGTTACGGGAGGGAACCGCCGCAGCGAAAGCTTATTCGGGAGAGATAACCCAGGTTGCAGCTAAGTACCTGGATGTCGATCAGCGCATCATGGTCTGCAATAACCTAGGCTTTTGGGCAGAGGACCGGCGCCCGCGTACGCGCATTTTTATCCAGGCCGTTGCATCCGACTCAGACGAGGCGCAGACCGGCTCTATGAGCCCGGGATACGGCATGGGCTTTGAGACTTATCGCCGGCATGTCGACGCGGGCGCCGCCGGCGAGCAGGCCGCCCGAACCGCCGTAACCATGCTTCACGCAGAGCAATGCCCTGCGGGGATTGTTCCCGTAGTAATCGACGGCGGGTTCGGCGGCGTAATTCTTCATGAGGCATGCGTCCATTCGCTTGAAGCAACGAGCGTAGCCAAAGGGAACAGCGAATTCTGCGGTAAACTCGGCCAAAAAGTGGCGTCTGCTATCGTGACGGCTGTTGACGATGGAACGATGCCCGGCGAATGGGGCTCTATCAATGTGGACGACGAGGGGAACCTCCCGAGGCGCAACGTATTGATTGAGAATGGAATTTTAAAAAGCTACCTCGTGGATATACTCGGCGCGCGTTCGATGAACCACCCGGTTACGGGGAGCGGCCGCAGGGAAGGATACGCGTTCGCGCCCACGTCGCGCATGACCAACACATTTTTTGCGCCCGGTTCAGACGATGAGGAGGAAATGATAGCCACGATGGGGGACGGGCTTTTTGCAGCGCGTATGGGCGGCGGAAGCGTCAACCCGCTCACAGGGGAATTTAATTTCGCCGTTCTGGAGGGGTATTGGGTTAAGAACGGAAAAATCCATTGCCCGGTACGCGGCGCAACGCTTGTAGGGCGCGGGGCCGACGTTATTCAGAAAATTGATAGAATCGGTAAAAAAATGTGGATGGGCCAGGGTATGTGCGGCTCTTTGTCTGGCAGCGTTCCGACGAATGTCGGCCAGCCGCGCATCCGCGTGAGCGAAATTACCGTTGGCGGCAAAGGAGGCGCGCTATGATGAATTTTGAACAATTTAAGGACGCCGCCCTCGAAGCGGCGCTTGAGCTTGGCTGCACGGCGGCCGAGGTGTATTTTGTCGAGGGCGAGGATTTCGAGGTTAACGCCCTAAATGGGCAGCTGGACAGGTATACGGTAAGCCGCGAGAACGGCTTGAACCTGCGCGTGCAATACGACGGGAAAAACGGATACGCTTATACCGAAGCGCTTGACGACGCGAGAGCGCTGGCGATGAAGGCCGTTGATAACGCAATGTCCATCGAAGCATCCGACGAACACCCGATGCAGGGGAAATGCGAATATCGCCCGATTGCTAAAGGCGAGAGCGTTGTGCTGGATTACACAGAGGAACAAAAGATCGATTTGGCGTTTGAGCTGGAGCGCGCGGCCAAGGCGGCGGATTCACGCGTAGACAGGGTCGAGCATTGCCTAATCGCCACATCCACGCGGCGCACTCATATTCACAATACGCTTGGCCTTGCCGCCCAAAGCAGCAGCCGTGTAGCTTACAGTGGTATCGTGCCAATTGTAAAAGAGGGCGACGAGGTGAAGGATGGGACGGGTTTCCGCTATGGTGCGAAAACGCATGAGATATATGATTTGGCCAATGAGGCGGTACAGGAAGCTATCGGGAAGCTGGGCGCGTCGCCCGCGCCGGCGGGCGTGTATCGGGTAATTCTCCGCAACGACGCGGCAGCTAGCCTATTGGAGGCGTTTTCGCCCATGTTCAGCGCAGACGCGGCGCAAAAGGGCCTTTCCTTGTTAAACGGCAAAGAGGGGACGCGGATAGGTTCCGAGCTTGTTACGCTGATGGACGACCCGTTCTACGGCGAGTTCCAGCGCGCGTTTGACGCCGAGGGCGTGCCGTCTGAAACCACGGCGGTAGTAGACAAGGGTGTGCTTAAGACGCTTTTGCACAACCTAAAAACAGCGAAGAAAGCCGGTGTGCAATCCACCTCCAACGCTGGACGGTACAGCGTGGAATCGCCTGTCGGCGTAGAGCCGAGCAATTTTTATATCGTACCTGGCGAGTACGGCTTTGATTCTCTTGTCTCCGAGTTGGGGGATGGGCTAGTGGTAACGGAGCTGAGCGGGCTGCACTCGGGGGTCAATACGATTTCCGGCGATTTCTCCCTGCTTGCGAGCGGATATTTGGTAGAGGGCGGTAAACGGTCGCGCCCGGTTGAGCGCATTACGATTGGCGGGAGCTTTCTGGAGCTGTTGAACAATGTCGCCGCCGTGGGCCGGGATTTAAAGTTCGGACTGCCGGATAAAAGCAATTATGGATCGCCCAGCCTGCTAATCAGCAGGGCGGTCATCGCGGGTGAATAACGTTTCATGCGTTTGTGCGCGCTGTATATACGGATTCTCTGGTTCAGACGTGACGGGCTGGAACCCGGCTTATCCGTGAGCGGCAATATACGGCCCTTAAGCGGGGACCCTGCTTAGCAGGGTTCTCCAGTGTGTCGAAAAAGTGGCTGCGCCACGTTTTTCGAGTTAACACGGAGCGCTTT